>CAIUXE010000037.1 GCA_903902965.1 uncultured Actinomycetes bacterium
CATGTTCCTAGATGCCTTAATCGCAATCTTCTTCTTTCTAGTTGGTCTTGAGATTAAGAATGGCATCAAGGATTTTAAAACCGCCCTTGTTCCAATTGTTGCCGCTTTAGGTGGAATGCTTGTTCCTGCCGCAATCTATGTGCTCATCAATCCTGGCTCTCATGTGTGGGCAGCTTCCATGCCAACAGATATAGCCCTTGCTTTAGGTGTGCTCTCTCTATTAGGCAAGCGAGTTAACCCACATGTTCGCTTATTCCTCTTAACTCTTGCAATTGCTGATGACTTATTTTCCCTCATTGTTCTTGCCATCTTCTACGGCGATGATTTGGAGCCGATTAAGGCCCTCACTACTTTAGTTGCAGCCACAATCGGATTCCTACTGCCGCTGCGCACTCATGCACTCCATAAAGTAGTCAAGGTTTTAACACCAGTGTCAACCTATTTCATCGTGCCCGTTATTGTCGTTGTTAATATTCCCCTTGATATCAATATCAGCGCCTTCACTTCACAAACAACCATCGCCATCATCATCGCCAGGTCTATTGGAAAGATCATCGGAATCACTATCTTTGCCTGGTTAGCTTTGCGCTTTGGTGGTCATGCAAATATTGGCATTAAGGAGATCACTGGCATTGCTACCTTGGCCGGTATGGGGTTAACAGTTGCTTTAGTAATTGCCGATATCGCTGCACGCTCTGAGGTGGAGTTAGATCAAGTGCGTTTAGGGTTATTTGTTTCAGCGATTATCTCTGGCCTAGCTGGATACATCTGGCTTAGAAGGACTCCTGCTCAGCTATAGATTTTCTCGATAGAAGAATGTGTCCTATGAAACCAATGAGCAGAGCCGCAATGACTCCGACGTTTGCATAAGCCCAAGCTCCATTTTTGCCACCAATAAGGAAGAGTAAATAGCCCTGCCACGATAACCAGGAAGCAAAAGTATTTGTGACCAATCCCCAACCAATCACTGAACCCAGCGCCATTAATGCAAGTGATTTTTTGTTCCACGCACCGTATCGACCCACTGGGTTATATAGATCAACCTCTGAGTAAGGATTATTTCGCATGAGCACATCAGCCACAAAAATTGCAGACCACACCGCAACTGGCACACCTAAGGTAATGAGAAAGCCTTGAAATGGTGCAAAGAAATTATCAGCAAACCAAACAATATAGATGGTTCCAGCCAACATGATGAGGGCATCAATTGAGGCAGCAATATGGCGCTTGACCGGTAAACCGATAGAAACAAGGGTTAATCCAGAAGAATAAAGATCAAGAATTGCACCACCCACCAAACCAAGCACTGCAACTAGTGCAAATGGAATTAGATACCAAGTTGGAAGCAAGGTAGTGAGGGCCCCAATTGGATCCATAGCAATTGCATCACTTAACTCTTTACTACTTCCAGCCAAAGCTGATCCGTAGATAACTAAAACAATTGGAACTAAGGATGCACCTAATACGGTCCACCCAACAACGGCCTTGCTGGGAACTGTTCGAGGCAAATAGCGCGAATAATCAGCTGCAGAATTCACCCACCCTAAACCAATACCAGTAATGCCAAAGATTAAGGCACCAATAAAACCTTGTGATGTTCCATCTTTGATCGCACTTACCGCTTGCCAATTAACGCTATCGAAAGTCAGCGCAATATAAACAATGGTCATAACAAC
>CAIUXE010000038.1 GCA_903902965.1 uncultured Actinomycetes bacterium
ATCTACTTTGTTTGGATCTACTTTGTTTGGATCTACTTTGTTTGGATCTACTTTGTTTGGATCTACTTTGTTTGGATCTACTTTGTTTGGATCTACTTTGTTTGGATCTACTTTGGTAACGGTAGGGCTACTTTTACTAATCGAATTTGTTGCAGCTACCCAAACTAACTTTTTATTTTTCTTATCACACATCAACGTTTTGCCTGAAACTTTTTTGATATCACCGGGCTTAGTGCACGCACTACCTAATTTAACTGCGGCAAATGCTTGTGAACTTATCGATAGCATCGAGATCAATGCAACTGATAGAAAGGCTGCTAAAAACTTTAATAAGCGCCTCTGATTCATACTTGGACTCTAACTAGATAGTGAAAATATGCAATAGCGGGCTTTACTGAATTAACCCTCTTGGATGGACATTCATCTTCTGTACGTTCGCTTGTCTGTCGAATTGATTTGAACTGACATGGAATTATCTGAGTTGACTTGTAAAGTGACATTACCTTTACTTGCTCCAGCTCCAATTTTGTATCCAACAGCCCAAGGGGCCATTGACCCAGGTGTTCTAAGAGGCGAACCAGCCGGCTCAATGGGAGAGGCTTGTGCAAGTTGGTATGTCACAGCTCCATTTGCAGAGGTTAACTTGTCTGGAGTGATTTGGCCTGCTCCAACAATTAATAGCAATTGGGTCGCATCACCTTTTGGATCATTAAACCACCCAGTTGAAAATATCCATTGGGAGTTATCTACTTCATGCGGAGCTATTGCTAAATGACTCCACGAGTAATCATTTTTACCAGCAATTTGTCCCCCACCAACGATTGATGTCGCATTTTCAAAAACAGAATTTGCAATACCGCTATATCCATTTGTTCCATCAATAAACCAGTTACCTGATGCGGCACCAATAACGTCGTAATCAATTTTTCCACTTCGAGGAGATGAGGTTCTTTGCATCCACTTTTCAATTCCACTTCGGATCTCAGGGGCAAAGAATGGCAAGAAATCAGCGGTATAGGGCTTCCAAGTCTCTGCAGACAAGTATGCCTGCGGGTTTGCAAATCCGGAAAGCCATTGAGTTCCATCAAAAACGTTGAAATCTAACATATTGTCACGTTGGCGGCCGAATTCATCTCCAGCTTTCACTTTTATACTTAAATTGACTGAACCTCTTGCCGCTAATTCATTAACATAGCTTGCAAGTACGCCACTTGGCTTATTGAGCACCATGTAAACGGAATAAAGATTACATCCATGATCAATCACTACTCTGCTCGTAGAAGCCGTACCTAAACTTGATAATTCAGTAATAGTGCCATCAGCGGGAGCTGTAACTGGAATCCAATCTGCTTCAGTTTTTTCAGATTGTGCTTTTGCAAGCGTTGTGATTCCAAAGTATCCGTGGTCAATCGGAGTTACGTGTCCACTAACCATCATTCCATAAGGAATTGATGCTGCCATTTTGTCCAGCGGAACAACTGGCTTTGTAAAAGTAACAGAACTGGGAGAGCATTTTGGTTCTGCCGCGTTATTGCCACCCATTATTTGAGCAAGGGTCGGGTACCAAATAGGTCGCGATGTGTATCCACCACTTGGGGTTTTTGGAACATCGGTTGCTAACGCATACCGAACTTTTCCAGATTTACAAACGGCTACTAACAATCCATTCCAACCAAGCTCTCCATCTTTAGAACATGGTGCGCCAAGTTGGCCCAACGCGAAAGAACCACTTTGGTTTTGCTCTGTATTTTTATTATTTGAATTGTTATTACCCTCACCTTGACTTTGACTTTGACTTTGGCCTTGTCCTGGGCCTTTTCCTTGTCCTTGGCCTTCACTTGGGGAACGCCATGACGATTTACCATCTTGGCCTTTAGTACATGCAAGCGTTGCGCCAGTATTAGATTTAGCAGTCATGCTTTGTGCTGGATCACACAAATTTCCTTCAGTGACGGAATTATCTCCACCCGAAACTACTTGCTTTGAAATCTTAACCGCAATTCCTTTTGACCAGAGTAATTTTTTACCACTGTATTTGCAAGTGAACGTCAGATTATTTGCAGTAACTTTTTTACCATTTTCAGTGCACTTTGCTCCTGCTTTAGGCGTTGCCGCACTTGCACTTTGCGAAGCTACTGAGAAAGTAAAAATCAATAAAGTTGATAAAAATATTGCGAGGTATTTTTTAATTGAGGTCAAAATCATGAAAAAATTCTATAAGTTAATTCAATTAATTTCAATATCTTAAAGATGAATTTTACATAAGTCGCCCAATTAATGCTCTTGGTAAAGGAATCTCTACAGCAAATTACTTTCTTTGCAACCTGCGTAGAGATTTCTTGATCGCTCTTTGGCGAGCCACTTCCACAGGATCTTTTTTTGTGGGGAATGCCCACTTCAAGATGAAAATTAAAATTAAGACTGCTGCAAATCCACCAAAACTTTGAAGGTAAATTGCAGTGTTTGTACCGTAGATCACTTCGCAACTTTATCAGGCAAATTACGTTTAGCAAAAAATTCCCAAAACGATAAAGTTAACAAGATCATTGAAAATCCAAATAACAAATCTTCCAATGGCGCGCCAGCAACTCTAGTCCCAATTATTTCACCTTCTGAATACATAACAATGTTATTAGAAGTTAACCACCAGTTTGTTAAAAGCTGAAAAGGTAATATCAAAAAATAAGTTTTCCAGAATATTTTACGAGTCATCATTTCTGATCGTAATAAATAGAGATCAAATAGAATTGCTACTACAACAGCATTTAGGGCGACATCGGCATAAATCATTTTAGTTTTTCGCTTTGCTTGAAGGTTTACTTAACTTAATTAAAGCTAAGTATGTTAAGACAACCATTAACGGAACTAATATAAAGAAAAGAATTTCCTCAATTGGTAACCTAGAAAATATATAAATCCCTAGTGTTTGTTCTTTGTCAAAGAACCAACTTCCTTTTGCTACCGCCCAAAAATCCCAAGCCAAATAGATAGCCAAAATGACTGCGTCAGTCATCAGAAAGAGTTTCCACTTACTTCGAATCCTGAGCCTGAATCCCAAATTAACAAATACAGCGCAAACCCCAATGAATGCGAGAACCATCAGGTAATGAAATTGAGCCACGGCTAATTCTCTCCCAAATTTTCCCTATTTCCCATAACCTAGCCTCATGGATATCGGTCTTTCCAGAGTTTATGAACTTGCTTCCCGTGCTTCTCGAATTGCCGTTATTGGAGCCATCATTACTTTTGGAATCTTCGATCTGATTTCCTTTGAACTCCTTTTATCCGGACAGATAGTCATTGCTGTAATTGCGCTTTTGATTGGCATTCCCCATGGTGCAATCGATCACTTAATTACTATTCCAAGAGAATCTCGAGTTCGATTTATTACATTCATATTCTTTTATGTCTTGTTGGCGGTGGCTGCAGGTTTCGCAATAGCTACTTGGAGCCAGATTGGTTTTCATTTAATTCTGGTAATAAGTGCCCTGCACTTTGGTTTTGGTGATGGTGCATTCAAGAGTGAGTGGAATGAGTCGCGCGGTATAACTAAAGATGTATTTCTCAAAGTTTCCACTTACGCCCTACCTGCTGGATTTTTACCTATTGTCTTGCCGTTGACAGATTCTCGAGCCATCTCTGCCTTGAACCGCATTAATCCTGAACTAGCTAATTGGTCAGGTTCCATTAATCAAACTTTGCGAAATATCACATTGGCTTTAGCGCTGATCGGGTTGTTGCTACTGCTCATAAAAAAGAATTTCCAATCTTCGCTTGACCTGCTTCTTTTAGCCATTTTGTCTTTATTAACACCACCATTAATTGCTTTTGCAGTTTATTTCGGTTGCTGGCATGCCGTCCGCCATACGGCAAGACTCGTCCCTAAATTACCTAAAGCTCTTTTGCATGCACGTTCTATAAAGCCACTTAAGGCTTTTATGTCCGCTGTTATACCCGGTCTTTATGCAGTTTTCGGAACAATCGCTTTAGCACTTGGACTTATGTTCTTCCGTCCAGAATATTTCGATACCGGTTTACTTTGGACAATTTTGGTAATCATTTGGGCTTTGACAATTCCGCACATGCTGACAACCGCTAAGTTCGATTTACAACTCTTTAAATAAAATTTAATCTAAATTTTTTGGTCAAAATAATCATTAAGTTTATTTCTTTATGCTGTAACCCCTAGGACATACAGGTTTAGTCCCTGTAATTTTCTTAACCTTTTTACCAGCAGTGCAAATGATAGTAACTTTC
>CAIUXE010000039.1 GCA_903902965.1 uncultured Actinomycetes bacterium
ATCAAAGTGCGTTCTTCTTGCTCCGCCTAATAGTGTTGAAACATTTTTATTACTTAACTTTCCTTCTGCATCCAAACACGCCATTTCTACGCCAGCCCGCAAAAATGGCCGGTGCCTAGTCCATTGCTCTATCGCTGTAGATATATCGAGCCAATTCCCAACTTCAATTCCAGTTATCGCAGGAGAGATTTTTCGTTTTAATAGATCCGCCGAGCCAACACCCTCTTCTCCATTCCAGCCAACCGCACAAGTTACTTCACCAACACCAATAACTCCATCTGTTGTTTCAATTTCGATAATTACATACTCGTTATGGGTTGTAGAACCATGTGATGTCTTAGGCAAAATCTCTTTTTTACGTTCAATTAAAACTAGGTGGACTCGTACCTGTTTGATTTTTGACACTTTACTTAATTTCCTAGTTCTGGGAGAACGCGTTTCCAGTTTTCATTAATTATTTGCTCAATTATTTTCTCAGGAATTTGTGGCATCCCCGGACTTTTTGCCACTGCATTAATGTTCCGTAATCCGTCAATCACTTGATCTACTTTTGCTGAAGGAAAATCTGAGCCAAGTACAAATTTATGGGTTACCCCATACTCCATCGCTGTAACCATCGTTTGCCAATATCTCCAGGGGCGATAGTGAACAGCAGAAATATCTGTATAAAGGTTTGGTGCTTTACGTAGTAAAGCAATTAGGTCAGTTTCCCAAGGATGCCCGACGTGGGCAACAATCATCCGTAAATTTGGGAACGCCATAGTTATGTCTTCCAACATCAATGGATTGGATACTCGCAAATTTGCTTTACTTGGGAAAGTAGTGCCTTGGTGCCAAATAACTGGAATATCCAATTTCTCACAGAGCGCGAATACCGGCCAATACTGTTTATCGGTTGGATCGAAATGTTGATAAGCAGGACCAACTTTTAGGCCTCTTAAACCAAGATCATGGACACAGTGATTTAACTCTTCCACATGACCTGGCTGTGTTGGATCTACAGATGCCCAACCAACTAATTTATCTGAATGTTGTGCAACATAAGTTGCTATAACTTCATTTGGTACCCAAACACCTGTTGCTTTAGCCTGAAGTCCAAAAACTACAGTTCTGTCAGCAGTATCTTTACATGCATCCCAATGTTGTTCTGGTGTTGAGTCATATGAGTGTAAATCTAAAGAGGCTGCGTGTGCTTTTCCCCCAGATTGTTCTAACTTCACTAATTTAGATGCGAGAGCTTCTGCAGCAAAATCTTCAGCAACATGATCTGGATACCACATTACATGCGAGTGGACATCAACAATCATTTAGTTCCCTTGTGCAATCCATCTGGCGCTACATTTAAATGTCTTGGAATTTCTAACCGTGTAGTTACATGAGGAATTCCATAAAATCCACCAAGACGCACATCTCCACAAATTGAAAGAAGTGCAAGGGCATCAGCCGGCGCTAAATTTAATTTGTTTTCCAATAACTTCATGCCTTGATCAATTGCCGTGTATGAACTCTTCTCAAAATTCTCACCTACAGTTAAGACCATGACAGCTTCGTCGTTTATTAGCCAAGGCCATTCAGGCGCAGCGCCTGGAATTAATTCGACTTCAACGACAACCTCAGCGCCAATCTCCAAGCCAACGCCTGAGATTTCGCCATCTCCCTGCGTGGCATGAATATCTCCTATGTACAGCAATGCGCCTTCAACAAATACGGGAAGCAAAATTGAAGTATTCGAACGCACAACAGGTTGATCCATATTTCCGCCATGAGTCCAAGCAACTCCGGTCGTTGCACTTTCTAACGGCGCAGTACCAATGCAACCAATCATGGGACGCAATGGGATTGTTATCTCTGGAGAAAAGACCACACCGTGGGGTGAAACTTCACAAACGCGACCCAATGGATTTGGAACTCGTCCTGGATTTACAGCACCGGCATGAGCATGTCCGCCACACCAGCCAATCGGATCGCAGGTAATCGAAAGTATGTGGACCAAAAGGGCATCACCAGGTTTTGCGCCTTTTATTGCGATCGGCCCAGTAACAGGATTGCCTTTGCCAGGAATAGGTTTTGGCAAATCAAAAGCTGTCCCTGTTGGGCGCTGATCTAAAAGAGCACCACCGCGCGCATCGTAGGTCGAAAATTGAACACGATCACCAGATGAGATTTCAAGAACTGCTGGCAGGTCTGGACTGTAATTGCTCTGCGAATTAGTTCTTGAAACCGTAATCATTAGTTGCCAATTTCCTTTTCGGCTGCAGTTGCTGAATAGTAAAAACTCTCAATGGCTTCACGAACGCCATCAATACTCAACTTAAGCAACTCTTTACCAAGATCATCTGGAATCGCGCCAGGGTTGTCTCCATAGCCATTCATCTTTATCCAAGAGCCAGCTAGTTCTACACGCATTGGAGAGATCCAAGAATCACGTTTTGTTGGTGAATCTTTATCTGGCCAAAGTGATGGAACTAAATCTGTCCCGACTAGATGAGGCGCAATTGCCTTTACGATCGCATACTCAAATGCTCCTGCATGTCCAGGTACTCGGCCAAAATCAAATGCTGCTGTTTCTTTGATTCGACTCCAAGCCACTGACCACCATGATGCTGCCGCTGCATGAATATCTAGCCTCAGAGCCAAATCACGGGCTGCAAGTTGAAAAATTTCATGATTGCCGCCGTGGCCGTTAATGAAAAGAATTTTACGAAAACCTGATTTATGTAATGAAGTTCCGAGATTCATCAATACGTCAAGTAAAACTTTTGTATCTAGCGACATCGTTCCACCAAATGGCAAGTGATGATCTGAAGAGCCAAAAGGAAGCGTAGGGGTTACCAGAATTGGAATTGATTTATCTACCAAAACACTTGCAGCTCTAGTTATAGTTTCGACATTTAAAGTATCAGTCCATACAGGCAGGTGAGGGCCGTGTTGCTCAATAGCGCCAATCGGGATAATTGCCAATCCGCCATTTGCTGCAATTTCTTTAATGCTCTCACGATTGTGTTCAGCAAATAAACGAGATGTAACCATTTATACCTCCGGGATTGCAGTTGAGTTGTGATTGAAAGATTGCTTAATTTCGGGATCCAGTCTATCCAGCCACTCTTTTGCAATAGCAGCACGTTTTACTTTAGCTTGCGCAATTTTTATCGCATCTTCGATCATATGCTCGCCGGCAGGATATAAAGTCTTTGCATTTGCTAGACCAAATTTTACGCAAAGTGGAGATCCAGCTCGAATGAGAGAGCACATCTCAATGAGCCGAATCGTTCCTCCACTTGAATCCATAGTTTCAACATATATATCTAAGGGAATCTGAACTGCTTCACGAAGTTCACTAATTTGCAGGTAAGTGAGATCTGATGGAATATTTATGCTGCTCGCACCAAGTTTTTCTAGCAATTTAACAGTTGGCACATTTCCGGCAGGAAGATAAGCGCTGACTTTCCAATGTATGTTTTTTGGCAATTTGCCGGAAGCTTGTCGTTCTTGTAAGACTGTAAGCAAGCCAATATCACCGATTAGAAATCCTCTAATTCCAAATTCAACTGCTCTTTCAACATCGGCTAGTGCGCTATTTATTTGCTCATTACCGCGCAACGACGAATAAGCTGAAAATTTACTTGTGGTATGTGCCAACAATCCGACGTCATAGCCAGCACGTGGTCCAACAAACAAGCAAACCTCTACATTATTTTCCGCACCTAGTTTAACCATTTCTCGAATTTCAGATTTAAGTAGCAGCATTCCCCCGCTGCCCTGTGAAATTCGATTGACAGTAACTCCCAAATTCCTTGCCGAATTTAGTAACGCTTCAAAAACGCGAGGCCCTTCGATGGATGGGACTTCGATTCTAAAGTGTCCGCCATCGTCATAAGTTCTCATGCCGGATTTTTGGGGAATAGAAGTCGCCATTTTACTTCTTTGCCTTCTTGCGCGGATCTTCAAGACCCAAAATATTTAATGCGTCAGCATGAATTATCTGTTCTATTTGTTCAAGAGAAATTCTTGGAAGTTTTGTTCCTTCCAGAATGTCATTTACTCCACGCAATTTCCGCATCGCATACGCAGGGGTAGTTACTGGGAAATCTGAACCAAAGAGCAATTTATGCATCGTGCCCCACTCACTAGCAAAAAGCAGTCCTTCATAAACCATCCAAGCGCGAGCGTAGATTGCTGAAACATCAGCGTAAACATTTGGATGTTTCCGAATAACAGAGATTGTTTCGCGAACAAAAGGATGTCCAATATGGGCCATAATAATTTTAAGATCTGGAAATCTAAGTGCTACTTCATCCGTTACGAGTGGGTGAGCATATGCAATCGGAGCTTCCTGTACCGGAGATGTTCCGGTATGAAAAAGTATTGGTAAATTCAATTTTTCTGCGCGACCGTAAAGCTTAAGTGCCTCTCGACCCAGTGGATCAAAACGTTGATAATTTGCACCTAGTTTTATTCCAACTAATCCAAGTGCTAGAGATTTATCCATCTCCTCTTGCCAGTCATGGCGATTAGGGTCGACTGACATAAATCCAATTCGACGAGAATCTTGCTTTACAAAATCTGCGGTATCTTCATTTATTCTATTTGCGTCTGCAGGCGTCCCCACGAACCTTTCAGTATCTGGAACGTGAATATTGAATACGATCGAAATATCAGCCGCTTCCATGCCTTTGGCGTAGTCAGCAAAACTATTCGTGGTTTGTACTGGATCTCCATCGTGCCAACCAGAATAAGTGCGCATTTCAGCAGCAGGTACCTTTTCGGCATGTGTAGGTGAATGCGTGTGAACGTCAACTATCATCTTTAATCCCCTTAAATTATTGAAGAAACTTAGTTAGTACATTTTTAGTTATACGAGAAACTGCTTCATCGACAAGCAGCGATGAAATATAAGTAATCGACCCAGTTGAAAAAACTTGACCGCCTTTTCCAGGGAAGTCCTTGTAAACCATTTCGGCTCCACTCTCTTCACCTGGGTTACATCCCATAGCTAAAGAAATAAAACCTTCGCCTGTGTTTGGAGTCCTTTTATCGGTCTCATGACCGGAAGCTCCTCCAGGAACACGCTCATGCAAAGACTTCTCGCCAAACTTCTCGCCATTTTTAAGCCCTGTTCCGTTAAAGATCCAATGATCAGAGTTTCGACATTCGTATGGTGCAGCAGTTCCTTCTCCTACGTGGGTAAAAATCACACCAATTAACTTCGCAGGTGATTCATAAGTCTTGTGGAAACGATTATCGAATTTACGCTCTTTTCCTTCAAGCCACACACCCATATCGGTTCCTGCATCAGTATGGTCGGTTAGGTATCGAACGGTGCTGTCATCGACGTATTCAACTTCGCAATCGATGCCATTTCCTCCTAAATACATAAATCTTCCATCGCGTTCAAATACCCAGTCGCGTACACGTTCGTACTCTTCGCGGTACCAGTACTCAGGATGCATTTCGGTAAGCAAAACTTTATAAGCATCTAAATCTAAGGTTCCATCACGCAATTGCGCATCACTGTAGACGTCATATTCATAGCCTTCGCGCTCTAGCCAACCAAGCAAACGCCACATTCCTGGTGCCAGAGTGGAAGCAAGCCGACCACCCATTGGGTCGGTAACTTTTTCATCTTTGGCAATAACATTTCCGTACTCCGGGCGTTCGAAAGATATTGGCGGATATGAATCATTTGGATACATCTGGCTTCTTGCAGTTCCAAGATAACGAGCCAAATCCTGGCGCGAGTTAATTGTTGGTCGCGCAGGCAAACCTTCATCGTTGATGTAGTTGCTTCGTCCACCAAAATTGTTGTAGGCATTCCAGTTATTTGTTGCTGCTAAAACCGCAATTTTTGCTTTTGGTTTTTTAGGTGCAACAACCCATGGCATTGACCAAAATTCTCCAGCTTCGTTTTCTAAATGTATGTAGTAAAGGCCAGATTCTTCGGGTGCGGTTAATCTCCAGATCATTAACGGGTTTGGAAAGCCCACACGACTAAATTGAACGCCAGTTTGGGAAATATCCTCATCTGGAAGCATCTGAATCATTGCTCTTGGGCCATGCTCATCTAACCAAGTAACAACACCGTGAGATTCCTTTTTTAAGCCATAACGGAAAAGTTCAACACGGCACGAAGCAGCTGAATTTATTCGAATGGTTGATTTCTCACCGCTAACTGACCACTTTGGCCACATGTACCCAATTAATTTATCCGATAGAAGTCTAAATTTAATTGGCTCCTTAACCGGCAATGTTATTTCTACATGTTTAGAACCATAACCCGGCTTACCAAAAGTCATTCGATAATTTCCAGCAGGTAAATCAGATTCCACAGCACCACTCATGAAAGATTTAGTGTGTCCAACAAGTTTATCGTCTTTCATAAATTCGATGCTGACATCAGCCAAAGCTAAATAATGTTCATCGCTTACATAACCAACTATCATTTTTGCCCCTTGCCGTTTTTTAAGAAGTGATTAAGTACATTTTTTGTAATATCTGAAAGAGGCTTATCTACAAGAAGTGATGAAATGTAATTCATCGACCCAACAGCAAAAACTTCCCCGCCTTTGCCCGGAAAATCTTTGTAAAGCATTTCTGCTCCGCTACTACCAATAGTTTCGGGATTTAATCCTTTTGCTAAAGAGATAAAGCCTTCACCCGTATGCGCGGTTCTATTATCCATTTCGTGTCCTGAAGCACCGCCTGGGATTCGCTCATGTAAGGAGTTAATTCCAAATTTATCCCCGTTTTTAAGGCCAGTTCCAGCAAAAACCCAATGATCTTCATTTCTACATTCGTATGGAGCACCGGTTCCTTCACCATCGCAAACTAATCCGATTAATTGTGCCGGTGACTGGTTTGTACTTTTATGGAAGCGATTGTCGAATCTTCCCTCTTTTGCAATTCTCAATTCAGGGTCAAATACTCCACCTTCATGAGAGGTGTTGGATTTGTCTGTTAAGAAACGCACTGTAGTTTCATCAACATATTCAACTTCGCAGTCGAGTCCATTCCCACCTAAATACATAAACTTTCCACCACGTTCAAAAACCCAATCTCGTACTCGTTCATACTCCTCGCGATACCAATATTCAGGATGAATCTCAGTTAATAGCGTCTCGTAAGCATCTAAATCTAAAGTTCCATCACGCAATTGATTATCGCTATAGAGGTCATATTCATACCCTTCACGCTCTAACCAGCCTAATAAACGCCACATCCCAGGAGCACAACTTGAAGCAAGGCGACCAGACATGGGACTTGTTAGCTCTTCATTTTTACCTACAACATTTCCAAATTCAGGCCGTTCAAATGAAATGGGAGGATAAACATCATTAGGGGATTTCCAAAAGACATTCATATCTTTTGCTGAATAACGACTCAAATCTTGTCGTGCATTAACAGTTGGGCGTGGAGGAAGTCCTTCGGCGTTTATGTAATTGCCTCGGCCTCCATAATTGTTGTACGCATTCCAATTGTTTGTAGCTGCCAATACTGCAATTTTGGCTGTTGGCTTCTTGGGTGAAACAATCCACGGCATTGAGAAAAACTCGCCACCTTCATTTTCAAGGTGCACATAGTAAAGACCAGATTTTTCAGGTGCTTCAATTTTCCAGGTCATTCCAGGATACGGGAATCCGATCGTTCCAAATTGAAGTCCAGATGCAGCGATATCGCCATCTGGAATAACTTGAGTCATGGCTCGAGGACCGTGCTCATCTAGCCATGTGATTACTCCATAAGATTCTTTTACTTTTCCATAGCGGAAAAGTTCGACACGGCATGAAGTTGTTGAATTTATTCGAATGCAGGATTTTTCTCCACTTGTTGACCATCTTGGCGACATATATCCAACAAGTTTGTCTGAAAGAAGTCGAAATTTAATTGGCTCTTTTACTGGAAGGGTAACTTCGACATGTTTTGATCCATATCCTGCTTTGGCAAAAGTCAATGTATAACTTCCTGGTGGTAGATCTGTTCGTACCGCTCCAGTGGCTAAAGATTTTGTATCTGCAAGAATTTCATGGTCTTGTTCGAAAACAATGCTTACATCATTTAATGCCAAATAATCTTCATTGCTGACATAACCAATTATTTTCATGAAGACTCGTCAGCGAAATGGCACGCAACTTGATGATCATCTTTTTTAGATGGATAAATTTTAAGTTCTGGCCGTTCCGTTGAGCAAATTTCTGGATTTCCCAACATGGTGCGAAGTGGGCACCGTGTATGAAAAGCACAACCAGATGGCATATTTGTTGGGCTTGGAATATCGCCTTGAAGGATTATTCGTTTTCTAGCTTTTTCTACCACTGAATCTGGAACTGGGACTGCAGAAAGTAATGCACGAGTATATGGGTGACGTGGATTTTCATAGAGTTCAGTAGACGAGGTTAATTCTACAATTCCCCCTAGATACATGACCGCGACTCGATCTGAAATGTGTCGGACTACAGCTAAATCGTGAGCAATAAAAAGATAAGCAATGCCCAAACGTTTTTTCAAGGATTCGAGCAGATTTACAACTTGGGCTTGAATAGAAACATCAAGTGCGCTGATTGGTTCATCGCAAATGATTAGGTCCGGTTCTACTGCTAATGCTCGAGCAATTCCAATTCGCTGACGTTGGCCACCCGAAAATTGATGTGGGTATCTTGATGCAAAAGCTGGATCTAAACCAACTAAATTTAATAACTCATCGACTCGATCTTCGCCTTGAGCATTTTTCAACGGCAAATTATGAGTTACTAGTGGTTCGACCAGGATTTGGCGAACAGTTTGTCTTGGATCCAAACTTGAATATGGATCCTGAAAGACCATTTGCACTTTTCGACGTAACGGGCGCATTTCTTTGGGCGAAAGACCTACTAATTCATGTCCATCCAACAAAATAGATCCTTCGTGCGGATCATTCACTCGAACTATTGCACGCCCAATCGTTGTTTTGCCAGAACCAGATTCGCCTACAAGACCCAGCGTTTCCCCTTGGTTAATTACAAAACTCACTGAATTGACTGCTTTAACGTAGCCTTTTGCTTTTCGAACCAGACCACTTCCAATTGGGAAATGAACAGATAAGTTTTCTACTATTAGGACTGGTTCATTGTTTGTCATTTACTTAAACTTTCATTTTGAAGTGCGTGATCCTGTGGGTACCAACATGCGGCGTATCTATCTTTTGAGATTGTTGAAAAGAGTGGGTTTTCAGTAGCGCATTTACTCTGCGCATACTCACAACGCGGCTGAAAAGCACAACCAACCGAAACTTTACTCATGTCTGGGGCTACGCCTTGAATAGGTTTTAATTCACTCGTACGTGGTCGATCTAAGCGAGGGATTGAACGAAGCAATCCCAACGTATATGGATGATTAGGATTTCCAAGAACTTCAGCAGTATCTCCTTGCTCAACTGCTTTACCGGCATACATCACAGTTAGTTTCTCGGTAAATCCGGCAACCACGCCAAGATCGTGAGTGATAAGCAGCAAGCTCATTCCCAAATCTTTTTGAATATTAGTTAGAAGTTCCAAAATTTGCGCCTGAATTGTCACATCTAAAGCTGTCGTTGGCTCGTCTGCAAGCAACAACGATGGACTCGCCGATAAGGCCATGGCAATCATCGCGCGTTGTCTCATTCCACCAGATAGTTGATGTGGATATTGCTTGACACGTTCACGAGCTGAGGGGATGCCGACCATATCAAGTAACTCGATTGCTCGTTCTTCGGCTTTTTTCCCTTCCATTTTTTCGTGAGCCTTAATTTGCTCAACGATCTGTTGGCTTATGGTTAAAACTGGATTTAAACTTGAAAGTGGATCCTGAAAAATCATTGCGATTGAGCCACCACGAAGTTTGCGCATCGTTTTTTCAGGTGCTCCGATTAATTCTTCTCCGCGAAACTTGACACTTCCAGCCGTAATTTTTGCGGTCTTTTTGGGCAATAAGCCAAGCAGCGCAAGCGCACTTACACTCTTTCCTGATCCTGACTCGCCAACCAGCGCCATAGATTGACCTTCATTGATTGTGTAGGTCAATCCACGAACAGCAGTAACTTTTCCTTGTCTACTGTTAAATTCAACTTGTAAATTGCTTACTTCTAATAAAGGTTTGTTCATTATCGCACCGACTTAGGGTCAACAGCTTTACGTAAGCCATCACCAATAAAATTAACTGCTAGAACAGTTACTACAATCATGACGCCGGATGGAACATAAATCCAAGGTTCAGCTAGCATGATCTGACTTTGTTGAGCAAGATTGACCATCTGTCCCCAACTAGAAGTAGGTGGACGAACTCCAAGGCCCAAGAAACTCAAACCGGCCTCAGTCAAAATTGCGCCGGCAATTCCAAATGTAGCAACTACTGAAAGTGGTCCAAGCAAGTTAGGCAAAATATGATTTTTTAAAATCGCAGGAGTTCTTACACCGATAACTCTTGCAGCTGTTATGAACTCTTGTTCCCGAATAGCCAGAACTTGGCCACGAACAACACGTGCGGAAGTTGGCCAAGTTGCTAACGCAATTACTAAAATCACACTCGTCAAGCTTGGGCCAACAAGTGCAATAAAGATAATTATTAGAATCAAACCTGGAACGCTCATGAAGCCATCAGTGATGCGCATCAAAATTGTGTCCGCCCATTTACCTAAGAAGCCGGAGATCAGACCAATCGTAATTCCTATAGAAAGTGCAACGGAGACTGCCCCAATGCCAACAATCATTGACGTTCGGGCACCAAAAGCGACCCGAGCCCACACGTCGCGTCCAACATCGTCAGTGCCAAGGAAGTGTCCATTCCCGGGGGGTTTTCTAACCATTTCAAGATCAATAAACTCTGGTCCTTGCGGAGCGATTATGTCAGCGAAAATTGCCATAAGTGCAACTAAAAAAATAATAACTACACCGACCAGAGCCAATCGATACGAACTAAATCTGTGCAAAGCTTCTCTGAAATTTGAATTTTTAACTGGTTTTTTTGTCTTAACATCTTTGTTTTTAGCCAAGGCGCACCCGCGGATCTGCCACGGTGTAGGCGATATCGGTAATTAAATTAGTGATTACCACAGCTACTGCCACCACGATCACAATGCCCATGACCATCGGTACATCACGACCACCAGCCGCTCTCACCGCCAAAGTTCCCATCCCCGGCCATGTGAACACTGTCTCGGTAATGACGGCACCAGCGATTATCTCAGGTACATGCAAACCAACAACACTTATCACAGGAAGAAGTGCATTTCTAAATGCGTGATTAAAAATTACTCGACGATTACTAATCCCTTTAGCTTTTGCGGCAATTATATATTCGGAACTGAGTACATCAAGCATGCTTGCTATTGTGTACCGCACAAGTTGTGCAGC
>CAIUXE010000040.1 GCA_903902965.1 uncultured Actinomycetes bacterium
ATGAGCAGGCTTTATCCCCAACCATATCCCCAACTGTGGAACCCCTACTTAAGGAATGAAACGGACATATAAGACAGGCCAATCAGAGCTCTCGGGGCAAGTTAATTACCGGTTCGGGCTTGGGTACGGATTCGGTTAGTCAACTCTGTTACCTGGTTATAGATCGATCTTCTCTCCGCCATCAACTGTCTAATCTTTCGATCAGCGTGCATCACGGTGGTGTGATCGCGACCGCCGAAAGTTTGGCCAATTTTAGGCAAAGACAAATCAGTTAGTTCTCGGCACAGATACATCGCAACTTGCCTTGCGTTAACCAAAGCGCGGGAACGTGAAGTGCCGCAAAGGTCATCAATGGTGAGACTGAAATACGACGAGGTTTGCGCCATGATCGTGGCGGCCGTAATTTCAGGGCCATGATCATCAGGGATCAAATCCTTTAAAACTATTTCAGCTAGCGACAGGTCCACACCTTGGCGGTTCAAACTTGCGAATGCAGTAACACGAATCAACGCACCTTCTAATTCGCGAATGTTGGTAGAGATTTTACTGGCGATATATTCCAAAACGTCATCAGGTGCATTTAATCGATCTTGTGCTGCCTTTTTGCGCAAGATTGCGATACGGGTCTCTAATTCAGGAGGTTGGATGTCTGTAATCAATCCCCACTCAAATCGAGAACGCAGTCGATCTTCCAAAGTTGCTAATTGTTTTGGTGGGCGGTCACTAGAAATCACAATTTGTTTGTTAGCGTTGTAAAGCGTATTAAAAGTATGGAAGAACTCTTCTTGAGTTCGTTCTTTATTTTCTAAAAATTGAATATCATCAACTAAAAGTAGATCTACGTCGCGATAACGTTTTTGAAATACAGCTGCTTTGTCATCACGAATAGAGTTAATAAAATCATTTGTAAATTCTTCACTTGATACATAACGAACTCGTAGGCCGCTATATAACTCGCGGGCATATGCACCAATAGCGTGGAGTAAGTGTGTTTTACCAAGTCCTGACTCACCATAAATAAACAATGGGTTGTACGCCTTGCCTGGGGCTTCAGCGACAGCAACTGCTGCGGCATGAGCAAAACGATTTGAAGAGCCGATAACAAATGTTTCAAAGATATAGCGCGGATTTAATTGATAAGGCTCTTTACTTAAAGCTGGTTCATTACCGCGACCAGTTCCAGCTCGTTGTGGGGCAGCTTCTGTTTCAACAACTTCAGAAACTTCAACTTCTGGACGTTGGGCAACTTCTAGTGATTCATCAATTGTTACTGCAACTCGAACTTCACGACCAAGCTCGTAAGAAAGAGTTTCGGTAATTAGAGAACGCAATCTGGTTTCCAAAACATCTTTAGCAAATGCATTTGGTGCAGCAATAAGAATTGTGGTGCTGCCGTTGCTGTCGATTACACCCATTGGTCTGGTCAAACTTAAAAAGGCGCGATGCTGCGGGGCATCTTCAGCAATCTTTTGAATTGTGCTCGCCCACAGTGCAGGAAGGTCGAGCGTTGTTTCAACTGAAAGGGAGTCAGTCACGAAAACCTCATTCTCTATACTTACCCACCGCTTTATCCACAAAGTTATCCACAATCTGTGGGGTAATCTTCAGTAATTGTCCGTTTTGTCGGATAATTACTCCCTAGTAAATAGGGTTAACCCAGGTGCCTGTGGAGAAGATCGGACGATAGCGAGTATTTAAGGCAATGACAAATAGTTATCCACAACTCTAAACCTCGCC
Organism: uncultured Actinomycetes bacterium; assembly: GCA_903902965.1. Classification (GTDB taxonomy): domain Bacteria; phylum Actinomycetota; class Actinomycetes; order Nanopelagicales; family Nanopelagicaceae; genus UBA3012. Next base: position 1,738 of record CAIUXE010000040.1, read on the forward strand.
TTTGGGGTTGAGGGAAGCTTGATGGTGAAATCCAGAGTTTGACCGCACTCCCCGAAGGGCCGTACCTTTAGCCGCCTGAGCGAATAGCACGCTCTTACCCCAAAAGCGCTAGGAGCAATCAAGTGTCAAAACGTACTTTCCAGCCAAATAATCGTCGTCGCGCAAAGAAGCATGGTTTCCGCGCACGCATGGCAACTCGTGCAGGTCGCGCAGTTCTTTCAGCACGTCGTGCAAAAGGACGCTTGCGCATCTCTGCCTAATTGCAGTGATTTGCGAGCCCGGCCAAGTCAAGCTCAGTTAAGCAAATTAAGTTAAAGACGCTTAAGAGATGCTTCCAGTCGCAAATAGGTTAAGAAAGAAATCAGATTTCGCAATCGCACTTAGCGGAAGAAAAATAAACTCAAAATCTTTTCAACTCTTTCTCCATAGAAGTTCGGAGAATGCTCCACCGAAAGCGGGGCTGATTGTGGCAAAGAGCGTAGGCAACTCTGTGGTTCGTCATCGCGTTGCGCGAAAACTGCGTCATGCCATATCCCCGATACTCCCGTTACTGCCAAACGGTTCTTTGTTAGTAGCCCGAGCTTTTCCGCAGAGCGCAGCAGATATTTCTTCAACCCAGTTACGAGATGAATTTGAAGTTGCGTTAAAAAAGGCATTGGTATGAACACAATCGCAAGATTTCCGATTGCATTAATTAAGGGATATCAAAAATGGGTTTCGCCATCCCTGACCCCTCGTTGTAAGTACTACCCAACTTGCTCCAATTACGCACTTTCGGCATTTCAACAACGTGGAGTAATTATTGGGATTGGGCTTACGGGCTGGCGTTTATTACGATGCAACCCTTGGTCTAAGGGCGGAATTGACTATTTTTCAGAAAGTTCAAAGGAACAGGGGTTAATTCGTGGGGATATTTAATCCGCTATACATTGCGGTTTCTTGGGTCATTATGTTTTTCCACGGATTGCTTTCTCCAATATTTGGAACGGACAGTGGAGTCACTTGGGGCTTTGCCATCATCGGGCTTGTAATTTTGATCCGTATTTTATTAATTCCACTTTTTGTAAAACAAATTAAAAGCCAAAGAGCATTAACTGTTTTGCAACCAGAGTTAAAAGAGATTCAGAAAAAATATAAAGACGATCGTCAAAAACAATCAGAAGAGATGATGAAGCTGTACCAAAAGCATGGAACAAATCCGCTTGCTTCTTGTTTTCCAATTTTGGCGCAAGCACCAATTTTCTTTGCGTTATTTGGTGTTTTAAATGGGATCGGCCAAGGAATACCGCGCGGTGTATTAACTGCTGCAGATGTCTCCAGTGCTGGTGCAGCAACAATTTTTGGTGCACCAATTTCAGCAACCTTTTTAGGTAGTTCTGATTCGATGGTAAAAGTTGTAGCAATGGCGATGATTATTTTGATGTCGGCTTCAACATTTACAACACAACGTCAATTAATGGTTAAGGGAATGCCAAAAAATACTGGCGCTCCAAACATGATGGTTCAACAACAAAAAATTATGTTGTATTTATTTCCATTAATTTTCGCTGTTACCGGAGTTAATTTTCCAGTTGGAGTTTTGTTGTACTGGTTAACAACAAATCTTTGGACAATGGGACAACAGTTTTATGTAATTAAAAGAAACCCAACTCCAGGATCTCCAGCATATGAAGAGTTGGAAGCGAAGCGGGCGTTAAAAAACGGAGTTAAAGCTGCAGAGGATGACGCTTCTGGCGATGTTGTGATTGAAGAGCCAAAAGGGCAGCGACAACAGCCAAAAAGCGAGAAGAAAAAGAAGAAGCCAAAGAAATAGTACAAAACACCATAAATTTCACATATCACCCAAAATGGGCGATTGGTTGAGCAGGAGGAAAAGATGGAAAAGACAGAAATTTCACGTTTAGAGGAAGAAGGCGACCTAGCCGCAGATTACCTAGAGGTTCTGCTCGACATTGCCGACCTTCCTGGGGATATCGATATTGATGTTGAAAATGGTCGGGCAGCGCTGGCAATTGAAGGCGGCGAGCTAACCCATCTAATAGGTGAAGAGGGTGAAGTTCTTGAAGCCCTTCAGGAGTTGACCAGAATGGCTGTCCAGCAAAATACCGGGGACCGTTCCCGCTTAATGCTAGATATTGAGGGGTTCCGCGATAAGAAAAAGAGTGCGCTACGTACTCTCGCCCAAGAGCGGGCCGAGGAAGTTAAAAGCACAGGGGAGTCAATCACCTTGCCTCCAATGAATGCTTTTGAGCGCAAAGTCATCCACGACACCATTGGCGAATTGGGATTGGCAAGTGAGTCCGAGGGCGAAGAGCCAAATCGCTGTGTAGTAATCCTGCCAGCTTCCTAAAAGCGGGAACTCTCTGGTGGATGTTTCACGGGAAACCTTAATCCCGATATTTGGTGCGCTAACTGATCAGGCGATTGAGTATGGTCAGATTTTGGCTAGTACAGCTGTTGAACGTGGGTTGATAGGCCCGCGCGAAGTGGATCGGATCTGGGATCGACACATCTTCAACTCATTGCCGCTGATTACATTAATGCCAGCGAGTTCAACAGTTTTAGATATTGGAAGTGGGGCTGGACTTCCGGGGCTTGTGCTCGGATTGGCCCGGCCAGATTTGCAGATAACTTTGTTAGAACCCCTGGAGCGCAGAGCCAATTTTCTTTTAGAAGTAATCACCCAGCTTGGATTAGCCAACCTTCAAGTTGTTCGTGGGCGGGCGGAGCAGCACAAGCCCAGGTATCAAATAGTTACTGCAAGGGCGGTGGCACCTTTGCCAAAATTACTCCAGATTAGTTGGCGGTTAATTGCACCAGGAGGAAAGTTGTTGGCTTTGAAAGGGGAAAACGCGGAAAGTGAGTTGGCCGCGGCCCCAATGAGTCGCTTTAATCCAAGTAAGGCAGAGGTAATTCTGGCCTCCCATCCACTATTGCCAGAGCAACCCCCGGTCAGGGTGATTTCCATCGAAAAGGCTGGTTAACTCACCCTCGTGGATTCACGTGAAACAACTCAGAGTAAAAATGGCAGCGGGAAAAAGGTCGTTGGTACCCGCAGGTTGCGCGAACCACTTCCAAAACCCAAAGCCACTCGAATTTTCACGGTAGCAAATCAAAAAGGCGGGGTAGGCAAGACAACAACTGCGGTCAACGTTGCTGCTGCGCTCGCAATGGGTGGATTAAAAGTTTTAGTAATTGATTTAGATCCGCAAGGTAATGCCAGCACTGCACTCGGTGCAGATCGCAGCGAAGATGTGGCCGGCAGTTATGAAGTTTTAGTTGAAAATAAAAGTATCGCCGAGTTAATGCAAAAAGCGCCGGGATTTCCAGAACTTTATTGTTTGCCGGCAAGTGTTAATTTAGCTGGAGCCGAAATAGATTTAGTGGCACTTGATCGGCGCGAATCTAGATTGAAAGAAGCAATATTAAATTTAACAAATACGCAAAAATTTGATTACTTAATTATTGATTGTCCACCAAGTCTTGGTTTGCTAACTATTAATGCTTTGATTGCAGCTGATGAATTATTAATTCCAATTCAATGTGAGTATTACGCACTCGAGGGAGTTGCGCAGCTATTAAATATTATTTCGCGAGTAACCGCGGGTGCTAACCCAACGTTACACATTTCAGCAATCTTATTAACCATGTTTGATGGACGTACTCGATTAGCAAATGATGTTGCCGCAAGTGTGCGCGAGCATTTTCCCCGCGAAGTATTGCAAAGTGTAATTCCGCGCGCTGTACGAGTTTCAGAAGCGCCGTCTTACGGTCAAACAGTAATGACTTATGACATGTCATCACCTGGTGCAATTGCATACTTAAATGCTGCACGCGAAATTTGTGAACGAGATAACCGACAGGAGATAACAAAATGAGTACACGTAAAGGTGGATTAGGTCGTGGGCTCGGTGCGTTAATTCCGACAAGTGAACCAGTGCAATTAACAAAAAGTGTTGCTGGTGTTGAAGTAGAAGTTGCAAACTTAAAAGAAGTATTGATTTCACAAATTTCACCAAACCCACGTCAGCCGCGCACAGCTTTTGATGAAGAAGCTTTAAATGAACTGATTACCTCAATAAAAGAAGTTGGAATTTTACAACCGCCTGTTGTACGAAATGTTGGTGGCGCTGGAAGCGGAAAATATGAATTAGTAATGGGAGAGCGGCGTTTTCGTGCAGCAAAAGCGGCAGGGTTAACACAGATTCCAGTAATCATTCGGCAAACACCTGATGATCAACTTTTACGTGAGGCCTTATTAGAAAATATTCACCGCAGCCAATTAAATGCACTTGAAGAAGGTGCCGCATACAGTCAATTACTTACAGATTTTAATTACACCCATGATGAGTTAGCGCTACGGATTGGCCGTTCAAGACCACATATTTCGAACACTTTGCGGTTATTGCAACTTCCTCCAACTGTGCAACGCCGGGTAGCTGCCGGAGTTTTATCAGCAGGCCATGCAAGAGCTTTACTATCGCTAGAAGGCGAAGCAGCGATGGAGAAGCTAGCTGCACGAATAGTTGCAGAAGGATTAAGTGTTAGAGCTACTGAAGAAATTGTTTCAATGGGTAGCAAAGCGAGTAAACCTGCAAAAAGCAAGAAAGCCAAGCCTCGCAACGTTGA
>CAIUXE010000041.1 GCA_903902965.1 uncultured Actinomycetes bacterium
GTACGTTTCCCGGAGCGAACTGGCGGAGATTGCACTGCAACTTTAACTCCAGCCAGAAAGATTCCAGTATTGCTCCTAAAGTTAAGAAAATCTTTAACTCTTACAGCCCCTATTTGATTAAGAAGTTTTGCATAAAAAGAAAGTAAGTGACCACTCACATCAAGTCCCAAAATCTCTACTTCACTTTTTACCTCTTCTGCCAATGTCAGTTTAGGCAAGCCGCTTGGCGTCAATGTTGGGGCGCCGAAGAAAAGTGAACTTTGTGAACTCCCGATCTGTTTTCCTTTATTCCATTTTTGGATATCTGAGTAATGAAGCAAAAGATCTCTTCGAGTTAGCTCACTCTCTTTATTTATTTTATATAACCGATCAAAAGCTCCTAAATGAATAAGACTTTCTGTCGTCTTAGTGCTCGCTCTTGCCCTAAGGTGGAAATCAGATATATCTAAGTAAGGCTGCCCTTCAACGATACTTTCAACTTCAGTAGAAGTAATTCCATGTAAATCAGAAAATGCTAGTTGTATTCCATATTTAGATAAATATTTCACAACCCGGTACTGCTCTTTAGATTTATTTACATCAACATTGAGAAGTTCAACGCCGAGTTGGCGGGCTTCATCTAGCAGTAAACGTTTTGGATACATTCCTGGATCATGAGTCAAGATCCCAGCAATGAAAGCTGCTGGGTGGTGAGTTTTCAACCATGCTGATTGATAAGTTGGAAGTGCAAAAGCAGCAGCATGTGCTTTGCAAAAACCAAATGAAGCAAACGCTTGCAACACTTCCCAAACTTCAACTGCTACTTGCAATGAATACCCGCGCTTGGTAGCGATTGGAATAAACCACTCTTTAAATCTTTCTTGTTGATCAAAATTGCTAAGAGCACGACGATATTCGTCTGCCTGAGCAAGGCTCACTCCGGTCATTTTTGAAATAATCCGAATCACCTGTTCATGGAATACCACAACTCCTTGAGTCTCAAGCAAAATTTCATGCAAAGAGGGATCAATTAAACGTGGCTTTGAAAAACCTTGACGTGCATTTAGAAAAGGAGTGATCATGTCGCTTTTAACTGGGCCAGGGCGAAACAACGAGATATCAATAATTAGATCATTAAAAGTTTCTGGACCGAATTTTCCAATAAGTTCGCGTTGGCCTGGGCTCTCAATCTGAAAAATTCCAAGAGTTCGAGTTGTGCGTATCAATTCAAAAGTTTTAGCATCGTCAAGTTCGATCTCGTCGAGGTCAATATCTTTATCATCTACTCGCTTTATTTCGCCCAACGAGTAAGAGATCGCAGATTGCATTCGAACACCTAAAATGTCTAACTTAAGTAATCCAACAGCTTCAACGTCATCTTTGTCCCATTGCAACATTGGATATCCAGATCCACTTAATTGAGCTGGAGCCCGCTCTAATAATTTGCTATCTCCTAGAATTACAGCACATGGGTGCATCGAAATATTCCGTGGTAATCCATCCAAACGTTGCGCCAGACCAAGAGCCATGGCTATTTCATTCGAAGTTATCTGGATATGACGAAGTTCAGGTAAATCTTTTATCGCTGCAGTTATATTGCGTGCTCGAATATGTGGCATTGCTTTTGCTAAAGCATCTACCTCTACTGCCGGCAATCCCATTGCCGCCCCAACATCACGAATTGCATGTCTTGCTCGATAAGTTTCGAACATGCCAACAGTCGTTGCTCGAGTTACTCCGTCTTTATTGTATTTTGTAAATACATCTTCATATATCTCTAACCTGCGTGCTGATTCCACATCTATATCGATATCTGGAAGAGCTGAACGAAGTGGAGAACAAAATCTTTCCATAAGCAACCCATGTTTTAATGGTTCAACCGTAGAGATGCCAAGCAAGTAACAGATTAAAGATCCCGCACCACTTCCACGCGCAGCTACTCTGATTCCTTTACTACGCGCTGCCTCAACTATGTCAGCCACTGCTAAAAAATATGGTTCATACCCAAGTTTTTTTACTGTCTCTAATTCATCACCTAATCGTGAAAGCGCTTTTTGTAAATCATTCCCTCCATAACGACTATTTATTCGCCCATCACATCTATCACGTAACTGTTTTTGCATCTCTTCTAGTGATTTTGCATTAACTGTTTCAGCTTCAGGTAAGTGAATTCCTCCCAAGCCGATGTCATTACTTGGTGATAAATATGCTCGCTGTGCCCATTCAAAACTGGCTTGTAATAACTTTTTACTGTCATACTCCCCTGCTGCTTTAGAAATCTCATCCGCTACATACTGCATCTCTAATTGGCTTTTTAAATAGCCTTCGCTGGTTTTGCGTTCAACAGTTTGCAAGCTCAATGGCATTAATTTTCTAGCGGCATCTAAAACATCAACAACTGGACCATCTTCACGATCGAGCATTCGCACTGAATTACTTATTACTGCAGGCACTCTCATCTGATTTGCAAAGATAAATGATCTCGCAGCATGTGCAGTTGTAAGTTCTCCTTCTCCAGGAGCTAGGTGAGATACAACTTCAATAGCAATTGATCTGGGTTGTACTATTTCACGCCATCTATTTAGCGCATCTTTGGCTTGATCAATGCGACGTAAAGCCAAAGCTCTTCCTACATCTGAATTAGGTCCAAGTAACAACAAAACACCTTCGCTATGTTTTGCAAAATTCTCGTGAGTTAAAAGTTGTTCTTCTACCCCAGAAACTATTTTCACTAAATTGCGCCATCCATAATTTTGCGATGTTGCCATCACTGTTACACGTGAAAAATTGTTTTCAACAAAAGTCCCACCTTTTGCCGGAGTGGGAGCCGCTTTTACTTTGCGCATTGGCGCAACCTCTAAATTGCATCCAATAATTGGCGTGATCCCTGCGCGCTGACAAGATTGCGTAAATCTAATTGCACCGGCGAGCGCATTTCTGTCAGTAAGTGCCAATGCTGGCATTCCGAAATTTGCAGCGCGTTCGACTAATTGATTTGGTTGAGCGCTTCCGTATTTAAATGAGAATCCACTTGCTACTTGCAGATGAACATATGGAATTGTTGAATTACTCATCTTCTTCAACTTGAACAGCACTCTTGCTTATCGCTTTACGTACCTGCCATTGACCACTTAACTCATCACGTTCTACGTGGAATGTAATTAACATTCCTTCTGGTGCGGCTTCAACTGCCCAAAAAGATTTTGCTAAATCATCGGGGCGATAATTTCCATCACTAGCTCGGTTCCACCAACCCCCGGCTTCACGCCAACGCGAAAGTACTGAATGGATTCGAAAGCGACGCCCCCTCCATGTGAACTCAACCGGCTCACCTCCCACGGTAAGCACCTCAGGTGCATCACCTGATCTAGCCATCTACTCCCCCTAAATTAGAACATCTGTTCGAATAGTCCAAATACTAGGAGTTAGGGCTGACAGCAGCAAGTAGCCGCTAGATCAGCATGAAATGGGTATTAGGCTCAGTTACATGAAACAAGTTACCTACCGTGGACCAGAGCAGATCACTGTTGATGAGTGGATCTCCCCCGAACTTCCCGCCAACTACGTGGCCGTGAAAGTGGCCTATGTCGGAGTCTGCGGAACCGACTTACATCTATATGCCGGTCATATGGATTCGCGCGTGACTACCCCGCACGTTCCAGGTCATGAGATGTCTGGAGTTGTTGCCCGCATTGGTGCTGGAGTTAATGAATGGAAGTTAGGTGAGAAGGTAACTGTTCGACCGCTATTGCCTTGTAAAAATTGTCGAACCTGCAATGAAGGCAATTCACATATCTGTCCAAAATTAAAATTTATCGGCGTAGATCTTGGCGGCGCAATGCAACCAGAGTGGATCGTGCCAGCTGAGTTGTTACATCGAATTCCTGAACAGATCACACTTCGTCAAGGTGCACTAATCGAACCACTTGCTGTTGCTATCCATGATGTGCGAATGGCAGATCTTGATCCAACTGATGTAATTACTATTGTTGGTGCCGGACCAATTGGTCTTTTGATCGGAATTGTTTGCGTATCTCGCGGACACAAAACATTTATTACTGACATAGATCAAACCCGCTTAGATGTTGCAAAATCACATGGAATGATTCCAGTAGCTCCAGATCAAGTAGAAGCTGCGGCGCGTGAAGCTACAAATGGATTAGGCACTGATGTGGTCTTTGAAGTATCTGGATCCGCAGGTGGTGCAACTTTGATCTCAACAATAGTTAAACCTCGTGGAAAGATTATTGTTGTAGGAATACATGCAGAGTTGCGCCAATTCAATCTGCAGCAAATATTCCACAAGGAAGTAACTATGCAGGGTGCTCGTGTCTACAAGTCAATTGATTTTGACGATGCAATCGCATTCCTTGCCACACGCACCAAGGAACTTGAGCCACTAATCACTAAGGTATTTCCGGTTGAAGATGCGTTAGAGGCCTACCTTTCACTGACTCGCGGTGGAAGCATTAAAAATTTAATCGCTATCTCAGAACCAGCAATCTAAATGAAAGTACTTGCTGGGAAAATTGCAGTAGTTACCGGCGCCAATCGCGGCATTGGTCATGCAATTGCTTTGGCTTTAGCAGAAGCTGGCGCTGACATCGTCGGAACAAGCCGCCAGATGAGTGATGATGAAAGTATTGCCAAAAAAGTAAGGGCTCTTGGCCAGAAGTTCTTTCCATTTGCCTGCGATATGAAAAATCGCGCTGAGAGTACGGCGCTAGCAAAAAAAGTATTAACTGAAGTTGGCCAAGTCGATATCTTGGTAAACAACGCCGGAACTATTCGGCGTGAAAATATCGCCGATTACTCACTTGCAGACTGGGATGAAGTTGTTGAAGTTAACCTGACTGCCCCATTTATTCTCACCCAGGATTTCGGCAAACCAATGCTTGAACGTGGTGAAGGTAAGGTTATTTTCATCTCCTCTCTTCTTTCCTACCAAGGTGGAATACGAGTTCCGGCTTACACGGCAAGTAAATCTGGAATCGCTGGCTTAGTAAAAGCATTTGCCAATGAGTGGGCCGGAAAAGGTGTCAATGTAAATGCAGTTGCACCGGGTTACATAGTTACTGACAACACCGAAGCGCTACGTGCAGATCCAATCCGCTATGAAGCTATAACCGGGCGCATTCCCGCAGGACGTTGGGGCGAAGGTAGCGATATCGCCGGCAGTGTGGTTTTTCTCGCCTCAGAAAACGCTGATTACTTACACGGTTCAACTATCACCGTCGACGGTGGATGGATGGGTAGATGATCACCACTATGTTTTCCAACCGGATTATGAGTTCAGTCATCTCTGGTTTTTCACTCGGTCAAATCACTTTACTTGCACATCATCTAGGTGGTGGAGGAATTGATGAGCGCGGATTTTTCTATTTAATTCTTTTATGCATTGCCATCTCAGCAATTATAAGTAGGCAATCTGAATCATCTTCCCTTAGGACAATTGCAATGCTTTTAATCGCGCAAAGTATTGGCCACTTACTTTTACTGCCAACCAAAGGATCAACCACTCAGATGTGTATTGCTCACCTGTGTGCAACGATTCTAGGAACATATTACTTTTCTTTCCAAGTCGATATTTATAAGTCATTTTCAAAGATCTCAAATTGGATAGTTTTACATTTTTCATTTTTTCCCCAAAAATATCTGCCTGATGGCTTAACATCAACATTGCTTATTTCGTCACAAATTAAAAGTGGATCAAACAAACTATTACTCCGACAGTTAATTGGGCGGGCTCCTCCTCGTTCTTCTTCGCTATTGCAAAGAAAGGTGGATCTCGCCCATAAGTAAACCTTTCTCCTATTCTTGTGGGCAGTTAATGAAAGGTTTACTGTGAAAAAAAATCTTAAAAAAGTTAGTGTTGCAATTTCAGTATTTGTTTTAACTTTTGCACTTTTGTCTGCGGCGCCATCATTTGCGCATATGTCTATCAAGACAAATGGCAATTCAATTAAGGCTGGAGATAGTTCAACGATCTGGCTCCGAGTTGGCCATGGATGTAAAGATGCGGATGGCAAGGAGATCTCAACTACCCGTGTAAGTGTGGTGGTTCCGCGCGAGGCAGGAACTCCAAAAGCTGAACATCGTGATGGTTGGGATGTAACGCTTACTCCTCAAGGTGAGAAAGATTCCACAGGTACTTTCGATTCATATTTAGTGAATTGGCAAGCAAAACCAGGATTCTCGGTAGCGCCAGGAACTTTCTCAGATTTCGGAGTTCAAGTTAAGTGGGGCAAAACACCTGGAAAAATTTGGTTAGATGGGGCTCAAGACTGCTTAGTCGCATCTAGCCAAGTTCAATCTGTTGCTATCTCTGCTGGTAAAGCAAACGCTGGTAAAAGATTTCAATTAACTCAAGGGGAAAGCGTCATCAAATCAGTTACTCTTGATAAATATGGAAACGCAACAGTACGAACGTCAGTAACAACTGGAGATCTTATGCTGATGAACAAAACCAAGATGGTTAAAGCAACCATTACTCCAACAGTTACAGGCACTCCTGCTAAGACTTACTACCTTAAGTGGACGACGCGAGATGGCAGCACAGTGACTACCGCAGACACTGAGACAAGCTCGGCGCCATCGATAACCACAACTGAATGAAATCTATGCTCGCACTAATTGCTGGCGTCACCCTCGTGGTGGCGCCAGTAAGCGCCCCGATGGCATCAGCACACACCTCTCTTCTTGCTGCTTCCCCAAAAATTGGAAGTACTGTAAGTAGTATCCCCGAAATGGTGGATCTAACCTTCGATGATGATCTGATGAAGCTTTCTAGTGTTGGGGCTAAAGCAAACTCAATTATCGTTACCGATCCATCAGGTAAGAAGATTTCCGTTCAAGAATCTTTAGTAGCCGGTCCTTCAATTAAGGTAAAGTTAAAAAAAATCTCCAAACATGGAACTTACACAGTTACTTATCGGGTAGTTGCATCCGATGGTCACGTTCTTAAATCTAAATACACTTTCAAGATCCCCAAATCTCTGATCGTCTATAAATAAGCATGAATCACGACTCCCATTCATCAAATTCAAGCATGATTTCTGATTTTTTCCTGAGACACTCGGAGCATGCTTTAATGATTGTGGGAGTTTTCATCATCGGTGCGATTTTGTTATATGTTGACAAAAAGCGAAAAAAATAATTTGCTTATACTCTAAGTTTCTTTAGAACTCCCCATTTTGTTACATTCCACATTGCTTCAAAGACAATCCCACTGTGCATCTTTGAGACACCTTCTCGTCGCTCAACAAAAGTAATTGGCACCTCTCCTACCGATAGACCGGCTTCATGAAGACGATAAAGTGTTTCTACCTGAAATCCATATCCATTAGATTGGATATTTTGGAAATCGATACTTTCTATCGCTCTTCGCGAGAAAACTCTAAATCCACTTGTGCAATCTCGAACTTTTAAATCAAGCAGGATTCTGGAATATCCACTTCCAAACCTTGAAAGTATTTCGCGATGTTTCGCCCAACCAATAATTTGTCCGCCTTTAACCCACCTAGACCCAATAGTTAAATCATATTTATCTGCTTGGCCTAGCAGTTTTTCTAAATCTGAAACCCGATGTGAGTGGTCTGCATCCATCTCAATAAAGTATTCAAAATATCTCTCTAAGCCCCATGCAAATCCTGCACGGTATGCATTTCCAAGTCCAGTTTTCTTTGGGCGTGATAAAAGCTCTATTTTGTTATAACTGATCATTAATTGATTTATTATTTCTGCAGTACCGTCTGAAGAGTTATCGTCGATTACTAAAATTTGCAACGCCGGAAATGTTGATCTAATTTCATGAATTAGAGTTCGAATATTCAATGCTTCATTGTATGTCGGTATTAAAAGCAAAGAGTTTGCAGAAAGTTTCACTCGATAACTTTACTCTTAAGAGAATTACTCGTAAAGATAAAGAGGGTGAGAGATCGTGTCGGCTTATCTAACTTTGATATTTCTTGGTATCTTTAAGATTCTGCTTGTAGCCAACTAAATAAGGAGTCTCATGGACTTAGTACTAATCATCGGTCGCATACTTTTTGCACTGATCTTCATTAATTCAGGAATCGCGCACTTCACAAAAACTGCAGCAATGACTGGGTATGCCCAATATAAGAAAGTTCCAGCCGCAAAAGCATCAGTGTTGCTTTCAGGTGCAGTAATCTTGATTGGCGGTCTTGCAATCCTGTTGGGAGTTTACGCAGACTTAGGCGCACTTCTAATTGCACTATTCAGCATCGTTTCAGCTTTCATGATGCACAACTTCTGGACAATTGAAGATGCAACTGCAAAACAAGGTGAGACTGCTTCATTCTTCAAAAATCTCTCACTTGGTGGAGCCGCTTTAATGCTCTTCGTTTTAATCGGCCAAGGAGCTTCAATTGGCGCTAGCCTCGGAAGCCCATTCTTTAATCTGTAATATCTAAAATACAAAATCCCCAGTCTCTTTTAGGCTGGGGATTTTTTATGACTATAGCGGTTCGATTATTGCCGTTCCTTTTTCATGATCTAAAAACCTTAACTTGTGATTCGGAAGAGCATTAGCGAAGCTTTCCGCCAATGTTTTCTCCCCACTTCTCTTTGTGTCATCAATTACCACAACTGCATTTTTACTCAACTTTGAGCCTAAGACTGGAAGTGCCGGAAATCTTGCAGCATCATCTTTGGATCCTGGAGGTCCATCGATGAAGAGGAAATCAATCTCTTTTAAATCTTGCAACTTTGAACTGTCGTACCATATGAAACTCTCTTCCAAGATTTCCTTTTGAATCAAAGGCGCATGAATCAATTTAACATTACTAACTTGATGCTCTGCGAGTAATTCTTGAGTGTTTTTGAGGTACTCAAGATCATGTTCAATTGCCACAATCTCTACTGCCCCAGCACGCGACAAAATAATTGTTGATGCCCCACTACCTAATTCAACTACTAATTTTGGCTGATGTTTTCTCACTAGCGAAGTTAAAGTTAAAAGCAGATCAGGGGATGCAGCCCAACCGCGTGTTGGAGGAAGCGCAGCTTTTAAATCTAACATCTCATGCAGAGAAACTAACGCTTCCAATTGGCGAAAATCTTGTTTACTTCTTTTCTCAATTACTTTAGCAATATTCACTTCGGAGTCCTTAATAGTTTTTACAATCTTTCGATTTGAATTAAGTAGGGCGATACCTTTACGTCTCGTTTCCCAAATGTTTACTAAAATTAAGACCAAAACCAAAGTTAAAACAGCGGTCAGAATTAGTAAGCTTGCATCGGTTGACATTTGGCCATTGTGGCAGAGGTTTACTTCCAGATCCTTTGTATTAATTACTCTTCACTATCTGTTCAACTAAAGTTTGTTTAAATTCTTTAAAAATCTTTCCTAGAAAATCTATCTTTATATAGTGACCAATCTCGCCAAGCCCACCATCATCTTGGCGACCAGTAATGGAATTGGGATGGGACATTTGGTGCGTGCTTGTGCCGTCGCCAAAGCGCTACTTCCAGAGGCAGAACCCATAATTGTTTCAATGGCTCCAGGCATAGCTGATGTGGGTGCCGCCCTTGGAATCCGGACTGAATACATTCCTGGACGTGATCGTGAATGGATGCCGCGACGAGTTTGGGATCATTATTTACGTGATCGATTGATTGCATTAGCCGAAGAGACTGGCGCAAAAGTAATCTCCTTCGACGGAGTGGTCCCTTACCCGGGAGTTTTAGCCGCAAAATTTCATTCCGCAGATTTAAGACTGGCTTGGGTTAGGCGCGGATTGTGGCGAGACACTCCACAGAAATTAACGCTCTCACTTTACGCATCGCTAATGGATAAAGTCATTGAACCTGGTGACTACGCAGCAGCGTATGACAAGGGACCAACATCTGGGCGAGATGATGCAGAAAAAGTTGCACCTGTCTCCTTGTATTCGGCTGATGAAGCATTGCCGAGAAATGAAGCTCGACAAATCCTTGGCCTTGATTTGGATCGACCAGCTGTTTTAGTGACACTCGGAACTGCAACTATTGAAGAGGTCGATCGCTTGAAGGCTGTCCTGCGTGGATTAAAGCGGTGGACAAATGTCCAAGTTTTGATGACGAAAAATCCAGTTGATCGAAACGGTAAATCAATTGTTCCGCCTGGCCTAGATTTACGCACAGCTAGATATTTTCCGCTAGCAAAATTGTTACATGCTTTTGATGGCGCAATTTCTGCTGCTGGATACAACAGTATTCATGAATTTATGTGCGCGGGCACTCCTACAATTTTTATCCCTGTGATGCGCGGGACTGATGATCAATTAGCCCGAGCTAAATGGTGTCATGATTTCGGCTTTGCGATTATGGCCGATCCGGAGAATCTGTTGGGGATTGAGAGATGGGCTGAGCGCCTCAGTGATGTAAATATTCGAAACTCACTTTCTACCAAATGTCTCGAATTAACTGATCCAAGTGGCGGTAAAGAGATTGCTCAAAAACTTTTATCTCTTTCGCAAGCTCCTGCAAAGCATGGAGTCGTGGTTACTTACTCCTATTGGAGATTTAAATTATCACAACTTAGAAGATTGCCTTTAAGAGCACTCTTAAAGCGGGTTTACTATGCAATTGCGCGAGCAGTGCTCAGGAATGCGGCTCTTATTTATCGTAAAATAGTTCCGAGAAAAATTGAAAACATTAAGCCTGATAAAACTGTAACTTTTTCACAAACTCTTAATCCCAAATTTTTAAAGGAAGCAATTTCTTCGGCCGGTCGATTTGAGCATATCCTTGAAGATAGTTCCATAATGTATAAATCTGTCCGTAAGAAAATCGCCACAAAGGCATATGGACAAAATGCTGTAACTGACTCCACTTGGATCGTCGCACATGAAGAAATAGCAGTTTTCACCTCAGAAGTTCCAACTGAGGGTGAAATACAAACGGAGAATCCCAAACAAGAAATCACAGTAAAACAGAGAGATTATCTGCCACAATTGCCAGCGTGACCCCAGTATTAGCAATTCTTGTCGGCGCCATCATGGGCTCAGCGCTCGGATTGGTCGGAACTGGTGGAGCTATTCTCGCCGTACCCGCATTAGTTTATATCTTTGGATATTCCGCAATAAATGCAACAACCGCTTCATTGGTAATAGTAATTACAACCGCAACAGTGAGTGTCATCCCCCGCTTTCGCCGAAAACAAGTTCAAATAAAATCCGCGCTCATTTTGTGGAGCATCGGATTGGTTGGAAATTACTTTGGAGTTCAACTTTCCAAAACCATAAGTGACAAAGCCTTGTTGATTGGATTTGGTGTAATTCTTCTAGCTTCTGCGACAAGCATGATTTGGCGAACATTCCAGAGAGATCTGGATGCGAAGAAAAGAAGTGTTTGGGCTCTTCCTTTGGCAGGATCCCTTATCGGATTCATGGCTGGATTATTTGGAGTTGGTGGCGCATTTTTAGCGATCCCAACTTTGATACTTGTGTTTGGTGAGACTGCACAGATAGCCGCAGGGACCGGGCTTGCCTTGATGATCCTAAACTCAGTAACCGCGCTGTTGTTTCGTTTCCAAAACATCCAAAATGTCTCCTGGGATATCCCGATCATAATCTTGGTAAGTGCAATTACTTTCTCAATATTCGCAACTCAAAAAGGTGCGGCTCTAAAATCAGTCACTCTTGAGCGAATATTTGCTTACTTCTTATTTTTGGTTGGCACTGCAACATTGATTGAATCGATAATTAAATAACTTTTTCATCAGTATTCAATTTTTTAGTCAAAAGCAAAACCACTTCATTTTCATCAGTATTTTCTTCCAGAATGAAATCTATTTCACTTTCAGTCATCTCCTCTAAAATCGAATCAAACTTCAATTTCATATCAGCTAATGGCTTTCCAAGTATGCGCATCGATAATGTGGTGTCGCCGCCACTTGCAAGAACTTGAATTGATGTCCCTGCCGGAACTTCGCGGGCAAACTTAATAAATGTATTTTCCAGCTTTTCAGGAAGTGCGAACATCTGACTATCGCCATAAAGTGCACGAACGTTCAACCAAGAGCCACTTGCGACTGCAGCATCAGCCATTTTTGCAGCCAAATTTGTCAAGGTTCCTACTCCAAGTGGATCTAATTGAATCTGTGTACGTAATTGCGAATCCAGCTGATGTAACTTAAACGAGCCCTCATCAGAAAGCTTCGATGTGCTTTCCACTTCGGAAATAACATCCAATATTTTGGCAACTGCAGAATTGTTGAGTTCTGAGATATTTTCCAATGCCACGTTCAACTTACTCTGCTCTTCTACTAACAATTTATTTCGCTGAGAAATTTCTTTTTCAGATTTTGAAAACTTTGCAAAACCCTTGAATGAGATCCAGATCAAAAAAATTCCGAATGGAAATAGGAAAATAATTGCTGAGATCGGCAACCGAACAATAAACCTACACTCCCACGGCACTGTTCTAAATAAATCATTAGCGAAGTAGAGCCAGATTCCGTATCCAAGCAAAGATATTTGCCATCTTCCCCACACCAACAACATTGCAAGGGTGTAGCCGGTAGCTGTGAGAATGTAGTGAAGTGGTAAACCCGTGGTACATGTGTATGCGATTACCGGAGTTGCCGCCATGGTAACGATGCACAAAATTGCCACTACCGAACTGCCCAGCCAATCAATTCTTTTCTTGCGATAAAGCAAGAAACAAGTGAAAGAACAGGTTAGTAAACCTACGGCGGATAAAAACTTGACGCCATCCCACCAGTAACTCAAAAAGATAAAAAATGGAATTCCGACACCAATCTGCCCCACCATCGTTATGGCATAAAAAAGACGAGTTTTTTCTGCTGCGAGAGATTTTGGAGGTCTATCTAAAATGGCTTCAAAATCATTAGTGGTAGAAGGAATTGAGAGTGAGATTACCTGTGATCCGAGATCCGATAGATCCATATTCACGGTGCCACCTATGGAAAGAATCTCTTTCTCAATAACTAAAGTGGTACCAAGCCCGGGCGCGGTTTTTATCTTGGGTATTTTGCCATCATGCGTGATTCCAATTTTGATTACTGCATTTCCAATATCATTTTGAAAAATCAACTCTTGAGATTCTCGCTTAACGCTCCATGAAATTACTAAATTCTTTGCTCCTGCATGTTGTTGGGCGTTGGTAATTAGTTCTTCTAAAGCATTAGTAATGACCTCTGAAATTCTCCTACTAATCTTGATATTTTCTCCCTCGGCCCGCACAGTTATATTTAGAGAGGATTTAGCTGATGAAATACCGGCCCTCACCGCAGCAATTACATTACCTTTCAAAAAATAGGTAACACGATCATCTTCTTCTTTTAGAAGAATTTGTTTAATTTCTGGTAATGAATTTCTTAACTCTTGATCGCTCAGCTTAAGGATTGATCTGATTGTATTAAGAGTTACTGCATGTATTTTAATTGAATTTTTCTGCCATAACTCACTTAGGCTCTTTCGATGTTCGCGCGCTATGAGATTCCCTAGGAAAACCACACGCTCTTTGTCTCGATCTTGTGCTGCAGAAAACTCCTTCCGCCAGTTAAAACTTACTGCAAAAATAAAAATGCTCTGCTGGATTAGCAAAAGCAATCCTTTACTTAGGACATTTCCAGTTTTTAAAACTGCTTCAGAGGCAACAAAGTATGAGTAATAATTAAATATCAGCACTGCAAATTGAATTGGGATAATAACCACAATTCTTTTTCTGTTTGCCAAAATACCAAGAGAGACTAAAACTGTAGAGACTATAGAATTTAGCCAAATCCAACTAACGCTCTCACCCGGATAAAAAACAATTAGCACAATCAAAAAAATAAGTGAAAAAGGCATCAACCAGCGACCATACTCATTCTTTGATTTTACGATTCCAAAAATATATAGAGCTAACAATGCGAAGAATGAAAATTTAATTAGATTTGGAATACCTTCATTAAAATAAGTAAAGCCAATTACTAAAATAGCCCAGGAGTAGCCACAAAGAACTGTAATGAATGAACGACTAAGGTTTAAAAATGCGCTCTCTTCACTCTGGTAAGCCTCCTGCATTCTCACCTCATGCATCTCTTTGGTAGTAGCGGATCTGTAATTTATTTATTTTACGAGCCTAATGCTTTGTTGCTTCGCTTTGAAGTAGAATCTCAATATGGCGGGCAGAAGAATTGCGATAGTTGAAGATCATCCACTTATGTTGCGGGCGCTATCAAGCAACCTAGCCCTACATTTGCCGGACACAGAATTCATATATCAAGGGAAAAGCATTTCAGATGCACTTTCAGCAATA
>CAIUXE010000042.1 GCA_903902965.1 uncultured Actinomycetes bacterium
GTAGCAATTGTTCAATATCCATCTCTTTCAAAATCTGCGGTTAGACATATTGAAATTTTACCTTTGACGCCGATGCGTTTAATGATTGTCCTAATAACCGATACGGGACGAGTAGAGCAGCGAATAGTTGAATTAGCTAATCAAATGAGTGAAGCAAATGTAGCAAAACTCCGAAGTCAACTTAACCTACTTTGTGCTGGCGAGAAGTTAAATCTGATTCCAAACACGTTAAAGAGTTTTACAGAGAAATTTGAACTTACTGAGCGAACAAATGTAAATTCGGTTGTAAATGTAATTCTTGAGATGGCAATTGAAAGAAGTGAAGAAAAGGTAATAGTTTCAGGAACGGCAAATTTAGCGCGGATACCAAGTGATTTTGCAACTAGTTTTCATCCAATTCTGGAAGCTCTTGAAGAACAAGTTGTATTACTGCATCTACTTGGAGAAACTGGTGATGGAACTCAAGTTAAAATTGGCCACGAACAAGACAATGCCAATCTGCAATCAACGAGCATCGTGACTTCAGGGTATGGCCCTGAAGGAGAGCGAGTAGCTAACTTAGGAATTATTGGGCCAACTCGAATGGATTATTCTGGATCAATGAGTGCGGTAAGCGCAGTCGCTAGATATGTAAGTCGCTTCCTAGAAGAAGGATTTTAATGGCTGATTTTTATGATGTGCTTGGTGTGGAAAGAAATGCATCAAGTGATGAGATCAAACGTGCATATCGCAAACTTGCTCGCGAATTGCATCCAGATGTAAACCCAGATCCAGTTGCGCAAAATCGCTTCAAGGAAGTTACTGAAGCATATGAAGTTTTAAGCGATCCAAATAAGCGATCTAATTTTGACCGTGGCGGACAAGGTTTTAATTTTGGAGCTGGTGGCGCTAGTGGCTTTGGTTTTGGCGACATCATGGATGCCTTTTTCGGAGGCGGCGGTTCAAGAGGCCCACGTCCGCGAGTGCGCAGGGGTCAGGATGCACTAATCCGAATTGAAATTGATTTAATGGAAGCAACTTTTGGAAGTGACCGCGAGATCACAGTAGAAACAGCATTAGTTTGTACAAAATGCACTGGATCTGGATCATCTGGTTCGGCGCAACCAACTCAATGTCCTATCTGCCAAGGTCGCGGAGAAGTTCAACAAGTCACTCGCTCTGTTTTAGGCCAAGTAATGAGTTCACGCCCATGCGCCAATTGCCAAGGGTTTGGAAGTGTTATTACCGATCCATGCCGTGAATGTGCAGGAGATGGAAGAGTGCGATCACGTAGAACATTAACTGTGCAGATACCAGCTGGAGTTGAAACTGGAAATCGAATTCAGATGAGTGGCCAAGGAGAAGTTGGTCCCGGTGGCGGACCCGCTGGAGATCTATATGTAGAAATTGTTGAGAAGGCCCACGAATACCTGGTGCGTAGTGGTGATGACTTACATATGGCACTCACAATTCCGATGACAAGTGCGGTTCTCGGCACAACAGTAAGTATTGAAACATTAGATGGTGAAAGCAAAGTTGATATCAAGGCCGGGACTCAAAGTGGAACTGTGATTCCAATTAAAAATCGTGGAGTGACTAAATTAAGAAGCTCTCAACGTGGTGAGTTATTTGTACATGTGGAAGTAGTGATTCCAACCAAACTAAATAAGGCAGAAGAGGAATTAGTTCGTAACTTTGCAAACTTACGTGGAGATACAGCCGAAAGTGCCAAAGTAGATAACCGTGAAAATGGTTTATTCGGCCGACTTAAAGATGCACTTGGCCGTTGATGCTATCTACTTTTTTTGTTGCAGAAGGAACTGATTTTTCGGCGGGTGAAATTGAAGTTAATGGAGACGAAGCACACCATGGAGTTAATGTCCTAAGGTTAAAACAATCTGAAGAAGTAAAAATCAGTGATGGTGCCGGAAGTTGGGGCATAGGCAAAGTTAGCCAACTCAGCAAGAAGAGTTTTACA
>CAIUXE010000043.1 GCA_903902965.1 uncultured Actinomycetes bacterium
CCACCAAGGGTTCCAACTAGTGATGGGTTATCGCATGAACTAGATGGTGCGGCTGATCCATTTCCAGTGAGAGTATCCAGCCCTAAATTATTACCAGTGCCTTTAGCGCTTACTGAACTAATCTGCACATCGCTCTCACTCCAGAGCAATGAAACTTTTCCGGTGTATGTCGCAGAAATTTGATAACTAGTTGCTGAAGCACCTGATTTCGCTGGTGTTGTGGCTATCGGTTTCTTTGTTGAATATCCAGTTGGGCATTTTGGATTAGCCGCGGATACTTTTTTTACGACAGTGCCTTTATAACAAGTAATTGTCTTTGTTGCCGCATTAGCTACAAGACCATTTGCGGAAATAACACTTATCACGCTCACAACTGCTAAAACTTTGAAAATTCTCGAACTGTGGACTTTTCTCATGATCTTCCAATCTCTCCGAAATACTTTGTTGTGCGTGCAAATCTTCGCACCGCAAAGTTTTCAAAAGAGAAGTTTCATGAGGGCTATCTCTACCTCGGGTATTCCCTTGGTCACATCATTATGTAAACGTAAAAACAAACTGAGGGCTAGCACTTTTACGCATATTAACTACATCACAACAGATGCGTAAGAAAGTGAAAAAATATCTAAATATCAATTACTACTTAGTCAGGTTTAGATTTTTTGAACTTTCTTGGGTCGAGCTTTTTTGCATGGTTCTTCGCTCGAATAAGTAATGATTCTGCCCATGCAAATTCAAGTGCTAAGACGACAAGTCCTAAAACTACTAATGGCATAGTAAATGGACCTGGAAGAATAATGAGAGCAAGACCGAGAATGATTAATGTAGATCCAATGACTAAAACAACTATTTTTCGCAATGGTTTTGGAATCATCAACCACAACTTCTTGATGTTATTTCTCATTTATTTTCATCATCCACAACACTCATTCGACCAGCATGAGCAGTGGCGCCGGGGTCTTTCTTACTCTTGATAACACTGGCAACAGTTGAAATAATCAAAATGGATGCTATGACGCCTAGGCTTACGGGCGTTGCAATCTTAGGTATTTCTTTGAAGAGTTCATGCAAGTAAGTCAAAATCAACTTGAATCCAATAAACATAAGAATGAATGAAAGTCCAAGGGATAGATAGATCAACTTATCTAGAAGCCCCTTGAGTAAGAAATAAAGTGCGCGCAATCCCAGTAAAGCAAATGCGTTGGCAGTAAAGACTAGAAATGGCTCGGATGTAACGCCGAAAGTTGCAGGTATTGAATCTAGGGCAAAGAGTAAATCCGTTGAGCCAATTGCAATAATCACAAGGAACATCGGAGTTGCAAATTTCTTACCTTCAATTTTCACAAAGAGTTTTGAGCCATGATATTCGTCGACCATTGCAATCGATTTACGTATCTTGCGAACAAGCATATTTTCACTTGGATCAGGATCTTCATCCCAGTGTTTGAAGAGTCCGATTCCTGTCCAGATAAGAATGGCCCCGAAGATCACAAAGGTAAATGAGAAAGAGGCTAGGGCTACCGAACCGATAGCGATAAACACCGCCCTAAATATGAGGGCAAGAATTACGCCAATGAGAAGAACTCTCTGGTGGTTCATCGAAGGAACAGCAAATTGCGCCAAAATAATCACGAATATAAAGAGGTTATCAATTGATAGTGAGTACTCAACCATGTAGGCAGCAAAGAATTCAGTCCCATAAGTAGAACCGAAGTAATTCAAAACCCATATACCAAAGCCAACTGCAATACTTATATAGAAAAGCGTCCATACACTGGCTTCTCGAAATTTGATCTCACGAGGTTTTTTACTTGCTGTCAGTAAATCTATTGTTACGAGCAATAAAATAAGCCCAATAGTTACTGTCCAAATTAACATTGTTACGTTCATTGAGTACTCCCCTTGATAGCCATTAGTTTCATGGTCAAGGTCTCCCTAACCGTTTTCACGGCCAGCGTCCCGGGTTTTTACACCGTATTGACGAGATAGCTGTAGCGAGGTACTCCCCTTAATTGTCTCAATATTATCCTAAGTACTCCCTATTTTCGATTCTAATCATCTCGGGTCACAAAGCTAGATTTGTGATGACACTAAACTTGGGTCATGAGTGAATATGAAGAAGAGGTCAAGGAGCGCTGGGGCGAGACTGATCAATATCGTCAATCAAAAGAGCGCACCACAAAGTATTCACATGCAGATTTTGCCTTAGCAAAAGTAGATCAAGAAGCCGTTACTGAACAATTTGCGTATGCATTTGGTAATAGCTTGCCAGTCACCTCACCAGAATCACAGGCGGCAGTAATTGCACACCGCGAAGCCATTAGTAAGTGGTTCTATGACTGTTCAGTTGAAATGCAGAAGAATTTAGCTTTGATGTATCTGCAAGATCAA
>CAIUXE010000044.1 GCA_903902965.1 uncultured Actinomycetes bacterium
TAGGCGTTCCAGTTCATCAATTACTTGGTGGAGCAGTCCGTGACCGTGTTCGTATTTATGGACATATTGGTGGCCAAACCCCTCGTGATGCTTACGGCAACATCCCAGTATTGAAAGAGACTGAAGAAGTTCTAGCAAATGTGCAAATTCAACTTGATCGTGGACTAACAGCTCTTAAGTGGTGTCCTGCTGACTCACTTGAACATATTGACACTGCCACCGAATTGAAAAATATCGTCGCTCGAGTTGAAGCGGTAAGAAACTATGTAGGCGACGACATTGATCTTTGTCTCGATTTCCATGGTCGCTTTAGCATGGCGATGTCACGTCGAGTATTCCCATTACTTGAGCCATACAACTTGATGTTTATTGAAGAGCCAGTACTTCCTGAGTACACCGATCACTTTGGTCTTGTTGTGCAATCAACTTCAATTCCAATCGCAACAGGTGAGCGTCTATTCTCACGTGGTGAATTCAAAGATGTATTGCGCTCCGGTATCGCTGTAGCACAACCAGATTTGAGTCACGCAGCCGGAATTTCTGAAACTCGCAGAATTGCTGCGATGGCAGAAACATACAATGTTGATATTGCGCCACATTGTCCACTTGGACCAATTGCACTCGCCGCTTGTTTGCAAATTGACTTTGCTACTCCAAACTTCTTGATCCAAGAGCAAATTCTTGGACTAGGAAAAGGTAACAACGGAGCACTAATGAAGTACCTCGTTGATTTCTCAGTCTTCGATGCGCCAAATGGTTACATTGAATTGATGACAAAACCTGGTTTGGGTATTGAAGTTGATGAAAAAGCAGTTCGCGAAGCATCAGTAAATGGACATCGCTTCCGTGGGCCAGAGTGGCACCATCGCGATGGTTCATTCGCTGAGTGGTAAAAACTAATTATGCAATGCAGTCAATCTCGAATAAATAACTAAGGAGTAGCAATATGAAGGTGACCGGTTATGAATTATTCATGGTTGAGCCACGTTGGCTATTTCTAAAAATTGAAACTGATGAAGGTATAACCGGCTGGGGCGAACCAGTCC
This sequence comes from uncultured Actinomycetes bacterium, assembly GCA_903902965.1. GTDB lineage: Bacteria > Actinomycetota > Actinomycetes > Nanopelagicales > Nanopelagicaceae > UBA3012. The sequence goes on from CAIUXE010000044.1 coordinate 1,047, forward strand.
TAGAGTTTAAAGCTGCAACAGTCGCAGCAGCTGTCGATGAAATGATGGATCATGTAATGGGCCGTGACCCCATGCAGATCGAACGTCACTGGCAGCGAATGATGAAAGGCGGTTTTTACCGCGGCGGACCAATTCTTAACTCAGCAGTTGCTGGCATTGATCAAGCACTTTGGGATATCACCGGTAAGAAGTTGGGTGTGCCGGTTTATCAATTATTGGGTGGTGCCGTTCGTGATCGAGTAAAAATTTATGGCCATGTCGGGGCCCAGGTTGAGCGGGATAAATTTGGAAAGATTCCGCTTAAAGATGAGTTGAAAGTGATGTCAGAGAATGTGCAAAAGCAACTTTCTCGCGGATTGAAAGCGATCAAATTTACTCCTTCAGATTCACTTGAACATATTGATACTCCGACTGAAGTTAAAAACATTGTCAAAAGAGTTGAAACAGTTCGTGAATTAGTTGGCGATGATATTGATATCGCAATAGATCTTCATGGACGTTTTAGCTTGGCAATGGCTCGCAGATTGTTCCCATTACTTGAGCCATACAACTTGATGTTTATTGAAGAGCCAGTTCTCCCAGAATTTACTGAGCATTTCGATTTGATTGTTCGGTCAACATCGACACCTATTGCAACAGGTGAGCGTCTATTCTCTCGTGGAGATTTCAAAGATGTCTTGCGTTCTGGAATAGCAGTGGCTCAACCTGATTTAAGTCACGCTGGCGGAATTTCAGAAACTCGCAGAATCGCAGCAATGGCGGAAACGTACGATGTTTCGATGGCGCCACATTGCCCACTTGGTCCAATTGCATTAGCTGCTTGTTTGCAGCTTGATTTCGCAACGCCTAACTTCTTAGTTCAAGAGCAAATTCTTGGACTTGGAAAAGGTAATGATGGCGATCTAATGAAGTACATCGCTGACTTCTCAGTCTTTGATGCACCAGATGGATACATCGAGTTAATGACCAAGCCTGGTCTTGGCATTGAAGTGGATGAGAAAGCAGTTCGCGAAGCTTCAGTTAAAGGCCATCGTGGACGTGCGCCAGAGTGGCATCATAAAGATGGCTCATTCGCCGAATGGTAAAACGAGTAATTAAATGAAAGTTACTGGCTATGAGTTATTTAACGTCAAGCCACGTTCGGTATTTTTAAAAATTGAAACAGATGAGGGCATAACCGGCTGGGGTGAGCCTGGACTGGAATATAAACCAGCAACGTCAATTGCTGCTGTCGATGAAATGATGGATCATGTAATGGGTCGCGACCCAATGCAGATAGAGCGTCATTGGCAAAGAATGATGAAAGGCGGTTTTTACCGCGGGGGAGCTGTTCTTAACTCTGCAGTCTCTGGAATAGACCAAGCACTTTGGGATATCACCGGAAAGAAATTAGGCGTACCGGTTTACCAACTTTTAGGTGGTGCGGTACGGGATCGAGTTAAAGTTTATGGACATGTAAATGGATCTGGCGAACGAGACAAATTTGGTAAGTATCCAGTCAAAGCGGATATCGCTGAAATTTTAGGTCGAGTTCGCGAACAAATGGCAGCCGGATTGAAAGTGGTTAAATTTTGCCCAACAGATGCTTTGGCTCATATTGATACTGCAACAGAGTTAAAAAACATTGCTAGCAGAGTCGAAGCGGTCCGGAATGAAGTTGGCGACGACATTGGAATTGCACTTGATTTTCATGGGCGATTCAGTCTGGCAATGGCCCGAAAAGTTTTCCCTCTTTTAGAAGAGTTTAATCTTTTGTTTATTGAAGAACCAGTTCTGCCTGAGTTCACTCATCACTTTGGTTTGATCGCTAGATCCACTTCAACACCAATTGCTACTGGGGAAAGATTGTTTTCAAGAGGAGATTACAAAGATTTATTGCGTTCCGGAATCGCTGTGGCTCAGCCTGATGTAAGTCATGCAGGTGGAATTTCAGAAATGCGCAGAATTGCATCGATGGCTGAAACTTATGATGTAGCGATGGCTCCGCATTGTGCAATTGGACCAATTGCCCTCGCTGCTTGCTTGCAAGTTGATTTTGCAACCCCAAACTTTTTAGTACAGGAACAAATTATCGGGGCAGGGGATCCTGGTGAAGTTCTGGCAGATCTAGTTGATTACTCTGATCTAAAACCAAAAGATGGATATATTGAATTAATGAAAAAACCTGGACTTGGAATTGAAGTTGATGAGAAAGCAATGCGTGCAGCAGCAGTTGAATTTAATAAGTCGAGACAGCCTGAGTGGGTTCAGAAAGATGGCTCATACGCCGAGTGGTAAAAAATTAACCTTTAGCTAAGTACTCAGTAATTCGCGCAGCGGTTGCGACAACTGCAGCAGCATGAATCCGGCCCGGTTGTCTGCTTAATCTTTCAATTGGACCACTAATACTTACAGCCGCAATCACTCGATTATGTGGCCCACGAATTGGGGCAGAAACACTCGCAACTCCTGCCTCACGTTCACCAACACTTTGCGCCCAACCACGACGACGAACTGCAGATAATGTAGCCGCATTAAATCGGGAATTTTTCAGCGCCCGATGTAACCGATCTACATCTTCCCAAGCTAAAAGTATTTGAGCAGCAGACCCTGCTTGCATAGTTAGCGCAGTTCCAACTGGAACTGAATCTCTCAAGCCTGATAAGCGCTCTGCGGCTGCTATGCATAAACGTGTATCGCTGTGCCTGCGATAAATCTGAGCACTTTCACCTGTTGCATCACGCAAAGCAACAAGTGCAGGATTTGCAATTGCCATTAATCGATCTTCTCCTGCAGACGCAGCTAACTCTTCCTCACGGGCACCGATGGTAAATCGACCATGCAAATCTCTAGCCACAAAACGATGATGTTCAAGTGCTACTGCTAAACGATGTGCAGTAGGGCGAGCAATTCCAGTTGCGGAAACCAATTCAGCAAGGGAGTGTGGACCTGATTCAAGTGCATCTAAAATTGCGATCGCTTTATCAATTACTCCGACGCCACTTCCGCCCAGGTCTTTATCCATGATATGATATTAGCATCTCGAATAATGAGATGCAATAGGGGGTTGGCAATGGGAAAAACTTTGGCAGACAAAGTTTGGGAAGACCATGTAGTACATCGCGCAGTTGGTGAACCCGATTTAATTTATATAGATCTACATTTAATTCATGAAGTAACTAGCCCACAAGCATTTGATGGCTTACGCCTTGCCGGTCGCAAAGTTCGCCGCCCAGATTTGACTATTGCAACAGAAGATCACAACACGCCAACTATTGATATTGATAAACCAATTGCTGATCCAGTATCAAAAATTCAAGTTGATACTTTGCGTAAAAATGCAAAAGATTTTGGAATTCGAATTCACTCACTTGGCGATGTTGAACAAGGAATTGTGCATGTTGTTGGTCCACAATTAGGACTTACGCAACCTGGAATGACAGTTGTTTGCGGAGATTCGCATACTTCAACACATGGTGCCTTTGGTGGTTTGGCATTTGGAATCGGCACAAGTGAAGTTGAACATGTTTTGGCCACTCAGACACTTCCATTAACTAAGCCAAAGATGATGGCGGTTAATGTTGAGGGAGTTCTACCGGCAGGCGTAACAAGCAAAGACATTATTTTGGCCCTAATTGCAAAAATTGGAACTGGCGGCGGACAAGGTTTTATTATTGAGTATCGCGGTAGTGCAATTAGAGAGCTTTCAATGGAAGCTCGGATGACAATTTGTAATATGTCTATTGAAGCTGGCGCAAGAGCTGGATTAATCGCCCCAGATGAAACTACGTTTAATTATTTAAAGGGTCGCGATCATGCACCAAAAGGTGCTGATTGGGATGCCGCAGTTGCATATTGGAAAACGTTAAAAAGCGATGCTGATGCAAAGTTCGACGTACAAGTAGATCTTCCGGCTGATTCGCTTGCGCCATTTGTTACTTGGGGAACTAACCCAGGTCAAGGTGTTGCTTTAAATGATGTTGTTCCGAACCCAGCAGATATAAAAGATGAAGCAGCAAGAGGTTCGGCTGAACGAGCTTTGGTTTACATGGATCTAAAAGCCGGAACGCCCATGAAGCAGATCAAAGTTGACACTGTTTTCTTAGGATCTTGCACAAATGGCAGAATTGAAGATTTACGTTCTGCAGCTCAAGTTTTAAAAGGATCAAAAGTTTCTCAAGGTGTCCGGATGTTAGTTGTTCCAGGTTCGGCACGAGTTCGTTTGGAAGCAGAGGCGGAGGGGTTGCATGAAATTTTCCTTGCAGCCGGCGCTGAATGGCGCCAAGCAGGTTGTTCAATGTGTCTGGGAATGAATCCGGATCAATTGAAACCTGGAGAGCGAAGTGCATCTACTAGCAACAGAAACTTTGAAGGACGACAGGGCAAAGGTGGTCGTACACATTTAGTAAGTCCACTTGTTGCCGCAGCTACTGCAATTCGCGGAACTCTTTCTGCGCCATCAGATCTTTAGAGAATAACTCAGACTAGTGAAAGCGAGCGCGTAACTAATGGAAAAATTTACTATTCATACTGGAACTGCACTCCCGCTTCGCCGCAGCAATGTCGATACTGATCAAATCATTCCCGCAGAGTATTTAAAGCGCGTTACCCGAAGTGGATTCGAAGATGGATTGTTTGTGGCCTGGCGTAAGGATCCAGAATTTGTTCTTAATCAACCGCAATACAAATCAGCATCTATTTTGGTTGCGGGCGCAGATTTCGGAACCGGCTCCTCCCGTGAACATGCGGTTTGGGCGCTGCAAAACTACGGTTTCTCAGCGGTACTTTCCAGCAGATTCGCTGATATTTTCCGCGGGAATTCTCTAAAAGGTGGATTGCTAACTGTTATTTTGCCAGAGAGTGAAATCGAGAAAATCTGGGAGCAGATTGAAAAGAATCCAAAGACTAAAATTTCGGTTGACTTAGTTGCACGCGAAGTCAGATATGAGGAGAAAATCCTGCCATTCGAAATTGATGATTACACCCGTTGGCGCCTGATGGAAGGTCTCGACGACATTGGATTAACTTTGCAGCATGGGGACAAAGTGACCGATTTTGAGCGTAAAAGAGCTACTTTTATGCCGGTAACGCTGACCAAGTAGTTAATAACTGGGTAGTTAAACCGCCCAGATTTTCCAAATAAAGTGAATTATCACTAATAAATAAGGGTTTTTGGCGTGTAATAACTTTGTGCGACACGCGAGGTCGGTGATGGACTCTCATCTCGGCTGGCTCTAAGTTTTAGACAAGATTGAGGGTGCTCCTCGATTAGCCTAATAAAAAGGGGATTTTCATGAATAAAGCACAGTTTATTGCGGTACTAATGCCGCACTTTAATGACAGCAAGAAAGATGCAACTCATGCAGTTGACATTGTTTTTGACTCAGTTACTCGCGCAGTTTCAAAAGGCGACGAAGTAAATATCGCAGGTTTTGGAAAGTTCAAGAAAGTTCACAAAAAAGCCCGCACTGCACGTAACCCATTTACTGGAGATCCAGTAAAGGTAAAAGCAAAATCAGTTCCTAGATTCGTTGCTGGTAAAGAACTTAAAGAAATTATCAATGGTGATCGCAAGCAAGATGCTGCGCCAAAGCCAGCAGTAGCAGCACCAAAGAAAGCAGCAAAGAAAGCTCCTAAGAAAGCCGCTAAAAAGGTAGCTAAGAAAGCTCCTAAGAAAGCCGCTAAAAAGGTAGCTAAGAAAGCTCCTAAGAAGGCAGTTAAGAAAGCCGCTAAAAAGCGTCGTTAAAGCACTATAAAAGAATCAACGAAATCGGGGCTTGGGTGAGAAATCACTTAGGCCCCGATTTTTTTAAGGCTTATTTTAGGCTTGTTGAAGTAAGGTGCCCACATGGGTGAGATTACATATCCACCGCCAAAGGGTTATCCACTTGGCGTAACTCCTTGGTTTAAATTTGGGGCCACATTACTAATTCCTTTAATTAAATTGATTTCAAAGCGAGAGTGGCGCGGGAATGAAAATATTCCCAAAACCGGCGCAGCAATTGTGGTTTCAAATCACATCTCATATTTCGACCCACTTGTATTTGCACATTTTTTGTATGCAAACGGACGAGCTCCAAGATTTCTCGGAAAATCAGAGTTATTTAAGTTGCCAATAATTGGAACTGTTTTACGCGGTGCCGGACAAGTTCCAGTTGAGCGCGAAAGCGAAAATGCAAAGTTCGCTCTTCATCATGCAGTTGCGTTTTTAAAAGCCGGACATTTGCTTGGTGTTTATCCAGAAGGAACGCTCACACGTGATCCTGGGGTTTGGCCGATGAAAGCTAAAACTGGAATTGCAAGACTTGCAATAATGACGAAAGTTCCAGTGATCCCGTGTGCGCAATGGGGGGCTCAAGCATTGCTGCCACCGTATTCAAAGCGCCTTTTTCTTTTCCCACGCAAACTCACGCAAGTCACTGCTGGTCCGCCACTTGATTTCTCTCGATGGTATGGGCGAGAAGATGACATTGACGCATTAAATGAAGCAACTACATATGTAATGGATACGATCACCGGTATGGTGGAAACCTTGCGTGGTGAAAAAGCGCCCGCACAGAGGCTGGATCCTCGAACCACCTCTTTACCTCGAACTGGAAACTTTCGAAAGAAAAGCAAAGGATCGGATAAATGAGAGTAGCGATACTAGGTGCTGGTTCTTGGGGTACTGCATTCGCACAAATAGCAGCTGATGCTGGTAATGATGTTTCAATTTGGGGTAGAACTCCCAAAACTGTTGATGAGATAAATACTGATCATCACAACTTCAAATTTCACCCTGAAAACTTGTTACCTGAATCCATCACCGCATCAACAGATGCCCAAAAAGTATTAAACGGTGCAGATGTGGTGATACTTGCAGTTCCGGCACAGACTTTGCGTCAGAATCTAAGTGATTGGGGATCATCAATCCCAAAAGAAGCATTTATTTTAAGTTTATTAAAAGGGATTGAAGTTGGATCGCTGGAAAGAATGAGTCAGGTAACAACCGAAGTATTAGGAATTGATGCCGAACGTGTTTCGGTCTTAACTGGCCCTAATTTAGCTGGTGAAATTATTAGGCGAGAACCAGCAGCTTCGGTAATTGCTTGTAGCAATGAAACAAATGCGCATCACTTGCAAGATATGTGCGCGACTCCATATTTTCGACCTTATACCTCGACAGATGTTATTGGCTGCGAATTAGCTGGATCAATTAAAAATGTGATGGCGTTAGCTGTAGGAATGTCAATCGGTTTAGGAATGGGCGATAACACCAAAGCCACTGTGATTACGCGCGGGTTAGCTGAAACAGCCAGACTCGGCGTCGCAATGGGTGCAGATCCATCTACATTTGCCGGACTTGCAGGGATGGGTGACTTGGTGGCTACTTGCTCATCACCTCTTTCACGGAATAGATCCGTTGGTGAACTTCTCGGTCGTGGATCAACAATGGAGCAAGCAAGATCCATAACTAAGACAACAGCTGAAGGAGTTAGTTCTGCTCCTGCGGTACTGGCTCTTGCTAAGAAATTTAAAGTTGATATGCCTATTGTTGAAGCGGTTGTTGATGTTGTGCAAAATTCTTTACCACCGGCCGAAGTTGTTAAACGTTTAATGAACCGCACAACTCGTTCTGAGTATTAAAATCACACCTATGGGAGATTCGACTGCAGTAAAGTTAAAAGTTGGCGTGATTTGTGGCGGTGCTAGCAGCGAACATTCTGTCTCATGCTTGTCAGCGGCTTCCTTGCTTAAATCAATTGATCGAGAGCAATTCGAGGTAATGCTGATCGGCATAACCCAGAATGGCAAATGGGTGCGATTAAAAGATGACCCATCCTTAATTTCGCTAAATGGAGACCAGCTTCCGGTAGTGCCTACAAATGCGCCAGAGATTTCATTAAGTGAAATGAAAGCAGAGATCGATCTAGCTTTCCCTGTAGTTCATGGAACTTATGGCGAAGATGGGACTTTGCAGTCGATCTTAGATCAGGCGGGAATTGTTTACGTTGGATCTGGAGAGGCCGCATCTAGAGATGGATTTGATAAAGGAGTTTCTCGCAAAATTTTTAGTGAAGCTGGAATACCAAGTACTAAGACAAAAATTTTATTGATGGACGACTGGAAAATTCAAGAAGTTAAAATTGTAAGTGAGATTAAGGTTGAGTTTGAACTTCCTTTGTTTGTGAAGCCATCTAGATCTGGATCAAGCCAAGGTGTTGCAAAAGTAAAAAGTTGGGATCAGCTTGAGATTGCCATAACGGATGCATTTAGCCATGACGACAAAGTTTTGATTGAAGAGATGATTTCTGGCCGCGAGGTTGAGTGCGGAGTGTTGGGATCTAAAGCATCTGCAGTGGGGGAAATAAAAATTCTTGGCAATCATGAATTTTATGACTTTGAGGCAAAGTATTTAGACGATGCGACGAAATTAATTGTGCCCGCTGAAATTCCAGAAGAAAGCGCAAATCAGATTAGAGAATTCGCGATTCAGGCATTTAATTTAATTGCCGCAAAAGGTTTAGCAAGAGTTGATTTTTTCTTGAAAGAGGATGGAAATTTAGTTTTAAATGAAATAAACACAATGCCTGGATTTACGGCAACATCTATGTATCCAAGGTTATGGCAAGCAAGTGGAATTACGTATCAAGCTTTAATTACTGAACTGATAAAAGATGCACAAAATAAGAGTTAAGTAATTACTCGTTAACTACTGGACAGGTAAGAGTGCGAGTGATTCCAGGAACAGCTTGAACTTTGGCAAGAATGATGCGACCGAATTCCTCCATGGATGCAGATTCTGCGCGCATGATCACGTCATAGGGTCCACCAACGCCTTGAGCCAAACTCACTCCAGGAATTGCGCCAACTGCTTTTGCAACACCAGCAGCTTTACCAACCTCAGTTTGAATAAGAATGTATGACTGAACTGACATGGACTACTCCTTCGCTGGCAGGTATTTAATGTTCCGAGGGTAGCGCGGAGTAGGCTCAGGGCGAAAGTCAATTAAATTAATCGACTTTTACACTCCATTTGAATGAAAAAGGGGGAGGGGATCACTTTGGGCCTGCAGGTAGCGCAGATTGGCGAGAGAGCACTCATCGCCGCCTTGGGTGAAATCTTTGGAGAAGTACAAAATCTCAAAAAACAAAAAAAATTACTCTTTGGCATTGGCGATGATGGGGCAGTTCTGGCACCAAGTGAATTAGCAACTGTGGCCACTATGGATTTAGCTGTTGAAGATGTGCACTTTAGAACTGATTGGTCTTCGGCATATCAAATTGGAGCGAAGGTAGCAGTTGCCAATATTGCTGATATTTATGCGATGGGTGGAGAGCCACACTCTTTGCTAGTCGGAATTTCATTGACCGGGGAAGAAGAAGTTGAATGGGTCCTAGATCTTGCGCGCGGGATTGCAGAGCAAGCTAAAAAAGTTGGAGCTCAAGTAATTGGCGGCGACACCGTGCGGGGCGAGAAAATAACAATTGCAATCACGGCACTGGGAGACACGAATGAGCCCATGTATCGAAGTGGTGCAAAAGTTGGCGACCAATTAGTTATCTCTGGAATTCCCGGTGCATCTGCAGCAGGTCTGGCGCTATTAAAAGCCGGTAAAAAAGAATTATTTCCTGAGATTGTAAAAGCACATCTACAACCTTCAGTAGATGGAAAGAAAGCTCATGCGTTAATTTCTGCAGGAGTAACAGCCATGTGCGACCTAAGTGATGGTTTATTAGTCGATGTGTCGCGCATAAGTGAAGCAAGTGGTGTCGGTATAAAACTTGATCTTGATCATTTGGATTTATCTTCACTTGTCGAAGCGGGTACAACTTTGGCAGTTGATCCAATTAGTTGGGTGTTAACAAGCGGAGAAGAACATCTTTTTATTGCGACTTTGCCCGCAAGTGCAACACTTCCAGTGGGCGCACTGAAAATTGGCGAAGTGATAAGTGGTTCAGGTGTTGAAATTAACGGAGAATTTTCGGACTCACAAAAAAATATTGAAAATATCTGGCAGCATTTTGAAAAGTGAAGAAGAAATTAACGAGTAACTTTTCCGGCTTTCAAGCAAGCAGCACAAACATTTAAACGCTTTGGGGTTACGCCATTTATCATGGTGCGAACGCGCTGGATATTTGGATTCCAACGGCGACGGGTACGACGATGTGAGTGGGAGATTGAATTTCCCCAGATTGGCCCTTTGCTACAGATGTCGCACTTGGCAGCCATCATCGCCTCCTAAATTTCAGCTGATTTCTTACGCTGCTCTGAACTGCTGCAGCGGCGTAAGGGTAGCCGGTAAGAGGGGCTTCGAGCCAATTGAGGGGTGGATCCAGAGTAATCTGACCATGATGAGCGAATTAGATACCCCCCGGTTCCGCGCCTGGCTCGAACGAGCCTGGAGTGAGGTTTCACAATCGCGGGCTCAATTAAATGCTGAAAACCTCTATCCGGTCGCTGATTCCGATACCGGATCAAATCTCGAAGCCACTTTAGAAGCTGCAGTCACTGCCATGCGGGCCGAAGATTCGCAAGAGTTAGGTGATGTTGCCGATGCTGCAGCCCGAGGAGCACTTGGTGGGGCGCAAGGAAATTCAGGCGTTATTTTGAGTCAGATTTTTCGCGGATTCGCAGACGGAATTCGCGAAGGCTTGCCACAAGCTTTTGCACGGGCGCATGAAGTCGCTCAAAAAGCTGTAACAAATCCAAAAGAGGGAACAATTTTATCTGCAGCACGTGCAGCCAGGGATGCTGTTGCAATTCGAGTTGGTGAGATTGGCCGCGATGGCGCAGTTGCACTTGATGCATGGCGCGCTGCTCGGGCGTCAACATTGGATTCTGCAAACAATCCACCACATCAAGATGCAATGGGAACTATTGATGCTGGAGCACATGGAGTTGAATTAATTTACGGTGCACTTGCATCTATGTTGGATCCAGAGTTAGTAATCTCGCAAATTCCGAGTAGTGCAAATGTAAAAGAGCGTGCACATGCATCAAATGTCAATCATGCAAGTGACGGTGAATTTGAAGTTATGTTTTCCATGCGAGGCTTAAATGTTGATCAAATTTCCAGCTTGCAAAAAGGACTGACAAAATTAGGCGAAAGTCTATTGGTGGTGGGGGATAGCCAACTTTGTAAAGTTCACATACATACAGATTTGCCAGGTGAGATAATTGAAGTCGCAACGCATTTTGGAAAAGCATCTGAGATTAAAATTACACACCTTGCTTCAGCTCTTGGAATCGATGAAAAAAGTTTAGAAGCAGGTATCCGAAAATTAATCACCATTGCAAATGGCCCTGGGTTAAGTGAATTAATGCGGGAATCCGGCGTGGGAGTTATTGACGCATTTAATTCGCGTCGAGTAAGTGTTCAAGAGTGGGTAGATGCAACTGAAAATGCGCGCGAAGTTGTCTTAATTCCAATTGATCAACAAAGTTTGAACTCTGCACAAGAAGCAATTGCTGCAATCCGAAGAAGTGGAGTTCGAGTCGCGGTTTTAGCTTCGCGATCACCACTTCAAGCTTTATCTGCGATTTCAACTCATAATGAAGATGCTGACTACGATGATGAAATTGTTGAGATGGCAACTGCTGTCCGACATACTCGATCAGCAACCATTGCACTTGCTCCACGAGATATGACCACCGCTATTGGTGAGGTGCGGGCTGGAGATGTACTGGCGCTAGTAGACAGGGAAGTAACGGTTACTGGTGCAGAACTGATAAAAGTTTCGATTGAATGCATTGATCGAATGCTTAGTGTTGATGGAGAGTTAATTACTTTAGTTTTGGGAGAAAGTGCGCCAAAAGAACTTGCCGAGCAAGTACAAAAACATCTAGCAAAAAACCACAGCCATGTTGAAGTGACAACATATATAGGTGGACAAGCTTGGTATCCACTTTTGATAGGTATTGAGTAGAAAAAAAATGGCTGGGTTAAATGATCGCTTATCTAAATCTTTAGGTGATCGAACTGCAAAAGCTTTAAATTCTACTTTTGGATACACGACAACTGGAGATCTACTTCGTCATTACCCAAGACGGTATGTACTTCGCGGTGAGTTAACTGATTTAAATAAATTGAATGAAGGCGATGAAGTAACAATATTGGCGAAGATCCACTCTGCGACTACTCGCGCAATAAGAGGTCGAAAAGGGTCAATCCTTGAAGTGATCGTCACTGACGGAAAAGGTCGCCTTGCATTAACTTTCTTTAATCAAGCTTGGCGAGAGAAAGATTTACGAGTTGATCGTGAAGGATTGTTTGCTGGGAAGATTTCAGTTTATCGAGGAGTAAGACAACTCTCGCACCCAGATTACTTGTTGATCCCCGATGGTGTTGAAAGCGAAGAAGCCGCTGGAGAGTTTGCTGGAAAAATTCTTCCGGTTTATCCAGCGACTTCAAAATTTCCTTCATGGAAAATTGGCCAGTGCATCAGAACGGTTCTGGATGTACTTGATGAAATGCCAGAGCCATTACCTGATGATTTACGATTTGGATTGCCAACTCTTAATGAAGCACTACATGGAATTCACTTACCCGAGAGTCAATCAGATGCAGATTTAGCGCGCAAGCGTTTGATATTTGATGAAGCATTGTCTCTGCAGCTTTTATTGGCGCGAAGACGCGAACAACATAAAGCATTAAAGGCCACTCCACGCTTAGTTCGCAGTGGTGGATTGCTTGAGTTGTTTGATGCCCAACTCCCTTTTGAGCTAACAAATGGACAAAAAGAAGTAGCTGCACAGATTCAAAGCGATATGGATGCTGACCATCCAATGCATCGCTTACTACAAGGCGAAGTTGGATCTGGAAAAACAATAGTTGCGCTGCGAGCAGCTCTTACGGTTGTCGATAGCGGGGGACAAGCTGCGTTATTGGCCCCTACTGAAGTTTTAGCGCAACAACATTTCCGTTCAATATCAAAGTTGATGGGGGATCTAGCAAGTGCAGGCATGCTTGGTGGAAGTGACAGAGCAACACGGATTTCAAAATTAACTGGATCTCTCAGTAGTGCTGAGCGAAAAAACGCCCTCGCTGAAATTAAAAATGGTTCAGCGGGAATAGTCATTGGAACACATGCGCTTCTGACAGAAGGTGTTGATTTCGCAGATCTTGGATTGGTAATAATCGATGAGCAACATCGTTTTGGCGTAGAACAACGAGATGCACTTCGTGCGAAAGGTAATTTGCCGCCGCACATTTTGGTCATGACTGCAACACCGATACCTCGAACTGTAGCTATGACTGTTTTTGGTGATTTAGATATTTCCACATTACGTGAATTGCCGAAAGGCCGCGCGGCTATAACCACTCATATCGTGGATGAGAGCGATAAACCACATTATTTGGATAGAGCATGGGCAAGAATTGTTGAAGAAGTAAAAATAGGAGCACAGGCATACATAGTCGCCCCTCGCATCAGCGCTCAAGCAAGCGAAGAAATATCACAAGAAGATTTGATTACAAATGCTCTGCTTGGTGTTGTAACGGCCGAAGATAAGCAAAGTATGTATGCGGTAGATGCACTTTTTGAACAACTAGATTCTGGCCCACTTCACTCTGTGCGCGTAGCAAAATTACATGGACAACTTTCGGCAGATGAAAAAGATCTAACTATGCAAAAATTCGCAGCAGGTGAAATTGACGTTCTTGTTGCAACTACAGTAATTGAAGTAGGTGTCGACGTTCCAAATGCAACTGTGATGGTAATTATGGATGCAGATAGATTTGGAATTTCCCAACTTCATCAATTGCGTGGTCGTATCGGCCGAGGAGAAAAACCAGGATTGTGTTTACTAGTAACTAAATGCGAGCCCACATCAGTTGCTCACCAACGCCTTGATGCAATTGCACAGACACTTGATGGATTTGAGTTAGCCCGTATCGACCTAGATCAACGGCGAGAGGGAGACGTGCTTGGTACTGCTCAATCAGGTTCTAGATCGGCTTTGCGGTTACTGCGGGTTCTGCGTGATGAACAATTAATCGATCAGGCGCGGACAATTGCGATTGAGATTATCGCCAAAGATCCTAAACTTGAGAAGTTGCCAGAGTTACGAGAAGAGTTGAATGCACTTGAAGCAGATGAACGATCAGACTTCATTGAGAAGGCTTAGTTAAGGTGAATAAGAGATGAGAATAATTGCCGGTACTGCCCGAGGGCGTAATTTATTAACGCCAGCAAATATCACTAGACCAACTTCAGATCGCGCACGAGAAGGAATTTTCTCTTCGTTAACTTCTGAACTTGGAACTTGGGATGGTGTTGCATTTCTTGATCTATTTGCCGGCACTGGCGCAGTTGGATTGGAAGCTCTTTCTAGAGGTGCCGAAATAGTTGAATGTGTTGAAAAAGATCCGCAAGCTCTGCAAGTTTGCCGAGATAATTTTGAAATTGTATCGAGGGGCATTGTTGAACTTGGAAAATTTCGAGCCCATGGTGGTGCAGTAAACACATTTATTAGATCTGCTTCCGGGAATCCATTCAATGTGATTTTTCTTGATCCGCCTTATGAATTTTCGAATGAAGATATTGAAAATATTTTGACTGCTTTGTCATCATCATCTTTGTTAGCCCCAGCAGCGATTGTGGCTGTCGAGCGGCCATCGAGAAATTCTCCTTTTGCTTGGCCAGCTGGATTTACCGCCTCGAAGGAGCGTAAATATGGCGAAGCACTGGTGTACTTCGCTAGCGTGTCCCTATGAAGCGCGTAGTTTGCCCTGGCTCCTTTGATCCGATCACACATGGACATTTGGACATCATTGGACGGGCCAGTGAGATCTACGATGAGGTCGTAATCGCAGTCTTAGTTAACAGAGAGAAAAGTTCTTTATTTACTGTCGAAGAGCGCATTGAGATGATTAATGAAACTGTTAAAGGGCTAAAAAATGTAACAGTGGATTCGTGGAGTGGACTTTTAGTGGATTACTGCCGGGCAAATTCAATTTCTGCAATCGTTAAAGGCTTGCGTGCAGTCAGCGATTTTGATTATGAATTGCAGATGGCTCAGATGAATCAAGAACTAGCCGGCGTTGAAACACTATTTATGGCAACCAGACCGCAATACTCATTTTTGTCATCATCGCTTGTTAAAGAGATCGCAACTTATGGAGGAGATGTTTCAGCACATCTTCCTAAAACCGTTCTTGACTTAATGCAAACTCGATTAGCAGAAGTTAAAAGCGGTTCCAGTGCAGATAATAAAGATGATGAAAAGGCAGGTCGCTAATGGACTCACTTGATCGACTACAAAATGCCATAACTATGGTTGAAGAAGCTCGCGCAGTTCCGTTGAGCGCATCTTGCGTTTTGCATCGTGGTGAGTTGTTGGGAATTCTTGACGAAGTTCGCGGCTCGCTTCCAACAGATCTAGAAGCAGCGCAACAAGTTTTGCTTGACCGAGATTCATTGATCGAACAAGGACGCGAAAGCGCCGAAAAGTTAGTAGAGATGGCTCGAGAAGAGGTTGCTCAAATGATTGAGCAAACACAAATAGTTATAGAAGCTCGGGCTGAAGCCGAACGCGTTTTGCACGAAGCCCACACTGCAGCAGATGAGAAGAGTCAAGAAGTAGATGCATATATTGATTCCAGACTTGCAACTCTTGAAGTGATTCTTACTAAAACTATGGACGCAATAGCTAAGGGACGCGAGCGAATTGCTGGTGCAAGTGAAAATGACGTACTGTCCCAATTAGCTGAGTCCTAAAGAGTAATAGCGAATAACTTAAATGATTACACCTAACCCAAAATTTATAATTAGTTTAAGTGAGCTTAAGCGCCATCCAGGTGAAAAAATTGATGTGGATTTACTTTTTCCATTAAATGAACGAATCGGAATAGACATCATTGGTGCTGAAGTCGGTTCTGAGTTTTCAATTCTGGGAAGAGTCGAAGCGGTATCAACCGGAGCACTTCTAACCGTAGAGATAGAAGCCGATGCCACCGGTGAATGCGTTAGATGCTTAGACCCAATTACTTTAGAAATTTTCGCCACAGTGCAAGAGCTTTTTCATTTTGAGCCGCCCGCAGATTTAGAAGAGGATGAGGACCTGCCACTTCTGGTCACCGATGATCAGATCGATATCTTGGCTCCAATTGTTGATGCGATCTGTCTGGATTTACCGCTAGCTCCGCATTGTTCCGAGAGCTGCCTTGGCCTGTGCCCAGAGTGTGGAGAGCGGCTAACCGATGGTGCCCATACCCATGAGGCGATCGACCCCCGCTGGAGCGCACTCGGAAATCTGCTCGATTTCCCGAAAAAGGAGTAGTTAGGGGATACTTTCCCCCTGACTCCGGACCGGTTCCGGAGTGCTAGAAGCAAGTTCGATCTAGATCTTTATCTTTTAGAGGAGTTGGCAATGCCAGTACCAAAGCGGAAGTTATCAAGGGCCCGCACTCGCATGCGTCGTAGTCAATGGTTTACCACTGCAGCGAACACAGTTGAATGCGAACAATGCCGCCAACCTCGTTTGCAACACATCGCATGTTCAACATGTGGCACTTATCGGGACCGCAACGTCCTTAACGTCTAATGCTCGCTCAGCTTTGCGCAAAGATTGGCGCAAACATTAATTTAGATTTACTTGAAGTTGCATTGACGCACCGCTCATTTGCTTATGAAGCAGGTGGTTTGCCAACTAATGAAAGACTTGAATTTCTTGGCGATAGCGTGTTGGGATTAATTGTTACCGATGAACTTTACAAACGGTTCCCTGATTTGCCTGAAAGTCGGCTTAGTCCACTTCGCTCTGGAATTGTTAACACTAAAGCGCTCGCCGATGTAGCACGCAATTTAGAACTTGGAAAATATATTCGACTCGGCAAAGGCGAAGAAGTAACAGCCGGTCGCGATAAAGCATCGATTCTGGCTGACACACTTGAAGCATTAATTGGTGCCATTTACTTGTCAGAAGGATTTGCAAAAGCTGAGCAAATAATTTTAATGTTATTAAATCCAGCAATTGACGAAGCGGTGAGTAAAGGTGCAGGCCTTGATGGAAAGACCGCACTTCAAGAATTGGTTGCAGCGCGAGGCAAGAGTGCTCCTGAATATTCAATCACTGAATCGGGACCCGATCACGACAAGAGTTTTATTGCCCAAGTTTTACTTTCTGGAAAAGTTGCTGGAGAAGGCCATGGCAAAAGCAAGAGAGAAGCCGAACAAATTGCAGCAACCAAGGCATATGAATCTTTATTAAGTGTGAGCGAATAACTTAAATAATGCCTGAATTGCCAGAAGTTGAGACAGTTAGAAGTGGTTTAGAAAAATGGGTACTTGGATGGGAAATTTCCAAAGTAGAAATCTTACATTCGCGTGCGGTAAGGAATAACAAAACTTATGATTTAAAAAAAGTACTTCCAGGGCGAAAAATTGTCAAAGTTGATCGCCGTGGGAAATACATGTGGCTGGTACTTGATAATAATCAGGGATTAATAATTCATTTGGGCATGAGTGGCCAAGTTCTATTGCCGAATCTTGTCGATCCGAAACATAAACATTTACGAGTCCGGTTATTAATCGATCAAATAGAAAAAGAGATTCATTTTGTGGACCAACGCACTTTTGGTCATATGACATTAGACGATCTTGAAGATGGAGTTCCAAAAAGTATTAAGAAAATTGCCCCAGATGTATTTGAATCGCAGTACCAGCAAAAGACAGTTGTCGAAAAAATAAGAAAAAGTAATTCTGAAGTGAAAAAGTTACTGCTTGACCAGGGGGTTATGAGTGGAGTTGGAAATATTTATGCAGATGAGGCTTTATGGAGAGCTAAAATTCACCCACAGCGAATCGGTAAAGATTTAACGCCTGCACAAATCGCGAAAATAATCGACAAATGTAAAGAGGTCATGAGTCAGGCGATTGAAGCCGGTGGAACCTCGTTTGATGAGTTATATGTAAATGTAAACGGAGAAAGTGGCTACTTCGATCGCTCACTGGCCGCATATGGTCAAAACGGTGCCCCTTGCCCCCGGCCAAAATGCCGTGGTTTGATCACTAAAGCCAGATTTATGGGCAGATACAGCCATTTCTGCACTAACTGTCAACCAAAATCAGGCTAGATGCTCCAGATCCAATGGTTAGATCTGGGCTAAGGGTAGGTTTGCCCCTGCGTAAGCAGAATTTATTGAGCATGGGACAGAAAAAGGGGGTCAGTAGATGTATTTGAAGAGCCTGACCTTGAAAGGGTTTAAATCTTTCGCCTCTGCCACCACCTTGCAATTCGAGCCTGGCATTACCTGCGTGGTCGGCCCAAACGGTTCGGGTAAGTCCAACATTATTGATGCGCTCACATGGGTTATGGGCGAGCAAGGCGCAAAAAGTTTGCGCGGCGGAAAAATGGAAGATGTTATTTTCGCCGGCACCACTGGTCGTGCACCTCTTGGGCGTGCAGAAGTTGCCGTAACAATTGATAACACTGATGGTGCATTGCCAATTGATTTTACTGAAGTAACAATTTCAAGAATTCTTTTTAGAAACGGTACAAGCGAGTATCAGATCAACGGTGAGAGTTCGCGGTTATTAGATATTCAAGAATTGTTAAGTGATAGCGGAATCGGCCGAGAAATGCATGTGATTGTTGGGCAAGGCCAGCTCGATACAATTTTGTCTGCAAATCCAGAAGAGCGTCGTGCATTCATCGAGGAAGCGGCTGGAATTCTTAAGCACAGAAAACGTAAAGAGAAAGCACTTCGTAAATTAGATGCTATGCAACAAAACTTTACGAGAATCCAAGATTTGTTAGCGGAATTGAGAAGGCAGTTAAAGCCACTCGGTCGTCAAGCTGAAGTGGCAAAACGGGCAGCAACTATTCAAGCTGACGTGCGGGACGCAAAGTTGCGCGTGCTTGCCGATGATTTACTAACTTTGCGATCAACACTTTCAGCAGATGTAGAAGATGAAACAGTTTTGCGTAGTCGCCGAGGCGAAGTTGAAAGTGAATTAGATAGAACTAGAAAGCGCGAGCAAGAATTAGAAGAGATATCACTTCGTGAGGCTCCAATTTTAGTTAAGTCTCAGGAGAATTTCTATCGACTAAACAGTTTGCGTGAGCGTTTTCGCGGAACGGCAAATTTAGCAACAGAGCGAGCTAGATTCTTGTCTGATTCTGAAGAAATTAGAGCATCAGGTATTGATCCAGATGCAATGGATCTAGAAGCAAAACAACTTCGTGCTGAAGAAGGAAAAATTCGCGATGGGATGTTGTTACAAAAAGGCGCACTAGAGAAAGCATCACTTGAACTACAGCAAGCAGAGATTGCATTATCGGCTCAAGAAAGTGAGTTGGCATCAGCGCTGAGACAAGCAGCAGATGCGCGCGAAGGAAGCGCTAGGCGTGAAGGCCGAGTCAATTCTCTGCGCTCAAGAATTCAAGCAGGCGAAGCTGAAATTGAAAGATTGACCCGAAACAGAGATGAAGCCTTAAGCCGTGTGAGCTCTGCACAACGTGAATTTGCAACGCGTGAATCAGAAATTGCTGGACTTGATGCCGGTGAAGCACATTTGGATAGTGCTTACCAAGAAGCGAAAAAAGCCTCAGACCAAGTACTAGCGAACTTAGAAAAAGCGCGCGACAACGAACGCGGAAGTGAAAGATCAAGATCATCAGTTGAAGCTCGCATCGAAGCTCTTAAATTAAGTATTAATTCAAGAGATGGAGGCGCTGCACTTCTAAGTTCTTCGACAGAAGTTAACGCACTTGGTTCGGTTGCTTCACTCATTGAAATTTCTGTTGGTTGGGAAAGTGCGATAACTGCCGCTCTTGGTTCTCTTTCAGACGCGGTAGTCGTTGGACGTTTATCTGATGCTATTGATGCGCTTACTTTGCTTAAACGTGAACAGGGTGGACGTGCTGAGATCTTAATTATGGGTTCAGCAGAGACGACTCTAAATCAACCTGACATCTCGTTGCCTAACGGCGCGTACCGTGCAATTGATTTGATCAAAAGTGAGCGCTTAGTTCGTTCGCTATCTCATGTTTTGGCGAATACGGTCGTTGTTGAAAACTTGCAGTTGGCACACGTGTTATTACAAAGTAATTCAGAATTGCGTGTAGTGACTCGCGATGGAGACATTCTTGGTCGCGACTTAGTAGTTGGTGGCTCGAAGAGCGAGTCAAGTCTGATTGAACTTCGTGCAGTAATTGATGAGAGTGAAAAATCACTCAGGGAATTAACACATAATGGAGAGAGACTTCGTTTTGAAATAAGTGCTTTAGAGACACAGTCTGCGGCAGCACGCGAAAATCTCGAAAAGTGCATTGCTCAATTAAATGAATCAGACGCGCATATGGCAGCACTTGCTGAGCAGATGGGCTTAGCAAATCAAAATGTTCGTGCTGCATCAGCTGAAGCCGAAAGATTAGCTACGGCAATAACTGAAGCCCAAAAAGCCTTAGAAGAACACCGTAACCAATTGACCCATCTTGAGAATGAACCAGTTGAGCAAATTCACTTTGCCGAACCTGACACTGCTGCAATTGAAACTAAACGAGAAGCTGTAGCAATTGCACGAAGCGTTGAAATGGAATCGCGTCTAGCTCTTCGTACCAGTGAAGAAAGAGCCAATTCGACCGCATCTCGCGCTGAACAGCTTGAGAAATCTGCACAAGCAGAACGAGACTCTAAGGTCATCGCAATCACGCGTCGTGAAAGTCGTGCCAAAGGAGCCGTAACTGCTCAAGCAATTGCTGAAACAGCGTATGAAGCATTAATCCAAATTGAAGTCTCAATCACAAAAGCAATGAACGAACGCACTGAATTAGAAAACGAACGAGTATCGCGTGAGGGAGAATTACTCGCAGCTAGAGCTAGAAACCGTGAATTAACATCTGAGATGGAAGCACTTACTGACAGCGTGCATCGAGATGAGATTGCAAGAGCTGAACAGAAGTTACGGATTGAACAATTAGAGGAAAAGGTTTATGAAGAGTTTGCAATTGATGCGCAAACTCATTTATCTGAGTACGGTCCTGATCGCGAAGTTCCAACATTTGTTCTAGATGACGAAGGTCAAGTAATTGCTACTGAAATGATTCCGTACCGCCGTGATCAACAAGAAAAACGTTTAGCTGCGGCAGAGCGCTCATTGGCGGTATTAGGAAAAATCAATCCGCTCGCTCTTGAAGAGTTCACCGCTCTAGAAGAACGGTCAAAGTATCTGACAGACCAATTAGAAGATTTGAAAGCAACTCGACGTGATTTACTAGAAATTGTGCGCGAAGTTGATGAGCGCGTAGAGATAATTTTCCGTGAAGCTTATGAAGAGACTGCCCGTCAATTTGCTTTGATTTTCCCAAGATTATTTCCTGGTGGAGAAGGCCGTTTGTTACTAACAAATCCTGAAGATTTACTAACTACCGGAATTGAAGTCGAAGCAAGACCTCCAGGGAAACGAGTTAAGAGACTTTCACTGCTTTCCGGTGGAGAACGTTCGCTAACTGCAGTTGCACTGCTTGTTGCGATCTTCAAAGCCCGCCCTAGTCCGTTTTATGTTTTGGATGAGGTTGAAGCCGCTCTGGATGACACAAACTTAGGAAGATTGCTTGGAGTTTTGGCTGAACTTCGCGCATCTTCACAATTAATTATTGTTACTCACCAAAAGCGCACGATGGAGATAGCAGATTCACTTTATGGAGTTTCAATGCGTGGTGATGGCGTCACTCAAGTAATTTCACAGCGGATTCGTGAAATCGAGAACGCTTAAATTATGGCTCTGTTTTCTGGGATTACATCCTTAATATCGAAGTTGCGTCGCGAACCAGGTATTAATTCTGATGTCGACTGGGATGAAGTTGAAACTCAATTAATTCAAAGTGACCTTGGACCAAAGTTAAGTGTCGAACTGGTCGAGTTATTAAAGAAAAATTCAAAGGCAACCCTTGAAGAGGGTTTACTTGAATTATTAGGAAAAGATAGAGATAGAAATTTAGTTAGAAATCAAAGTCCAAATGTAATTTTGATAGTTGGAGTAAATGGAGTTGGTAAAACAACCACAGTCGGAAAGTTGGCACATTATTTAGTTGCTACCGGAAATAAAGTAGTAATCGGTGCCGCAGATACATTTCGGGCAGCTGCTACCGGACAGGTAAGTACTTGGGCTACAAATGCGGGAGCAACATTAGTTTCTGGCAAAGATGGTGCAGATCCAGCCGCAATCGCTTTCGATGCAGTTGCTAAAGGATTCGAGATCGGTGCAGATTTTGTTTTGATTGATACCGCAGGACGTTTGCACACCAAGGCTGGCTTGATGGATGAATTATCCAAAATCCGCCGGGTCATCGAAAAACGCACCTCGGTCGGTGAAGTTTTGTTAGTCATTGATGGAACCACCGGTCAAAACGGAGTTGCCCAAGCCCAGATTTTTGCGCAGGCCGTAGGAGTTTCTGGAGTAGTGGTAACCAAGCTGGATGGATCGGCAAAAGGCGGCATAGCGTTCGCAATCGAGCGCGAACTTGGAGCGCCAATCAAATTTGTGGGCACAGGTGAAGCGATTTCCGATCTCGCTCCATTTGATCCGGCAGCTTTTGTTGCGGCCCTTCTTTCGGCCTAGCTAGCTGTTTAACCTGCTCGTAACACAACAGGCCATTTTGTGATCTTTTGGAAACCTTTTCTACTCATATCTGGAAACACAGCAATCAGATACTCGTTCTACTCAACGGCGAGTGCCAGCTCCGAGGCTTAATTCGGATTCACATTTAATCCCACCTGAACGTGAGGAAAAACTATGACTGAAGTAGTTCTAAATACTGGCGACACAGCTTGGATGCTCACCAGTACCGCATTGGTTCTGTTAATGACACCGGGCTTAGCACTTTTTTATGGCGGAATGGTCCGCGCTAAAGGCGTGCTGAATATGATGATGATGTCTTTTGTTTCAATGGGCATCGTCTCAGTGCTTTGGGTTCTATATGGATACTCGATGGCATTTGGAAAAGATATGGGAAATGGATTACTTGGTGATCCTTCAGAATTTTTTGGCTTGAAGGGTTTAATTGCGCCAGAATCTTTATTTGGAACAATTCCAACAACTGTCTTCATCGCTTTTCAAGCGATGTTCGCAATAATTACCGTAGCCCTAATCTCTGGTGCAATCGCCGACCGAGCAAAATTTGGCGCATGGGTAGTTTTCGTAATTGTTTGGTCAACATTGGTTTACTTCCCAGTAGCGCACTGGGTATTTGACTTTGATAGCGGAGATAACGATCCAGGAGGATGGATTGCAAATCAGCTTGGTGCAATTGACTTCGCAGGCGGAACTGCAGTGCATATCAATGCTGGTATCGCAGGTCTTGCCGCTGTTCTAGTAATTGGTAAGCGTGCCGGCTTTGGTCGTGAACCATTTAAACCACATAACCTAACTTTGGTAATGGTCGGTGCTGGATTACTTTGGTTCGGATGGTTTGGATTTAACGCTGGTTCTGCTGTTGCATCAAATGCAGCTGCAGGAATCACTTTCTTAAATACATTTGTTGCAACAGGTGCGGCTATGTTGGCTTGGTTAACTGTAGAAAAAATTCGTGATGGCCATGCAACAAGTTTGGGTGCAGCATCAGGTGTGGTTGCTGGTTTAGTTGCTATCACTCCTTCATGTTCTGCAGTAGATCCTTTGGGCGCTATTGCTCTTGGTGCAATTTCAAGTGTGCTTTGTTCACTTGCAGTGGGATTGAAATACAAACTGGGCTACGACGATTCGCTTGATGTTGTTGGCGTTCACTTAGTTGGTGGACTCTCTGGCTCACTACTAGTTGGCGTTTTCGCAACAGCAGCAGCCCCAGCTGGAATAGATGGATTGCTTTACGGTGGAGGCAGTGGTCAGTTAGTAAAACAAGCCATCGCCTGCGGTGCTGTACTTGCTTACTCATTTATTCTCACATTCATTATCGCCAAGTTAATTGATGTAACTATGGGATTCCGCATTTCTCAAGAAGCGGAAATCACTGGCATTGATTTAGCGGTACATGCTGAATCGGCATATGAAATCGGAAATGTTGGCTCATCAAGAGGAGGTTCCTTCTAATGACAAATATGAATCTAATTACAGCAATCATCA
>CAIUXE010000045.1 GCA_903902965.1 uncultured Actinomycetes bacterium
AGCATCATCGAAAATGATATGTGAAGTATCTGAATCGTCCCGTGAATTTATTAAAACAATAGGAAGTGTTCCAGATGTCAATTTTGCTAAACCTTCTTTGGTGATTCCATCTGGCGCCTGAAGTAAAATTCCATCTGCTCGTCTTTCGGCAACTATTCTTCTAAGCCAACTGTCTGCATCCTCAACTTCACTAGCGCGATTAATTAAAACTGAAAGATCCAGTAAGCGAGCTTGTTCCTCAACCCCTTGTGCGATTTCACTAAAAATTGAGTTTGCATAATCGGGCGTAAGTAAAGCGATCGCACTATTTTTTGATAATCGCAATGCCCTTGCTGCGTGGTTTGGTTGATATCGCAATCGCTTAGCAACTTCCAGGACTCGTTCCCGCGTTACTTCTGCGACCCTCAAAGTAGGATCTTCATTTAGAATTCGCGAAACTATTGAAATCGAGACACTAGCTTCTTTCGCGACATCTATTAATTTAGCCATGAGTTAGAGCTTCACAACTTGATTTGTTTCAATCGACTCATAGAGAGCTGAAATCAACTTAAGTGTGCCAAGGTTTTCCTGTACGCTTGAACGAAGCTGATTATTACCGGCAATTGCACCAAGAAGAGATCCCATGGTTCCGATAAAGGCATCGGGGAACCATCGAGTGGTTACCTCGTAAGGAATCCAACCATTGGTTGGCAATATTCCTGAGTTAACTTCCAAAGTATCTAATCTGCCTGTTGGGTAGTCATATAGCAAACCAAGCGTTCCACGAATTGCGCCACTATCTCCATCAATTCTAAATTCTGCGTAATTATCTTCACCGCGGTTTACATGGTTTGCATGAACTATTGCGGTTACCTCTTCAGGGAACTTATATGTGCTAACAGTTCTAGTTTCTCCAACTGGAAATTGCCCTTTGGTTCTGCCCGCAACGCAATAAACTGAGATCGGTTCACCCAAAAACCAGCGAATCACATCATGATAATGAATTGAATGGACCATTATTTCTAACTTTTCCATATTTTGAGCCCAGGGAAACATCTCCCATGGGGTTGCAAGGTTCACCGTTATTGACATCGAAGTCACTTGCCCGATCCAACCCAGTTCTACCATTTTGTAAGCAGCCGCTATTCCTTCTTCAAATCGTAACTGTTGATTTACAGCCGCGATAATTCCACCATCAGTTGCTGCTTTAATCATTTTTTCGCCATCAGAAATATTTGTTGCGAATGGTTTTTGAGCCAAAATATGGCGTCCGCTCTTTGCAACTTCAATAAATATATCTCGCTGTGCTGCAGGGGGCACAGCTATATCAATAACTTGCGCTGTGGTTTCGCGCAAAAGTGTTGATAAATCTGGATAAACCATAGGTATTCCATGTCGACTAGCTACATCATTTGCGCGAGCTTGATCTACGTCTGTAATCCCCACTATTTCTAATCCTGCTTTTTTGTATGCCGGAAGATGGGCACCATCAACTATTCCACCTGCTCCAATAATCGCTATTGGAAGTTTATTGGAGTCTGGAATCTCTAACTTTACAAAATTCGAGATATCCTGGAATTGATTAATCATTTCTCGGGTTTTTCAAATCCCTCACGCGCCTTTACTGGATCTCTATATTTCACTGTCTGAAGGTGCTCGCAATACAGAACTAACTCTTCATCATCAGCACGAAATACCTCATAGCTAACTCTAAACAAACCTAACTCATCGTATTTAGGCGTTTTTTCGAGCAATGTTCGCATGGTGTAAATGGTGTCATTGACAAATACTGGTTTGATAAATCTCAGTCGATCGTAACCGTAACTAAAAGTTTGAGTGTTGTTGTGAGCCATCAATCCCATGCCAAATGAGAAAACAAGTGCTCCAGGAACAATTCTTTTCCCGAACATCCCCTCTTTAGTGGCAAATATTTCATCTCCAACATAAGGATGCATATCAAGCAATAAGCAGTTGAATAGCATCATCTCGCCTTCAGAGATCGTCCTTCTGATCGAGCGATCCACTTCCCCTACTTTATAATCCTCGTAGTATTTATTATCTTGATTCCATACAGGAACCTGTAAACGCTTAGCAACATCATGATTTGGGTTTTTCATTACTTTCCTCCTAGGAATTCTTTACGAATCTTTTCGGTATCTTCGCCAACTCTTGGTGCGCCTTTGCTGTTTTTCAAAGTTTTTCCATCTAAACGCATTGGCGATCTAGTTGTTTTAATTTTTATCTCATCAGAACCACCGCGAACAGTTTCTTGCATCATCTCAAGCTGAGCGAAACCTTCATGCTCTACCAATTCAGGAAGAGTGAGTACTGGCGCGCACCAAACATCCGCTGCATCGAGAATTTCCAGCCAGTGTTCTGTTTTCTGAGTTGCAAGGTGTTTGGAAAGTTCCTGCGTTATCTCTTCTTGATGGCTCCACCAATCTTCAGGGTTCGTAAATACTGCAATGGATTCAAGCCCAATTAATGCGCCTAGCGAATTTATTGGAGTCATTGCGATAGCTAGATACCCGTCGGCAGTTTGATAAATTCCGTACGGTGCCGGTAAAAAGGCATGAGCGGCATTTCGAGGTCCGCGATTAACTCTCAATTGATCATCAAAAGAATGAGCACTTAACAACTCAAACTGAAGGTCAAGCATTGATTCAGCCAAGCTGGTATCTACAAATCCGCCAATTCCAGTTCGTTCGCGACGCAATAGAAGTGCAGTTACTCCATGGGCAATATGAATAGAGGTAAGAATGTCAGCAATCGCAATGCCCGCTGGGATTGGCGGTTCGTTCTTACTGCCATTTAACCAAGGAAAGCCAGTGATTGATTGAGCCAGTAAATCTTGCCCTGGTCGATCTTTCCAAGGACCTTTTTCTCCATATCCAGTAGCGCTGGCATAAATAATCTTTGGATTGATCGCTTTTACTACCTCATAGCCAAAACCTAACCGTTCCATAACCCCAGGACGGAAATTTTGAATAATGACGTCCGCCTTTTTTATTAACTCAATAACTTCTAGTTTGTCATTTTCATTTTTTAAATCGGCGGCAAAGCTTTCTTTATTTCGATTCATAATGTGGAATGAGAGAGTATCTCCATCACTTGCAAGGCCGGCAAAGGCAAGTGTTCGGCCAATGTCGCCAGTACCTGGGCGCTCGATTTTAATTACTCGAGCACCTAAATCTGCAAGACGCATCGCAGAAACTGGCCCAGCTAAAAATTGGCTGAAATCAAGAACTAAAATTCCATCCAAAGGGAGTTCTGGTCTTGCAATTCTTTGCGACATCAATCAACCCTTCAAATTGTAATGTTGTGAATTAATCGACGTGAAAAACTTCAGGGATTGCATGCCACCATTCTCCCTCTGTAATTTCAGCAACTGGTCGTTGCATTGGCTTCATAACATCCCACCACTCTTGAGTTTTTGGGTCTTCAGCCATTTTCGCGGTATCTGCTTCATAATCATTACCAACATACTCAAAGTATGAGAAGAGCAATTCGCCATAGCGATAAATCGAGTAATTGCGAATATTGCAATCGTAGATAGTTTTTAAAACTTCTGGCCATACTGCAGCGTGATAACGCTCGTACTCTGCCCAATCGGCTTTTGGAATTCCAAGAACTGATCCATATCGTTTCATATTAATTAGCCTTTCCTAGTTTGATTAGAGTGAGTAGAACTTGGTAGCTGTGCGGTATTTAACATCCTCTTGTTGTTCCGGTGAAAAATGGGAAATTGCATCTTTTTGGGCTTTCCATACGGTTTGATAATCATCAGCGAGCAAAATTACCGGCCAATCTCCGCCAAGCATTGTTCGATTTGAACCAAAGACCGAAACAATATGATCTATATATGGAAGCCAATCTTTAAAGCTCCAATTAGGTGCGGAAACAGTATTAAGGCCAGAGATTTTTACGTAAATATTTGGATATTTAGCCAGTTGGGCCATTTCTTTTGCCCAGGGCTCCCATACGTTGTTTTTAATATCAGGTTTAGATAAGTGATCAATCACAATCTTTAAATTTGGATACTTCTCAGCAATCACTGGAAGACAAGAGAGGTGTTCGGAGTTAACTGATACAAAATCCATTACTAAATTATAAGAATCTAGCAGCCCTATCCCCTCTAGAACTTCTGGCTGCAAAATCCATTTAGGGTCGGGATAATTATGAATCAGATTTCGTACACCTTTGAAGATTGGATTTTTTACTAAGACTTCTAGAGCAGCACTTGCCTCAGCTGGTCGATTTAGTGGAACCCAGCCAACTACGCCTTTTACAAATTTATATTTAGCTGCAACATCCAGCATGTAAAAGGTATCTGCATAAGTATCGGCAGATTGAACCATCACCGTTCCAGTTACTCCAGCTGGAGCAAGTTCCGTTTCTATTAAGTTAGGTCCAAAATCTCCATATATAACTCCGAACTCTGGCTTAAGCCATGAGTATTCGCGCTCGCTAATAATCCAAAGATGTTGATGGGTATCAATTAATTGATTATTTGCACTCATTTTATTTTCGCTCTCTACCGGTTCACTAAATAGATATGTATGAGTGACAAAACGGTCTCACCATGCTGATTAAGAACATTTACTTGCTCATCTACAAAACCAAATTGATCATTTTTCTTGGTATGGTCTCGTTTGCCGGTGATTTCTGTGGTGACTCTTATGGTGTCGCCAATAAATACCGGTTTAATAAACCGGATTTTGTCGTAGCCATAACTCATCGCATCCGGGTTTATCTCCCCAGCCATCATTCCAACGCCTACTGAAATAATTAAAGTTCCATGCGCCATTCTTTGTCCGAATGGCTGAGTAGCGCACCATTCTGCATCCATATGATGAGGATAGAAATCTCCCGTTTGGCCAGCATGGGTCACGATGTCTGCTTCGGTAATTGTGCGGCCAAAACTTTTTCTCGTACTTCCGATTTCATACTCTGAAAATTTCATTCGATCACCGCATATCGATCATATAACTCAGCGATTAATGAAACTTCCTTGCCAGTTAATTTTTTCGCAACTAAAGAAGGATGAACGATCTTTGAAATCTCCATTTGAATATCAGGCCAACCAATAACATGTGGTCTTATCCACGCCCGCTCCAGAGTTCTTAAAGTATTTCTAAAGAAATAATTTGTTATCTCATTACATTCCCGGCTCTTCCAAGCCCTTAAATTTCCAGGCTGTCCACCGGCTTTGGTGTAAACGGTCGACTGCACGTCGCCTTTAGCCAGAGTTAGCGCTGCCTTAAAAGCAGCTTCAGGATTCTTGGTTGCACTAGAAACTGCAATTCCAGTACCACCTAAACAAGCTCCACTCGCCTGCCCATCAAAGGACGGAATGTCATCATAAGAAAGTAAGTTTTTTCGGAATCCGATTCTTCCATAATTGGTATATCCATAAAGTGCAACAGCATGTGAGAATGGTCCATCATCGGCGAGCGCTTCTGCTGTGTCTATTGGGTTAAAGGTTGCACAAAAATCTGGAACAAGGTGAGTAAATTCAATCATTAGGTCTAACGCTTGCGCTGCAATCTGGTTATCAATGAAATTTTTGCCGCCAGCATTACCGCCGGCAAGAGGCGCTCCTAGCTGCGCACACAAAGTTGCGAAGGTACTAAATGCATCTACTGGCTTATATGGCCAAAGCAATTTGCCAGCTTTGCCAATTTCTTTCGCATCATTCCAAGTTAGCGGTGCACTATCTGCGCGATCAGGACGGTAAGCACTTACCTGAGATGCGGCATC
This sequence comes from uncultured Actinomycetes bacterium, assembly GCA_903902965.1. Classification (GTDB taxonomy): domain Bacteria; phylum Actinomycetota; class Actinomycetes; order Nanopelagicales; family Nanopelagicaceae; genus UBA3012. The sequence goes on from CAIUXE010000045.1 coordinate 5,740, forward strand.
TAATGCCAATGCCCAATGTTTGTTTCTAAATAAATAAGAGTGATGAGATCCACCAACACTCTCTTGAGCAAGTTGATTCAAATCAGCAGTTGATACAAAATCTTCGAAAGGCAAGAGCGTCCCCGCAGCTACAGCGTCAGGGATATGTGGGTAATCGATGACCATCAGATCAAAATCTTGGTAGAACTCCTCAATTTTCTGATCGCCAAAAGCCAGAAGTGATCTGGCGGTCCAATCCACAGTGATACCTAGGTGGCTCTGCAAAAATGGATCTGAGGCTACTAAGCAGCCATGTCCGCGAACATGCTCCCAAGTCATTCCGTTTAATTTGTGCTCAACTGGCCTTAAAGACATGGCCAGAGATTATGGGAAAACGATTTTTCAGTCAATAGGTGGGATTAAACCGGCAGCCTCTAGCGCAGCCCAAGCTTCTTGTGGCACATCGCTATCGAAATCTGCGATGTTGGCTTGCAACTCTTTAGCGCTGCGCGAACCAGTCAAAACTGTTGTGACCGCTGGGTGGCGTAGTGGGAATTGGATCGCTGCGGCTGTTAGAGAGACGTTAAATGTTGCCAATAAATCTCGAATCTTTTGTGCCTTTGCAATTATTTCATCTGGCGCAGGTGCATAATGAAAAGTGGCACCGGCTACTGGGTTAGCCAAAATTCCTGAGTTGTATACGCCACCAATCATGACCGAAACTTTTCTCTTCATTGTTTCTTTGAAAAGTTGATCTTGTGATGATTGATCTAGCAAAGAGTATCTTCCGGCGATTAACACAATATCAATATCTGTCTCTACAACAGCTTTAACTGTTGGAGGGCAGTAATTCATTCCAACTCCGATTGTGCTAACTAAACCTTCAGAGCGCATCTTTTCTAATTCTGGGTAAGCAAATTTAATTGCCTCATCAATTCGATCATCTGCATCATGAATTAACGCGACATCAATTCGATCTACACCTAAACGAACCAGACTCTCTTCAAATGAACGGCGAATTCCCTTCGCTGAATAATCAAAAATAGGTTCGACCGTTGTGTCTGCATCGGCAAATTCAGCAAGTCCGCCTGCTACCGCTGATCCCGATACTGGGTTTAATACTCGCCCAACTTTTGTTGAAAGAACATACGGCTTATTTGCCGCATTAAGACCACGACCTAATCGAACTTCAGCTCGCCCGAATCCATAAAGAGGAGCCGTATCGTAGAAATTAATATCTGCCGCAAATGCAGCTGCAATTACGCCATCAGAATCGGCTTCTGGGACTGAGGTAAATAATCCACCTAGCGGAGCTGTACCTAATGAAAGTTTAGTTACTTGAAGACCAGTTCTTTCAATCTTTGCTAACTCACTATGGCGTGGCATCAGACCTACCTCTTTCTTAACTTCTAATTAAATCAAGCGGTGCTTGAAGTTGAAGAACTAATCACTTGTGCACGGCCCGATTCCAATCTTGCAACTGGAACTCGGAATGGCGAGCAAGATACGTAATCTAAACCTAATCCGTGGAAGAAGTGAATACTTCTTGGATCGCCTCCATGCTCACCACACACGCCCAATTTAAAATCAGGTCGTAATGCACGAGCTTGCTCTGTTGCGATCTTGACCAAAAGTCCCACTCCGTCTTGATCTAGAGATTCAAATGGATTAAAAGGTAATAATTCAAGATCTAGGTAGCGCGGCAAGAAGGTGGATTCCACATCATCGCGGCTAAAAGCCCAAGTTAATTGAGTTAGATCATTAGTTCCGAAGGAGAAGAAATCGGCATAATCTCCCAATCGAGTTGCAGTTATCGCAGCTCTAGGAGTTTCAATCATTGTTCCAATCGGAATATCTATTTGCTGTCCCGTGCCCTTGAGAGTTTGGGAAATCTCAGCCTCTAACGTTTCGCGCAAATATAGTAATTCTCGTTGGGTGGCTACCAAAGGAATCATGATTTCTGGTTTTGGATTATGACCAAGTTGTTTTACTTCAAGACATGCGTGCACAAGTGCACGAACCTGCATCTTAAACAACTCGGGAATCAAAATTCCAAGGCGAACTCCACGTAACCCAAGCATCGGATTGGATTCATGCAAACGCTTAACTGCGGCAAAAATTGCTTGATCTCGAGTTGAAACTTCACTTCCAAGTGCTTCAGCTTTTGCCATCTCGCCGGTAAGGGATGCTAAATCTGGTAAGAATTCATGTAACGGCGGATCCAGTAAGCGAACAGTTACCGGCAATCCAGACATAGCCATCATGATGCCGACAAAATCAGCGCGTTGAAGCGGTTCCATCTCAGCAATAACACCGCGTTGTACATCTTCATTTTCAGCTAAAACTAATCTTTCAACAAAGATACGACGCGGTCCTAAGAACATATGCTCGGTGCGACACAATCCCACACCTTCTGCGCCAAGAATGCGGGCACGAACTGCATCCTCTGGAGTATCCGCATTTGCCCGGACTCGAAGTGCACGAATTTTATCTGCGTGTTGCAAAACCCGATCAACTGCTTTTACAACTGGTGATGCTTCATCAGCAGATGCAGCAAGCCTTCCTTCAAGGTAAGCAGTAACTGGTGATGCGATTACCGGAATTACTCCGGTGTAGACCGCACCAGTTGTTCCATCAATTGAAATAGTTTCACCCTCATAAACAGTCAAGCTTCCTACCGTAAATAAAGATGCGCGCTCATCGACAGAGATACTTTCAGTTCCACAAACTGCAGTCTTACCCATTCCACGAGCAACTACCGCTGCGTGTGAAGTTTTTCCTCCACGACTAGTCAAAATTCCTTCTGCGGCAACCATTCCCACCAAATCATCGGGGCTAGTTTCCCGTCTCACTAAAATCACTTTTTTACCGCTTCTAGCCAAATCAAAAGCTCTTCGGGAATCAAAAACAACTTCTCCTACAGCGGCACCTGGAGAGGCTGGAATTCCACGCGCAATCTCTTTAATTGAGCCACTCAAATCAAATTGCGGAAACATTAATTGCACTAATTGATCACCAGATGTGCGAGAGAGCGCCTCATCCATCGTGATTTTTCCTTCATCAACTAATTGAGTCGCTATACGGAATGCGGCTTCAGCAGTTCGCTTGCCAACACGAGTTTGTAAAATCCATAATTTTCCACGCTCAACGGTAAATTCAATGTCGCACAAATCGCGGTAGTGATCCTCGAGTAAGCCCATAACTTTTTCAAGTTCGGCATGTACAACTGGCTCTTTTTTGGCCATATCCTCAAGTGACATGGTGTTGCGAATTCCAGCAACTACGTCCTCACCCTGTGCGCGGTCTAAATAATCTCCGTAACTTCCAACTTCACCAGATGCAGGATCGCGAGTAAATGCCACTCCGGTTCCAGAATCATCACTCAAGTTTCCGAACACCATAGATTGAATATTTACTGCTGTACCTAAGTCGGATGAGATGCGCTCACGACGTCGGTAAAGCTGGGCCCGCTCAGAGTTCCATGAATGGAATACAGCCTCTACTGAACTAATCAAATGTTCGCGTGGATCAGTTGGAAATGGTTTACCAGTAACAATCTCAATCTCTTTAATAAACGCTGCTGCCAAAGCTTGAAGCCCAGCTACATCTAACTCTTGAATACTTTTAACTGAGTGAGATTCTAGAATGCGGTTTTCTATTTGATGAAACTCTGCCGGCGGAACTTCACACACAATTCGTCCATACATATCTATAAAGCGGCGATAAGAGTCCCAAGCAAATTTTTCGTTTCCAGAAATCTTTGCTAATCCTTCTGCAACTTCAGGGGTCATTCCAACGTTTAGAACAGTTTCCATCATTCCGGGCATTGAAAACTTTGCTCCAGAACGAACCGACACTAGTAAAGGCTTGGTCGGATCACCAAATTTTTTATCTAAACTTTTTTCTAAATCATTTAATGAATCATTAATTTCTGCAATTAGACCTGAAGGCATTTTTCCAGAAGCAAGATATTCACGACATGCTTGCGTCGTGATCGTAAAACCCGGAGGCACGGGCAAACCCATGCGAACCATTTCGGCAAGGTTTGCGCCTTTTCCACCTAACAAATCCGATTGAGTTCGATCCCCAAAAGTGAATGGATGGATTAATTGCGCGCTCATTCCGCTCCCTAAATTAGCCAGATCCGCGAGGACTAGATTGGCAGAACTCTACTGAATCAACCCTTGACCGAGCCACCAAAAATGCCTCGAGCCAACGAGCGCTGAGAGCCGATGAAAACGAAGATGGCTGGGACTATCAAAAGAACTCCGACAAGCGCATTTCCGGTACTTAGACCCAGCCCCAGGCCGACAGGAAGCGGAAAAAATTCGGGCGAATTTAGCAGCATCAAAGGTAGTTGATAACTATTCCATAACACTATGAAAGAAAAGAAAATCAATAAGCTCCAGAGCGGCCGTGACATACGAAGGGCTAGCCGGAGAAATACTCCCCACTCTGAGAGCCCATCAAGCCGGGCTGATTCAAGAATTTCACGAGGCACTACTGTCGTAAAAAATATATAAGCTAAAAATACTCCGAATGGAAAAGGTGCTGAGCATAAAGTTATGCCTAATCGGGAATCAGTCAGGCCAATTAAATCTAAGGTTATGTAAAGTGGTAAAACTAACGCGGTTGTTGGAATGATCATATAAATAAGTACAGCAATTAAAATATATTTCTTCCCACGAATTGGGATAACGGCTAAGGCATAACCGGCAAGTAATGCAGAAGCGATTCCTATCGCCATTGCGCATAAGGTGTACGTAAGTGAATTTTTCAACCAATCAAAAATCACTCCGTCTTGGAAACTCAGCAGTCCTGAAATTGTTAGCCTGTAAGTTTCAAAACTTCCAAAACTCATTGGCGGTAATAATTTTAATTCATCACCTGTTTTGCTTGGTGCCAAAATTAACCATAAAAAAGGCGTTAGAACAACCCCAGCAACAGCTAATAAAACTAGGTTAGGAATTATCCGCTTAGCAAAGGTCAAATTAAATGGCCCCTGAATTAGTGGCATAAGTAGAGTAAGAGAAAATCTCTTTCATGCTCTTCCAAGGTTTTTCAACATCTAGACCCTCTGGCCATGGGCGAAAATGCTCTCCCATTAATTCGGTCCAATTCTCTGGACTCACATTTGTATCTAAGACTCGATCATGATTTGTACTATCGATAACTGCAGGTAATTCTTGATATGAAAACAAACAATTTTCATGGGCCCCAATTACATAGTGCTTGTTAAATTTACGTATTCCTTCTTCTTGAAGTTGAAAATGATAAAAAACATAACTGCAGTATTTTTCTGGACGCAAATAAACTATCGAGCCAAGGCTTTCACGAGGTGATCCGGAATCCCGCCAAACAGATTCAGCGCGTGGAATCGCATCGTGAAAAATATCCAGCATCGAAACAAATTTTCTGTTGCCACTCTCCCCCGGCCAATCCATGAGCATTCCATCAAAACTAGAAGGTAAATCAAATTTTGAAAGAGTAATCTCAGATTCAAGATAAATAAAAAGCAAATCGCTGAATTGAAACATTTTAAAAAAGTGAACTCTCATGACAGCAAGTTGATTATCAATCTCGGCTTTTTTCCCCTGCAAAGAATCTGCAAAATGCTCTACAGAACTTTCCTTGATTTTTGCCTTAAATTGATGCCGGACAATATTTGCCATTAAAGATCAGCAAACCCGATGAACTTTGGCTTATTGGCATTTAACTTCATCTTAATTCTCAATTTCGCTGATGAGTTAGCAGGCAATTCCACAGCAAAAGAGTTTTTATCAACTTCTGTGGTGACACTTTCTTCGTGAAGTTCTGGCGATCCATATGCGCGTCTTGAACCAGGATAAATGAGCAGTGCTCCTTTATCGCCGCTATAAATAGCTTGCTCATATCCATCAACAAAGCGATCGCCATGCTTTGGATCGGTACTTTCTGATTGCTGAGTAACCGACTCAAATTGATGCTCGCCAAATGCTCCAGCCAGAAGGACCACTCTGCGAGTTTGGGTGATGCTGGTATTAACCAATTCAACCCAGGTTTCATCCATGGTTATTTTGGTTACCAACGCTGCAACTTCGCTCGGTAAGCCAATCCGCCCGGCATCTGCATCAAAATATCTAAGTCGGGCTACCTGTAATCCACCGTTGTAAAGAACTTGTGGCGCACCCAAAGTTAATTGAGTCAAAATTTCAGTAACAATCGGTTGTACCTCTTGCCAGAAATGAATGTTGACTCCACCAGGTCCACTGATTACTTCAGTCTCCATTAATCGCATTCTGCGAGCCACTTGACCCAAAGCCATTGCTAAGGCAGTTGCTGGGTAATTTTGATTTTTCCCATGTAGGTATAAGAACCACGGTGCTTCATGGCCTGCTTCTTCTTTGTTTCGGGTTGGAGATAAGTAACTACCGAATGGAGCGATACCTTCTATCAACTCTTCCATTAATTTTGTATCTTCATCACTCATGGATAAATACCAGAGCCAAAGTGGAAGGCTCATAATCATCGGTGAATAATCAAACCAGCCATCTTTTCCATAACGATAAGGAACCAGTACTACCGGCTTATCGACTGGAACTCCAAAACGCTCAGTCCCAGCTTGCAAACTGCTTTCAGTTTCAATAATTGTTCCAACGCGTCCAAGAGATTTAACTTTTTGGAGCACTGTTCTGGTTAGCTGCAATACGCTCTTATCTCCTGATACTAAAATTGCATTTAAAGCTGCGACCAAGGTTGCATGAGAAACACTGTAAAAACCATGTGGCCAGGTCCATCCGTAATGTCCACCAAACCATCGACCATCATGCAAGCCGCCAACTTCACCGTTAGGGGCTACGTTGTCAGGCACAATTCCATCATTGGCTTTTGCTCGGTCAACCCAGCCTTGAATGTATTTATTGATCCAATCAGCTGAACTTTGCTCATTGTCATAAAGCCATTGGTTAGCAATCAGCGAAGTAACTGCGAGATTTACGGCTACATCTCCGTAGCCTAGAACGCGTTCCATTTCGGAAGCCATGAGCATAGATTTTTCTTTAACTGCCAAATCGTCCCACTCATTAATACCTTCTACGTAGTGCAGTGGCAATCCATATGGCTTCATAACTGAATTAATGTCACCCGCTGGATAACCATCTTGGTTTTCCTGGCCCAGACCTGGTCGCAAACCGTCAGATCCGTTATGCGGGGCAGGGATAATGTTTTTGTCTGCAACATAATTTGGTGAGTTTTTGCCGGCATATAGATCTGCAAATTGTTTAGCTAATTTCTTAAACTCCTGATCTTTGGGATCGGCAGCACAGATCGCATAAAAAAAGATCATTGATTCGCCTTGGTGGAACCAGTCATATCCGCGCTCGTATTGGTCTTTAACTAAGCCGAGTTTTGTTAATTGTTCTGTTACACCTTTCCAGGATTTCTTTGCAGCACTTAAGATTTCTTCGCTACCGCCAAGCATGTAAAGCGCTGGCCAGTTAAAAAATGCTTCGTAAAAATCATCTGCCCCATCACGAGAATGATCCATGCTCTGATTGAA
>CAIUXE010000046.1 GCA_903902965.1 uncultured Actinomycetes bacterium
GATGGGTGGCGTAATTTGGACATAGTTTTGGACTCAATTTGGCGAATTCGTTCGCGAGTTACTCCATAAACTTTACCGATTTCATCCAAAGTTTTTGGTTGTCCATCAGTTAAACCAAAACGCATTGCAACTACTCCTGCTTCACGTTCTGACAATGTATCTAGAACTGAATGCAGTTGCTCTTGCAACAAAGTAAATGAAACTGCATCTGCTGGAACAACTGCTTCAGAATCTTCAATCAAATCACCAAACTCTGAATCTCCTTCTTCACCAAGTGGAGTATGAAGTGAGATTGGTTCGCGTCCATATTTTTGCACTTCAACAACTTTTTCAGGAGTCATATCTAATTCTTTAGCGAGCTCTTCAGGCGTTGGTTCGCGACCTAAATCTTGCAACATCTGACGTTGTACACGAGCAAGTTTGTTAATAACTTCAACCATGTGCACTGGAATACGAATTGTGCGAGCCTGGTCAGCCATCGCGCGCGTAATCGCTTGGCGAATCCACCAAGTTGCGTAAGTCGAGAATTTGTAACCTTTGGTGTAATCAAATTTCTCAACTGCACGGATCAATCCTAAGTTTCCTTCTTGAATTAAATCAAGAAAGAGCATTCCGCGACCGGTGTAACGCTTGGCTAGCGAAACTACCAAACGTAAGTTGGCCTCAAGAAGATGGTTCTTGGCACGGCGACCGATGGCAATAATTTCATCCATCTCACGCTTCAACTTCTTATCAAATTTAACTCCGCCAGCGATCATTTCTTCAGCAAATAATCCAGCTTCAACTTTTTTAGCTAATTCGACCTCTTGCTCAGCGTTAAGAAGTGGAACTCGCCCGATCTGCTTGAGGTAATCCTTAACTGGGTCAGCGGTAGCACCTGCGGTGACAACGGTTTGAGCAGGAAGGTCATCCTCTTCAGATGCGGTGAGTGAGAAAGCAGCACGATCATCTTCGACTTCGACTGGCTTCTCTTTTCGTTCTGCATCAACAATATTTTCAACGCCTTCTAAATTGTCAGTTACCAACTCTTTTTCAAGGGCTTCAATATCTTCTAATTCGACCTCTTCTAATTCAACATCTTCGCCATCAACAGTCACTTTGATTGGCTTACCTTTTGATGCTGCAGGTGTAGCAGTGCTTTTTGCTGAAGTAGGTGCCGAACTTTTACTAATTGGCTTGTCGCTATTTAACTCGGCCTCTAAAGCCGCTTTACGTTCTGCTAATTCTGCCTTAGTCAAAATCTTTGGACGCTCTTTTGGTGCAACTGATTTCACCGGAGCTTTTTTAGCTGGTGCTTTTGCAGCTGATTTAGCTGGCGCTTTTTTAGCTGGTGCTTTAGCAATAGTTTTTACTGGAGCTTTCTTCACAGCTGTCTTTGCCACTGATTTAACAGCCGCTTTTTTTGCTGGTGCGGCTTTTTTGGCAGGCTTAGAAGATGGCACTTAACATCCTTACTGCTATTTTTCTAAACCCTCTGATCCAAGTGGACCGGGGCTAAAACCTTATGGTGACATTATAATTTCTTTCACCCCGTCGGCGCACATTTTCGCCCCAAAACAGCACGGATTGAGTTCAAATCCGGTTCAAATCCCAGAGTCTGAGAACTTTTGCTAGCCGCCAGCCCGGGCCAGAGCTCTGCGGATAATCGCACCTACTGACTCAACTTCTACTAAAAATCCATCATGTCCAAAAGGTGAAACCAAAATATCTGGGGCTTCGGCAGTTGGGGTTAATTCAAAAATTTCCTGTTGCAATCTTGGTGGGAACAATCGATCGGTATCAATCGAAACCACAATTACTGGAATTTTGATCGACCCGAGTGCGGCTTCTACTCCCCCGCGATCACGACCGACATCATGTGAGTTCATTGCTTCAGTCAAAATTAGATAAGTGTTCGCATCAAATCTGCGTGCCAATTTATCGGCTTGATGATCCAGATAAGACTCAACTGCGTAACGCCCGGTTTCATCACCTTGCATTTCGCGACCGAAACGAACATCCATTTCTGCTTCAGTTCGATATGTTAAATGTGCAATTCGGCGCGCAATTCCCATGCCTTCAACTGGGCCGACTTCTTTGTCATAAAAATCTCCACCATGAAAATGTGGATCCTTTTTAATCGCTCTAATTTGAATACTTGCTGCGCCAATTTGGTCTCCAGTAGCAACAGCAGATGATCCGATTGTGCAGATAGCGCCAACGCGATCTGGATGAGAAATGGCCCATTCAAGAGCGCGCATTCCACCAAGGGATGGACCAACAGCAAGAAGGTATTTTGCGATTCCGACCTTTTCAGTAAAGGCGAATTCGGCAGCGACCATGTCGCGAATTGTTAGATATGGAAAACGTGAACCGTATGGTTTTCCATCTGGTGCGATTGATGCCGGGCCCGTTGAACCTTGGCATCCACCAATTACATTTGGGCAAATTATGAAATATTTATCAGTGTCAAAAGGCAAGCCTGGACCGA
>CAIUXE010000047.1 GCA_903902965.1 uncultured Actinomycetes bacterium
CGGTTTAAAGATAAGCGAGAAGTCCATTTCGAGCGTCAAGCAGCACGTGGATTGCAAATTACCCGGCTTTCTTAAGGTTAATCTGGTTTGCTCGGGCTCGGACACGCTCAGCGGATGCAACCCTTTTACCTGTTGAGAGGCATAATTCGGCTCGCGCCGTTGTTGTAGTAAAAAGCGTTGATAATCAAGCTAACTAGGCATGATGAGAGGGAGGGCGAAATGGCAACAGATTACGACACGCCCCGAAAAGTCGATGAAGAGTTACATGAGGAATCACTTGAAGAGTTAAAGGCCCGCCAGGTTGATAAAAAATCTGGACAGGTTGATATTGATGAAGCAGAAGCAGCTGAAAATCTAGAACTTCCGGGTGCAGACCTTTCTGGCGAAGAGCTAACAGTTCGAGTGTTGCCTCGCCAAACGGATGAATTTACCTGTTCTAAGTGTTTCTTGGTTCATCATCGCTCGCAATTAGCAAAAGGCGATGGCCCAACTTCAGTATGTCGTGAGTGCGCTTAAAGTTTATTAATTGCGCTAACAAGTTTTTCGGTGTGCTTACTAGAAATTAACCAGTAAGGCACCGGGTCATTTGCATCAATTACCTCAACTTTAACTCCACCTTTAATCCAAAATCTAACTGCAGTAAATGCAATGGCGTTTGCATCTCGCCCTCGTAGTAATTTCATTTCGGCAGAATTTAAAGAGACTACTTCTCCGATAAACTTTTTTTCGATTTTCGCACCAGCAACAAATAACTTTCCATCTTTAATTTCAATAACTAAACGGCTGCGATAAATGCCAGTGGAAATCAGAATTGCTAGCAGTAAAGTTACAAACCAACCCCAAGTGGATCCATAAGCTGATGCAAAGATCACACCGATTGATGAGAGTAAGAAAAACGCAAAAGAAATCGGAGCTAATGAAGGGTAAATGACCTCATGAAAAGCGGGCTGATTGCTGAGATTTTCATTTGGGTTAGGCGCCATAGAGATCACGGTACTCGGTTAGCGGTATCCTGTTACTTATGAGTCGTGTTGCAAGCACCACAGCACCTGAAGGGGCACTGGTTCCGCCACGACATCCAAAAGCTCCTGGAATTGGCACCAAAATCCCATCTCACTTCGGACATTGTTTTGGTTGTGGCGATTTACATCCAACCGGGTTGCATTTAGTTGCGCACGCTGGTGAGGGCGCAAACTTAACTGCTGAATTTACTGTTACTCACGACCATCAAGGAGCGCCGGGATTAGCGCATGGTGGATTGTTATCTCTTGCATTTGATGAGGCACTCGGAAAATTAATGTGGCTGATTCGTTCACCTGCAGTTACCGCACGGCTAGAAACCGATTTCCTAAAACCAGTTCCGATGGGAAGTACATTACATATCACTGCCGAAATTTCAGGACAGGTAGGACGCAAGGTTTACACCCGCGCAGAAGGAAGATTAAATGCCCCAGATGGCCCACTTGCTGTTAGGGCTGCAGCGTTATTTGTGGTGGTGCCGATGTCACACTTTTTAGAAAACGCACCTGAAGAGTATCTAAAGCATGTGCGCGCTCATCCAGAGTTGTTGGCATTTGTTGATCCAGATTTCGAGATTAACCCATGAAAGATTTATTAATTACCCGGTTAGATCCTGACTTACCACTTCCAGGTTACGCAAAACCTGGTGATGCTGGCGCAGATTTATATTCACGGATCGACATAACTTTGTCGGCAGGGGAGCGCGCTTTAATTCCAACTGGAATCGCAATTGCATTGCCGCCTGGTTACGCAGCTTTTGTTCATCCGCGTTCTGGAATGGCCATCAAGCAAGGAATGTCATTAGTAAATACACCTGGAACTATCGATGCCTCTTATCGTGGGGAAATTCAAGTTATTGCAATCAATCATGATTTAACAAAAGCGATTGAGATTAAACGCGGTGATCGAATTGCACAATTAATTATTCAAAAAGTTGAGCATCCAGATTTTGTAGAAGTAACTCATTTACCAGGAACTGATCGAGGTGCTGGTGGATTTGGATCGACTGGAAAAGCATGAGTGACGATAAAGAAAAAGTTGTTAATGCATTGGGCGGAACTAGAGGTCTAATTGACTCTGGACTCCCGGCTTTAGTTTTTATGGTTTCATTTTATTTCACAAAAGAAATCAAAACATCGGCAACTTATGCCCTGATTCTTTCCGCGGTATTAGCACTCGCCAGATTAGTAAAGAAAGACACAATTCAACATGCGCTATCTGGATTATTTGGTGTAGCAATTTGCGCTTTCTTCGCAACAAAAAGCGGCAAAGCAGAGAATTTCTATTTGCCAGGATTGATTATCAACGTAGTTTATGGAACTTTATATTTGTTTTTAAATTTAATTAAGTTGCCAATTTTGGGATTAATGTTGGGACCAATTTTGGGAGAGAATCTTGCTTGGCGGAAAGATCCAATTCGCCGTGCTGCATATATAAAAGCTGGTTGGCTTTGGGTTGGGTTATTTTTTGGGCGTCTAGCGGTTCAATATCCACTCTACCGCGCTGGAAATGTTGATTTACTTGGTATTGCCAGAATCGTTATGGGTTACCCACTATTTATAGCCGCAGCATGGGGCAGCTGGTTAATTATTAGAAATGTTCCTAAAGCTAAAACAGAAACAGAATCAGAAATTATTTAATTTAAATTAATGCTCTGGTGCAAAACAGCGTTGCAACAAAGGCTCAGCAGATGTGGCAGCAATAATTATTAACTCATCTCCGGCAGCAAATGCATCTGCTGGTTTAGGAGTTAGCACTCGGCCATCACGCAAAATCGCTGCAAGCGCGGCATCTTCTGGAAGTTCGACGTCAGCAACTCGTTTACCAACACATGGGCTATTGGCAGGCAATGTAATTTCCACAAGGTTTGCTTCGCCAGCACGAAGTGAAAATAGTCGCACCAAATCTCCAACAGTGACCGCTTCTTCAACTAATGCCGAAAGCATCCGTGGAGTGGAAACTGAAACATCTACACCCCAAGAGGAATCAAACATCCATTCATTTTTTGGATGATTAACACGTGCCACAACGCGTGGTACGCCATACTCAGTTTTAGCCAAAAAGGATGCGACTAAATTGACTTTGTCATCACCAGTTGCGGCCACAAATACTGAACAATCATTCAATTTTGCATTATCAAGTGATGCAATTTCGCATGCATCAGCCATTAACCAATCTGCGTCTTGTACTGAATCCATTTTCATGGCTGCTGGGTCTTTATCGATTAATAACAAACTATGACCATTACTTAAGAGTTCGCGGGCAATAGCACGCCCAACATTTCCAGCACCAGCAATTGCAACTCTCATTTACTTACCCCCAGGAGATTGCGCCAGTGTTAATTCAACATTTTTACGTTGATCTTCCATGACTAACAAATGGACTAAATCTCCTTCTTGCAAAACTGTGTGCTCAGTAGGAAGCACGCCTTTCCCTAACCGAGTAATAAACGCTAAACGCGCACCAGTTGCTTCCTCAATTTTGACCGCTGGTTGACCAAACCAACCTTCGTGCAGATGTACTTCAAGTAATTTGATCGATCCAGTTGAATCTTGCCACTCAGAAAGTGAACCGTCTGGCATCAAGCGACGTAAAATCTGATCTGCAGTCCAAACAACAGTTGCAACAGTAGGAATTCCAAGCCGCTGATAAATTTCAGCTCTGCCTGGATCATAAATTCGCGCAACTACATTTTTTACCCCATAAGTTTCGCGGGCAACACGTGCAGCTAAAATATTTGAGTTATCGCCGTTACTTACCGCTGCAAAAGCATCTGCGCGATCAATTCCGGCTTCAAGCAATGTGTCTCGATCAAAGCCAACTCCGGTGACCGTTGTTCCATCAAAATTTGCGCCAAGTCTGCGGAATGACTCCCGATTTTGATCGATTATCGCCACACTGTGGCCAGCTGCTTCTAACCGTTGGGCAATCAGCGTTCCGACGCGACCGCACCCCATTACGACAACGTGCATAAGGGCAAACCTACACCCGATACCCTCGCGTCATGAGCGCAACGGGCAGATCCAGCAAGACCAATCAAAACGGCAGCAAAGCCGCTAAATTGCAGGTCGGCCAAGTTGTCGAGGTTGAAATTGTGTCGATGGCTCATGGTGGCCATGGAGTTGCTCGCCATGATGGGTGGGTAATTTTTGTCCGGTACGCCATCCCTGGCGAAAGAGTAAAAGCTCAGATTACTTCTACAGGTTCCACATTTTGTCGCGGCGACGCAATTGAAATATTGGTCGAATCTCCAGATCGCGTAAAACCTCCTTGCAAGCATGCGAAAGCAAAAGGGTGTGGTGGTTGTGATTTTCAATTTATTTCACCAACTGCGCAGCGCAAATTTAAAAGTGGAATTATTAAGGAACAGTTTGCCCGTTTAGCAAAAATGGATATTGACGTAGAAGTGCAAGCATTAACAATTGCTGGAGTCGAAGATGGTCTTGGGTATCGGACTCGGATCTCGATGCATGTCGGGAAAGACGGGGAAGTTGGTTTTCTTGGAGCCAGATCACATGAACTTTACCCAATTGATGATTGTTTAATTTCTGCACCGGCACTTGATCTTCCAGAAGTGACTAAACAAAGATGGGCATCACAAGATCGCGTTGAAGTACTCACTTCATCAACGGGAGATAGGTCAGTTGTACTTGAGAAAAATGAAATAGTCAGAGTTGCCGATGGTCCGATGTTGCAAACTGAAGTTGTGGAAGTAGCCGGAGAAAAATTCGAGTACCAAGTAAGTATCGATAGTTTTTGGCAAGGTAATAAAAAAGCACCTGAAGTTTTTATCGCGCGAGTGCTAGCTGAACTTGAACCAAAAGCTGGTGATATCGCACTTGATTTGTATGGCGGAGTTGGTTTGTTTGCAAAACCACTTGCTGCCCGCGGTTGTACTGTTGAACTTATTGAAACTGGAGCAAGTGCAATCAAGGATGCAAAAGTAAATTTTGCAAACACCGGTTCAGTCTCAATTCATCAAGGGGATGTTGCAAAGTATTTACCGCGCTTAAATAAAGTTGATTTAATTGTGCTTGATCCTCCACGTGCCGGTGCTGGCAATGAGGTGGTTGTTCAGATGGCTAAATTAGCTCCCCGAGCTATCTGTTATGTATCTTGCGATCCAGCCTCATTGGCTCGAGATACCTCCTATCTCGCTGATGCCGGGTTCAAATTGCGCTCTATTGCAGCCTTTGATGCCTTTCCGATGACCGCTCACGTCGAGTGCATTGCCACCTATATTCCGGTAATATCTTGATATCAAGATAGATTTGGAAGGCACAAAATGAGCGAAATTAGCAAAGATTCCTTAAAAAGTAAGAGCGTATTAAATGTAAATGCAACTGATTATGAGATCTTTGACATCACCCGCGTGGCCGGTGCTTCCAATCTTCCATTTAGCTTAAAAATATTGCTTGAGAATCTTTTACGCCATGAAGACGGGGCAAATATCACCGCCGAACAGATCAAAGCTCTTGCAGCATGGAATCCAACGGGAGATATCGAAACTGAAATTCAATTCACTCCAGCTCGAGTAATTATGCAAGATTTCACTGGAGTCCCTTGCGTAGTTGATTTAGCAACCATGCGTGAAGCAATTGCAGATCTTGGGGGAGACCCAACCAAAGTAAATCCACTGGCGCCTGCCGAGTTAGTTATTGATCACTCAGTCATTGCAGATTTCTTTGGAACCAATACTTCTTTTGAACAAAATACAGATGTTGAATATGAGCGCAATCGCGAGCGTTACCGTTTCTTGCGTTGGGGGCAAGGCGCTTTTGATGAATTTAAAGTTGTGCCACCTGGAACTGGAATCGTTCATCAAGTAAATATTGAATTTTTAGCAAGAGTCGTTATGACTAGAAATGTTTCCGGCGTTTTACGCGCATATCCAGACACTGTTGTTGGTACTGATTCACACACCACCATGGTTAATGGTTTAGGTGTACTTGGTTGGGGCGTTGGCGGAATTGAAGCTGAAGCGGCTTTGCTTGGTCAACCAGTGTCGATGTTGATTCCAAGAGTTGTTGGATTTAAATTAACTGGAAAGTTGCCAACAGGTACTACTGCGACAGATCTTGCTTTAACAATTACTCAGATTTTGCGCAAACATGGAGTTGTTGGAAAGTTTGTGGAGTTTTACGGTCCAGGTGTTGCCGAAATTCCAATGGCGAACCGCGCAACTATTGGAAATATGAGCCCTGAGTACGGCTCAACTTGTGCAATCTTCCCAATCGATGAAGAGACTTTGCGATACATGCGACTAACCGGTCGCAGTGAAAACCAAGTGGAATTAATTTCGGCATATGCGAAGTTGCAAGGGTTGTGGCATGACCCATCAGTAGAGCCACGATTCTCAGAAGTTGTGGAACTTGATTTAGGAACAGTTGTTCCATCGATCGCTGGTCCAAAACGTCCGCAAGATCGAATCTCGCTTTCTGATTCAAAAGCGGAGTTCGCGAAGGTGCTTCCAACATACTTCACTGAGAAAACAGGAAAATCACCAGTTGCGATCGGTGTAAATGGAAAAGCAACCACTATTAAAAATGGCGATGTGGTTATCGCATCAATTACTTCTTGCACTAACACCTCAAATCCTTCGGTAATGCTTGGAGCAGCGCTCCTAGCCAAAAAAGCTGTAGAAAAAGGATTAACTTCAAA
The DNA here is from genome assembly GCA_903902965.1 of uncultured Actinomycetes bacterium. GTDB lineage: Bacteria > Actinomycetota > Actinomycetes > Nanopelagicales > Nanopelagicaceae > UBA3012. The sequence goes on from CAIUXE010000047.1 coordinate 6,682, forward strand.
GCCTTGGGTGAAAACAACTCTTGCTCCAGGTTCAAAAGTTGTCATGGATTATTACGAGCGCGCAGGTTTAATGCCATACATGGAAAAACTTGGATTTAACTTGGTTGGCTATGGGTGCGTTACCTGCATCGGAAACTCAGGCCCGCTTCCAGTTGAGATTAGCAAAGCAGTTAATGAACAAGATTTAGCGGTCGCAGCAGTTCTGTCAGGTAATCGAAACTTCGAAGGCCGAATCAGTCCAGATGTAAAAATGAACTTCTTGGCCTCACCCCCACTTGTTGTTGCTTATGCACTTGCCGGAACTATGGATCATGATTTTGAGACGGATTCACTTGGCAATGATGCAAATGGTGCACCAATTTTCTTGCGAGATATCTGGCCATCTGCACAGGAGATTGCAGCAGTTGTTGAATCATCAATAACTTCAGCGATGTTTACAAAAGATTATGCCGGAGTATTTGATGGCGATCATCGTTGGAAAGCACTTGATACTCCAACTGGAAAAACTTTCGCATGGGATGCTGATTCAACTTACGTACGCAAACCGCCGTACTTTGAAGGAATGCCACGTAATCCGGTTCCTGTTAAAGATATTAAAGATGCTCGCGTATTAGCTAAATTAGGGGATTCAGTAACAACTGACCACATCTCACCTGCCGGAAATATCAAAGCAGATTCACCTGCTGGTAAATATTTAGCTGAGCATGGTGTCGATCGTAAAGATTTCAATTCATATGGATCACGTCGCGGAAATCACGAAGTAATGATTCGCGGAACATTTGCAAATATTCGATTGAAGAATCAATTGCTAGATGGAATAGAAGGTGGCTTCACGCGAAATTACTTAAGTGGTGGTGAGCAAGCCACAATTTATGATGCATCAGTGCAATATCAAAGCAATGGTGTGCCGTTAATAATTCTTGCTGGTAAAGAGTATGGCTCAGGGTCATCACGTGACTGGGCTGCAAAAGGAACTGCGCTCCTCGGAGTAAAAGCGGTAATTGCCCAATCTTATGAACGGATTCACCGCTCAAATCTGATTGGTATGGGAGTGCTGCCTCTGCAATATCTGGAAGGGCAAAGCGCGGAATCATTAAACTTATCTGGTGATGAAGTCTTTTCGATTACCGGCATTGAGGAACTCAATTCGGGATCTACGCCTCGCGAAGTAACAGTTTCATACGGAGAGAAATCCTTCCGCGCCCTGGTGCGGATTGACACTCCTGGTGAGGCTGATTACTACCGTCACGGTGGCATCATGCAGTACGTGCTCAGATCTCTTCTGCCGAGCGGAAAGTAGCTCACCAAGTAGAATATGAGCCTTATCTTTTACGGGGGGCTAAATGAGTGAGTTATTAAACTCGATCCATAGTCCTGCGGATTTACAGGGTTTAAGCCAAGATCAATTAGAAAAGCTTTCGCTTGAAATCCGAACTTTCTTAATCAACTCGGTAAGTAAAACCGGTGGGCATCTTGGTCCGAATCTTGGTGTTGTCGAACTGAGTATCGCTATTCACCGAATTTTTGAATCTCCTAAAGATGTAATTTTGTTTGATACTGGACACCAATCTTATGTACATAAAATTTTAACTGGACGCGCAGATGGCTTTGAGAAACTTCGCCAACGTGGGGGATTGTCTGGTTATCCAAGTCGCTCAGAGAGTGTTCATGATGTACTTGAAAATTCACATGCTTCAGCCGCACTTTCATGGGGAGATGGCATCTCACGCGCTTTTTCATTGCAAGGAGCTACAGATCGAAGTGTTGTTGTAGTTGTTGGCGATGGCGCACTTACTGGTGGAATGTCATGGGAGGCTTTAAATAATATTGCGGCAGCCGAAAAGCGTTCACTAGTGATCGTAGTTAATGACAACGAACGCTCTTACAGCCCGACTATTGGCGGTATTTCAAATTACTTAAGCACATTGCGCACTACACAAGGATATGAGAAATTTTTGGATTGGGGTAAAAACGTTTTGGAGAAAACCCCAGTTGTTGGTGGACCAATCTTCGAAACTTTGCACGGAATGAAAAAGGGAATTAAAGACATAATTGCTCCACAAGGAATGTTTGAAGATTTAGGAATCAAATATGTTGGGCCTGTAGATGGTCATGATATTTCAGCGTTGGAGCGTGCCCTCGAACAAGCAAAACAGTTTGGTGCTCCCGTGATCGTGCACGCTATTACTGAAAAAGGCCGCGGTCACACTCCTGCTGAACAAAATGAGGCAGATAAATTCCACTCAGTTGGAGTTATTGATCCTGAAACTGGCGAGCCAGTCAGCACCACCGGAACAAGTTGGACATCAGTATTTTCAAGTGAATTAATTGAGATTGCCCGTAAACGTGAAGATGTCGTGGCACTTACCGCAGCAATGCTCGGGCCTACTGGACTTGATAAATTTCAAGCAGAGTTTCCGTCTCGAACCATAGATGTAGGAATTGCCGAACAGCACGCAACAGCAAGTGCGGCCGGAATGGCATTTGCCGGATTGCATCCAGTGGTTGCGGTTTACTCAACATTTTTAAATCGAGCATTTGATCAATTGCTATTAGATGTTGCATTGCATGGAGCCGGAGTTACTTTTGTTTTAGATCGAGCTGGCGTTACCGGAGATGATGGACCTTCTCACCATGGAATTTGGGATTTGGCTGTTGCTGGAATTGTTCCCACCTTGCAAATTGGAGCACCGCGAGATGGCATTCAACTTCGCGAATTATTAAATGAGGCCGTTAGCATTAATGATCGCCCAACTTTGATCCGCTTTCCAAAGGGAGCAGTTGCGGCTGACCTACCGGCATTTGAACGGCGCGATGGTATAGATGTTTTGTATCGTGGGGAAAGCGCCGATATTTTAATTGTTAGCGTCGGTGCAATGGCAGCGATATGCGTTGAAGCAGCGGCTCAGGCATACCGTGAAGGCGTCGGAGTGACAGTTGTAGATCCACGTTGGGTTAAGCCATTACCAGCTGCACTACTTACGATGGCACAGAGATATAGCGCGGTTGTTGTAGTTGAAGATGGAATCCGTCACTCTGGTATCGGTAGCAGCGTTGCTGAAATGTTCCGCGATGCTGGATTGAATATTCCAGTTCACTCAATTGGCGTTCCGCTCACATTTATTGAACATGCAAAACGTGGTGAAATCCTGAGCGACTTAGGAATCACCGCACAACGAATTGCACGATCACTTGTTGAGTTACGCAGTACCGGTGAACTTGGTTTTATGGAAGAGATGCAACGCCACGTTGATGGAAACGCTGACCAGTCACAGCCTCGCTAACACCTTCACGATCCAAGTAAGGCAATATTCCACCTAAGTGCAATGGCCAGCCGGTTCCCAAAATCATACATAAATCAATTTCGGCTGCTGTAGCAATTACACCTTCATCAAGCATCATCCGGGCTTCACTCGCCAATGCAGTTAACGCCCGCAACCTAACTTGTTCGGCAGTTGATGGTTTATCACCTGGTTGCAAACAAGCTGCGGCTTCGGGATTAATTGTCTGATTACCTTTTTCGTCTTTAACGTAGAAAGTTTTAACTCCAGCTTTTACTAAGCGCTCAATTGTTGGGCTTACGCGGTAACGATCGCCAAGGGAACTGTTTAATGATTGACCAACATGTAGTGCAACCCCTGGTCCAACTAAACCAAGCAATTCAAATGAAGTCATGGGCAATCCAAGTGGATCCATCGCACTGTCTGCAATCTCTGGAGGAGTTCCCTCATCTAGTGAATCGGTAATCTCGCCCATAAAACGCATTAACAATCGATTGACCACAAATGCTGGGGCATCTTTGACGATCACCATCGTCTTTTTCAGGTCTTTTCCAACAGAGACCGCAGTCGCAGTAGTTGCATCATCTGTCTTTTCAGTTCGTGCAATCTCAAGCAGTGGCATTATCGCGACCGGATTAAAGAAGTGGAAACCAATTACCCGTTCTGGGTTTTTAAGACCTTCAGACATCTTGGTGACTGAAAGTGATGAGGTATTGGTCGCCAAAATACATTCCGGCGTAATGATCTCCTCTAACTCTTTAAAGAGTTTTTGCTTGATCGACAACTCCTCAAAGACTGCTTCAATAATAAAATCACATTTTGCATATACAGATTTATCAACCGATCCTGAAAGTAGAGATTTCAATCGCGCTGCTTCATCTGGCCGGACCCGTTTTTTGGAAACCAAGGTATCAATTTCATTGTTGATCCAGGCAATTCCCTTGTCGACCCGTTCCTGATCAAGATCGGTAATCGCCACCGGTACTTTCAAGTTACGGATAATTAGAAGCGCTAATTGCGAGGCCATCAACCCAGCACCGACCACTCCGGCACGGGTGACTTTACGTCCAAGCGCAGGTTTTGGCGCTCCTTCAATCTTTTTCTTACCTTTTTGAATTAAATTAAAAGCGTACAAGGAAGCACGAAGCGGATCATTCATTACCAATTCAGAAAGAACTTCATCCTCTGCGGAAAAGCCTGAATCACGGGTAGCGGTACGGGCATCTGCAATTAATTGCAAAGCGGCTTTAGGAGCTGCGATATCGGCACGACCAAACTTTTTGGCAACTGCAGCAGCACCAATCTTGGCAGCATTTTCCCAAGATGCATCAACTTTAGTGTGATCAGCACGAGTGATTTTCTTGGCACCACTTAAAATATGGCTAGCAAAAGTTATTGATTGCTCAAGGAAATCTGCTGGCTCAAAAACTGCATCTACTACGCCAATCTCTAAAGCTTCGGGAGATTTGAGCATGGTGTTGTTATTTAGCGCATTCACGATAATTACTCGAGTTGCTAACTCTGGGCCAATTAATTTTGGCAACAAAGTTGCCCCACCCCAAGTTGGGACTAAACCAAGAAATACTTCAGGCAAGCCGACCATGGCAGTAGTTGCAAGAGTGCGGTATTGACAGTGCAATCCAATTTCAAGTCCACCACCAAGTGCTAATCCATTTATAAAAGCAAAAGTTGGTTTGCCACATTCACCAAAACGTCGAAAGACATCATGTCCTAAACGTACAAAAGCATGTGCAAGTTTCCGGTCTTCAACGCCGGCAACACCACTTAAATCGGCGCCCGCAGCGAATATAAAAGGTTTACCGGTTATTCCGATGGCGTCAGCATCTGTCGCAACTGCCGCATCAATCGCTGCATTAAGTGAATGCAATCCTTGAACACCAAGGGTATTTGGCCGGTTGTGGTCATATCCATTATCTAAAGTAATTAATGCCATCTTTCCTTTGTATCCAAATGGCGTTAAATCAACTTCACGAACAATGGCATTTGTAACAACTTCTTCTGGCGCTTGTGGAGTTGAAACCGGAGTACTCATTATTTTCCACCTTTAGCATTATCTTGCTTACCGAAATTCCAATTTGGATTTTCCCAAATTACAGTTCCACCCATTCCAAGGCCGATGCACATTGTGGTTAAGCCATAGCGAATTTCAGGATGTTCTTCAAAGGTACGAGCAAGGTTTAGCGCCAAACGAATTCCAGAGGATGCAAGTGGATGACCAACGGCAATAGCTCCACCGTAAGGATTTACGCGCGGATCATCATCGGCGATTGCAAAGTAATCTAGGAAAGCAAGTACTTGAATTGCAAACGCTTCATTTACTTCAAATGCACCGATCTCATCAATTGTTAATCCGGCTTTTGCTAACGCTTTGACTGTCGCAGGAACTGGTCCGTAGCCCATGATTTCTGGCTCTACTCCAGCAAAAGCAAAAGTAACTAATCGCGCTTTTGGTTTTAATCCAAGTTCTTCAGTGCGCTTTCCACTTGCAAGTAAAGCTGCTGTAGCACCGTCATTTAATCCTGCAGCATTTCCAGGAGTTACGCGACCTGCGTGACGAAATGGGGTTTTTAATCCAGCGAGTGCTTCTAATGTTGTTCCTGGGCGTGGTGGTTCATCAACCGTGGCAACACCCCATCCAAGTTCTTCACTTCGTACTGCAACTGGAATTAAATCTCTCTGAATTTTTCCAGCCTCATAAGCTTTCGCAGTTTTAAGTTGGCTATTCAGTGCATATTTATCGGCACGCTCACGTGTTAAGTGGGGGAGCATGTCATGCAAACGCTCTGCGGTTGCTCCCATGGCAAGTGCATCTTGGTCAACTAGTTTTTCGGCGATATATCTTGGATTTGGATCCATTAATTCACCCATTGGGTGGTTACCCATATGTTCGACGCCACCGGCAAGTGCTAAGTCATAACTTCCCATTGCAATTCCACCAGCAAGTGTGGTCATGGATGTCATCGCACCTGCACACCACCGATCAATTGAATAACCGGGAACGGTTTTTGGAATTCCAGCCAACAAAGATGCGCTGCGACCGATGTTCATTCCTTGATCACCAGTTTGTGAAGCAGCTGCAATTGCAACTTCATCAATAGTTGCACTGTCAATGCTTGGGTTGCGCTCTAACAATCCACGAATACAACGGACCATGATGTCATCGGCGCGGGTACCTGCGTATAGAGATCCCGCTTTGCCAAATGGAGTGCGAACTGCATCAATTAAATAGACATCATTAATTGAATTTATTGACTTGCCTGAAGCTGCCATTTACTTGCCTTATCTCTAGCGCTTAATCTCAAAAGCGGTTAAGGCTCATGTTACTAGCCGGTAACTTAAACTGGAAGTTGCAGTCGCGTTAGGCAGAGACAGTTTTTCGCGCTGGGGCGAGGTAAGCCTGCAATGTGATGAACAAGTAAAGGCCCCAAAAGCCAAACTGCCACCAAGAGGTGGTGGTGTCAAAGCCGACAGTGCCAGCCAGGATCGAACCATGGATTGACTCCTTGGTCATCCAAGAGGTGGTGTCCCAAATAAATAGATCGGCGCCTGGAATCCAACCTAATTCTTGAAATTCATGCACCCCGTAAGACAAAACTCCGGCTGCAATCACAATTAATGCAACACCAGTAATTTTGAAAAATGTTCCTAAATTTAAAGTGATAGCTCGACGATAAATAGCCCAACCTAAAAATACTGCGATTGCCAAACCAGCAGTTAATCCAATTGCTGGTCCGGCGCCAACGCCTTGACCATCAATAGATCGGAAGTTTGCATATACAAAAAGCGAAGTTTCTAAACCTTCGCGCAAAACTGCAAAAAATGCAGCTGCTGCAAGAGTTATTGGACCTGAAGATAAAGCGGTTGCTACTTTTCCATGCAACTCTTCACGCAATGATCGCGCAGTGCGCTTCATCCAAAAAACCATCCAAGTTACCAAAATTACGGCTAGCAAAGATGTGCTTCCAGCAAAAAACTCTTCACCACGAGGTGTCAATTCCGCGGAAGTAAATGACAAAAATCCACCGAGTGCAAAACTGGCACTAATCGCGAGTGTCACACCAATCCAGATTGCGGTGAGCAATTTGCGTTTGCCTGGCTGATTAGTCTTGATGATGTATGCCACCAAAATGCCAACAATCAACGCTGCTTCAAGACCTTCACGTAGGCCGATTAGGAAATTACTCAACATAGTTAAAAGTTACTGGGCAGGGGGTATTTACGCAACTTTAATGTTGCGTAAATAGAGGTTAGTTAAATCACTCAGATTCGGGGCTTTCGGCACTTTCGGAACTTTCGGAACCATCAGGAGCCTCATCGGTGGCAACAACCAGAGGCTCAGTCTCAAATTGGATCTCGGCCAAGGTGGGAGCGATTAGCTCAATCTGCCACTTGCGAGCGCCGGCTTTAAGTAACGCTGCTTTCACATGGGCCAGATCTGGCAGTGGTGCGTACCAACATAATTTTCGAACTAGATCTGGGGAGGCCATATTTTCCACCGGAATCGAGTTAGCAGTAGCGACCTCTTTTAACTTAGCTTTCGCATGAGTTAGTCGGGCATATGCCACGGGTTCGCGCTCGCGCCAAACTCGCATTTGAGTTGGGGGAGAGTCACTTGGTGGAGCTTTAATTTTGAATTCTGGATTAGTGCTGGCGATAGCAATTGCATCCCACCATTTTTTTAATAACTCAGGTGGTTGCCGAGTAAAAGCGGAAATTCCTTTTAGTTCATTAATATTTTTTGGAACAGTTGAAGCTGCCGAAACAATTGCATGTTCACTTAAAATCCGTCCACCAGCAATATCTTTCTCGCGACCAATCTCATCGCGAGCTCGCCAAAGTTCGCGAACAATTGCAAGTTGATCTGGACGTTTGACTTTGTGAATACCTGAAGTTTTTTTCCATCGATCAGTTTTGGGTTGAGGAGCGGGAGATGCCAATATGGCGGCAAACTCTTCCTTGACCCACGCCAATTTATTACTTTCAATCAATTTTGCTTCTACGGCATCTCTTAAATCAAGTAGAACATCAACATCAAGTGCTGCGTAAATTAACCATTCTGGATGCAATGGCCGGATCGACCAATCAACTGCTGAATGTTCTTTTGCTAAACGAAAGCCCAACAATTCCTCGGTAAGTGGACCAAGACCAACTTTGGCCATTCCAGCAATTCGTGAACCAAGTTCGGTATCAAACAGCGAGGTGGGATTTAAGCCAATCTCGCGCATGCAAGGAAGATCTTGAGTGCTCGCGTGAATAATTGTTTCGCAGCTTTGTAATATTTCATTCAGAGGCACGAAATCTTCTAATTGAAAGGGAATTGGATCGATCAGATGCAAGCCGCCATCTTTACGGTGAATCTGAATTAAATACGCACGTTGCGAATACTTGTATCCCGAAGCCCGTTCTGCATCAATCGCTATTGGGCCAGTACCTTTTGCTAATTGCAAACATGCATTTTTTAATCCAGCTAAATCCGTAATTAACTCAGGCATTCCGGCAATTGGCTTGTCGCGAAGTGGTAATTCTACTAATTCGATTAACTCTGCGGATTCAGTTAATTCCTCAGGATCGATTTCGGGCAATTGAGGCGACTCCATCAGCCAATGTTATCGGTGCCAAGCCGGCGCATTGAGCCAGTAATTCACACCAAGCTGCAAAATGTGCGGAAATCTCACTTGGATTTTTTGCAGAAACAATCGCTGTCCATGATGCGCGGATCTCAATTTCTGAGTCGCTTCCACGTTCTTCTAATTGACCAAAAGATGCGCTTGTTGCTTGAGTTACAGTTCCACTTGTTGCAGTTACTTCAAGTCCAGTTAGTGCATCTTCAAACCAAGACCAACCAACTTCAGGAAGAAGTGGGTCAACGCCCATCTGCAATTCCATTTGGGCTCGAATAAAAGTTACACATCTAAAATTGCCATCCCACGTGTCATGACCTTCTGGTTCATAGAGTAAAACAAATCTTCCAGATGCCAATTCTTCATCATCGACAATGCATTCAGCAGATAACGCTAAAGCGTGAGTAGCTAACTTTGCAGGTGCTGGAGTTTCTTCAATTTCTATTTCAATGCGAGGAGTGAAACTTCGTAATGCTGTAGCTGCTGCTGGAAAATCATTGATTCCAACTGCATTAACCATCCTCTAAGGGTAAAGATACCGTCTTGAAATTTCGGTTAGGCGCGCCTCTGTTAATGCTTCAGATAATGATCTAGTGCTGCAGAACTACTTGCCAGTAGCATTTTCTTGGTTATATCTGCATCAAAAAAATCACTATCGCCAGCCAAGGTAGAGCGCGATAGAAAAAGTTGATCTAATAGATTCACTTCAATAAGCGCGCTAATCAAAGTCGGACCACCTTCACACAAAATCTTTGCGCCACTGCCAAAAGCATTTTGTAACTTTTCGATGACTCCGGCAAGATCTCCACTTACTACTCGTGCAACCGGGTTTGATTTGAGATTAAGTAAATTAGTCGTGGAATAAATAGCGATTGGCACTGGAGTGTGCCGGTACGGTTCAGCGCTAAATGTTTTGCCGCCGACCAAAATCAGATCAGCTTGCGAGCGCAAAGCCATGAAAAATTCTCGGTCCCAGTGGGCACCAGCGCGCAGTGGGTGAGAGCGGCCAGCAATAGTGGTGGCCAGGTTTGCCGCAACCAGGAGACAGCCATTTACTCCGGAGACCAATTGCGCACTCATGGCGGCAAATCTAACTTGCCGAACCTGCTGACCCCACTACAACTGGCCAGACCGCTCTCACCAGCGTAAATGCAGATTGGGTTTGAGCCGGCGCCCTTGAGCCGGTTAACCTAGCCAACATGTTTACCCGCATTGGCCTTTATTTGGCCGGCGCTGCCTTGTTATTGGGCAGCCTTACGGTTCCAGCCACTGCGGCGCCATCTTCACGGTTGTTACAAATCCAAGCCAAGGTCAACTACCTACGTGAAGCCGCTGCCTCTGCAGCCGAGGGAGCGCAGGAAGCAAAGATTAAGTTGTCGCAATTGAATCAAGAGCTAGACGGTGTGCAGAAAAAAGCCGCTATGCAAAAGCGCGAGCTTAAGGCGATTCAGAAAAGTTTAGGTGCGATTGCGGTTGATCAGTATATAAATGGTGGATACAGCGCATCACTTCAATTACTTTTTGCGGCTGATCCAAAAGCATATCTGGCATCTGCTGGAGATTTGGATTCTTTAACTAGACGAAAATCAGTTGAACTTCGCAAATATTCAGCGGCATCGCAAAAATTACAACAAACTACTTTAGTAGTCACAGATCGCGTTCAATTAGTACGCGCAACGCAAGCTAAATTTGTTCGCCAAGCACAAGCTGCGCAGAAAAATTTAGCCGATGCAGAAAAAATTCTTAAATCACTTAAAGCTTCAGAACGTAAAGCATTGTTAGCGGCGCAAAAACGTGCCGAAGCAAATGACTTTGCAAATTCAAAGAGTGCAGCAAAATCATATAGAGGCGTTAGCGGACGTGCCGGCAAAGCAATCAAATATGCCTTAGCTCAAATTGGCGATAGATATGTTTTTGGTGCGGACGGAATGAGAACATGGGATTGTTCTGGATTAACCATGCGCGCTTATCAGGCTGCCGGGGTTTCGCTTCCACACTCATCACGTGCACAATTTAGATATGGTCGACATATCTCGCGATCACAACTTCAACCAGGGGATTTAATATTTTTTAAGAGTCCAATTAGCCATGTAGGAATCTACTTGGGTGGCGGAAGAATGGTTCACGCACCACGGCCTGGTTCTCGAGTGAAGATCGCACCTATTAATCAAATGAGATTCGCAGGAGCGGTTCGGCTATAAAGTGATTACAACCCTTGTTGTGACAAATGATTTTGGACCACGTTCGGGAGGAATTGAAACTTTTATCCATGGCTTACTTTCCCAGGCTAGCAAAAATCAAGAACGAAACTTTGTAGTTTTAACTTCGAAGCAAACTCCGCAAGATGAAGTAACCAAATTTGATACGAAAATGTGGGAAGAAAATCGAATTAAGGTTGTGCGTGATACTGCAAAAGTTTTACTTCCGACTCCGCGGTTAGCAAAAAAAGCTACTGATTTATTCGTTACTTATAATTGTGAGAACGTAATTTTTGGATCCAGCGCACCATTGGGATTGTTAGCTAAATCTCTACGTAAAGCCGGCGCCAGACATATTGTTGCTTTAACTCATGGCCATGAAGTTTGGTGGGCTCGAATGCCATTGTTTTCCGCCGCACTACGCCGCATTGGAGCGCAAGCGGACCAAATGACATATCTAGGGGAGTTCACTAGGGGAGCGGTTGCAAATGCATTGCTGCGCGAGGACCACAGCAAATTAGTACATCTTCCACCCGGTGTTGATTTAAATCGTTTTGTTCCAGCGGCTAAATCTTTTGAATTGCAGAAAAAATGGGGAATCGAAGATTCGCCGGTAATAGTTTCAATCGGCAGATTGGTGGCGCGCAAAGGTAGTGATCAATTAATAAAAGCAATGCCAGAAGTACTAAAGAATTTCCCTAGATGCAAACTTTTGTTGGTTGGCGTAGGTAATTATCAAAAACAATTAGAGAAATTAGTGCGCAATTTGAAATTACAAGATTCTGTGATCTTTACCGGACGAGTCGCACATGAATCTTTACCGGATTACTACCGGCTTGGAGATATTTTTGCTGCGCCCTGTAGATC
>CAIUXE010000048.1 GCA_903902965.1 uncultured Actinomycetes bacterium
ACCGTAAATGAAAAAGAAATTCCATTTTGCAAGAATCTAGTTGGTGAAATTCATTGGAATAATAAATGCCCAGATTTAAATGATCTGTTGAAGTTTGAAACTTTAAAAAAGATTCGTGATCGAAACAAATTGCCCGCTTACTCGCCAGCACAAGAACCGGCCAAGAGCAATGATCTACAAATTGCTGCATTTGCTGCGCTAGCTCTCTTGGCTGCAGGCTCAAAAAAGAAGCCTGAAAATGATGGAGACGGACCTGAAGGCGATGTAGACGGCAGTGGGGAAGAACAAGATGAGTTAACTGAGGTTGAATCTGGTTCATTGAAAATAGTTGAACGAGATCCAGGTTGGGGAGATCGCTCACATACTTGGCAAAATAGATTTACGCCAAGCACAGACTTCTTGAGTAAGATTTTTACTCTCTGGATTAGCAAATACTCCCCACTTATCGCACGCACAAGTGCGGATGCTTCTTACTTACGAGCAATTTTTGGATCCCTATCATTTATAACCTTGCCACTTGCGCTAATTTTTGGAGTTAAAGCGCTCGTTGATACCGGTGCACAAGCCATGGCCCCAGCGTTAATCACAATTGTTGCAATTGTTGCAATTGGAATATTGGATGCATTTGCTGGATTTATAGCCGCAGCGATATTTTTCTTGGGCGTGCTGGTTAGCGGACATATGACCACGCGTGGAGAACTCTTAACAGTGGCTGGATTAATGTTGATTTTCTTTGCTCCAGCCTTATTGGCGAGTGCGGTCAGGCCTCTTCGCCGTTTGGTACGAAACACTGACGAAGGATGGGAACGGATCACCGATTATGCACTTGCAATTTTGTTGACTGGCTGGACAGTAAACAAAATGGTAAACGCATTAAATGGCTTAGCTTCGGTGCAGTTAACAATAACTTTTCAAGCCGCACAAATAGCAATCTGGTCATCAGCAATGGTTGCAATTCGAATTATTGGCGAAGATATCACTACTTACTATTATCCGGTCCGTCTAAATTCAGTTTCGGTAAAATTACCGGAACCAGATGTTCGGCAAAAGGCGATCGGATCAGCCCTAAAAACCCTGATTTTTATAGCCCTTGCGGCTCCTTTTGTTGGAGTTAATTTACAACTTTTGCTCGGCGCTTTAATTTTCCTTTTCCCATTAATTGCTGAGCTAACTTTTGCTGGGCGAATTCCAAAGTTTGAGATCATGCATCGCTTTGTTTTGCGCGGAACTTTCAAAGTTGTGATGTTGGTCTTTATCGGTGCCATGTTTGGTAGCTATATGCAAGGCTTGTTCCAAAGCCCCAAAGACTTCTTGAAGTGGTCATTTGTTTTATTGACAATCCCTGGATTAATAATCGCTGTTTTGGGATGGTTCGCCAAGGAGCCTAAAGTCGATTGGAAAGAAAGCAACCAAGGTCGTTGGATTTATCGAGTGGCTAGTGTGATTATTTTTGTTTTAGCAGTTCAAATGGTTCGCGGAGTCGATTTAGCAAATTGGATCTTCGGTATTGGTTGATTACAGTTTTGAAAAAAAATAAGCCCCTGCAAATCACAGGGGCGTATTTTTCTTTACTGCTAAATGTTTAACTCCGTAGTGCTTGTGCTAACTCCCGGAAATCTTCAACAAGTAGATCAACCTCTGCTTGTCCATGAGCCAGGCTAATTAACCATTGCTCATCAAGACCTGGAGGGGTCACGATTCCGCGGTTGATTGACCATAGCCATGAAAGCTCAGCGATCTTAAAATCTGCACCTTTGAAATCACGGTAATTGCGTACTGGAGTTGTGCTCCAAGTGATGCAACCTTTAACTCCAAAACCAACTGTGTGTGCAGGAAGGTCAAACTCCTCAATGATTTTGGTGATTCGATCAAGTGCCTGCATATTTAAAGATTCAGCACGTGCCAATGCCTCTTCAGTACAAATATTGTCTACCGCACGTACTCCAGCAAGGGAGAGCGGGTTGGCGTTAAATGTTCCAAAGTGGGCAAGGCGTCCGTCTGTGACTGCATCCATGTATTTCTTCTTGCCACCGAAAGCAGCAACTGGAACTCCGCCACCAATTGATTTAGCAAGACAGATGAGATCAGGTTTTACGCCTAGTTTTTGTGCTGCACCTTGTGGTCCGGCTGTTAAACCAGTTTTGACCTCATCAAAGATCAAGATGACGTTGTACTCATCGCAAAGTTCGCGCACGCCTTCAAGGTAGCCCGCATCAGGGAGCACAATTCCAAGGTTTTCTAGAACTGGTTCCAAAATAAAGCAAGCAATTTGATTTGCGTGTTTTTCAAATATTTGTTCAAGTGATTCCAAATTATTGTAAGGAACAACATGAACAGTTCCAGAAACTGTGCCAAGTGGATGAACTGCGGTTGGGAAATCTGAATCGCCAGCTTGATCAAGTGATGGCTTACTAGAAACCATTAAAGGATCAAATGAACCGTGATATCCACCTTCAATTTTTAAGATATCGCTTTTACCCGAATAAGCACGTGCAAGTCGTACCGCATACATAGTTGCTTCAGTCCCTGAGTTTGCAAACCGCACCTGATCGATGGCAAAACGCTTACAAACTCGTTCTGCTGCATCGCGAGCACTAGGGGATGGAGTTACGTATAACGTGCCAACTTCAAGTGTTGCTTTAATTTCATCAACAACGGCTTGATTTAGATGGCCGACGAGCATTGCACCAAATCCCATAGACAGATCAAGTAATTGGCGACCATCTACATCGGTCATCCATGCGCCTTTAGCTGATTTGATTGAGATTGGATACGGATCCCAGTGCTGAAAACTAGAAGGCACACCTAATGGAAGTGAATGTGCGGCGACCTTGTTTTCGATGCCTGAGGCAGTTGTGTTATCTCTAAATCTTGCCCACTCTTGATCGAGCAGGGCAGATATTTTGGATTGAGATAATGGAGTTGAGTGAAGCGGTGTAGATCGAAACGTTTGCGAGTGATTCGCTTGGGTTTTCATTTTTAAGTACGGTCAATGTCCAGGCGGTCCGGAAACTGATTAGTACGCTCCTTACGGCGTTTATGAATAATGATCTTACTAGGGCTATTTTTAACCGCAAGTACAGGTGATTTGTCGCGTGTTTCCCGTTCAAATGCAGAAAAAGTCCGTGAAAAATAGGCTCAAAAACAACCTCAAATCACCTTAAGAAAGGCTTAAAAAGGTCTTAAAAATGGTCAAAACTAGCCGAAAAATAGAAATTCGTATGGCGAAGGTTTTTTACTATGAAAGACTTAGGCATGCGATTATTTCGGAGAGCTTTAGCTGTGTGCGTTGCGTGCACGGTGATTTTTTCTGGTTCGGTGATTCCGGCGCATGCAGATGATTTAAGTGATTTACAAGCGTCCGTTGCGAAAGCAAGTTCAGCACTTGCTTCTGTTAACGCGCAATTCTCTGAACTAACTCGGTTGATTGAAGACAACGTTGCCACTTTGGATAATTTAAATAAGAGAATTGTTGAGAATCAGAATCAAACAAACGGTGCAATTATTTCAGTTTCCCTGGATGATGAGTTACAAGTCAAAAAGAAGGCGTTAGAAAAAATTATTTTGGATCGCTCGGATCAAAGCAAATCCATAGCGGACCAAATAACAGCTATGACTAGTGCGATAAATAAGATGAAGCTGAAAATTGAAAGATTGCAAAACGGAGGAATTATTTCTCCAGAAGATGATCCTGTTTCAAACCCGACTCCAACTCCGACCCCAACACC
>CAIUXE010000049.1 GCA_903902965.1 uncultured Actinomycetes bacterium
CGATAACTGGCTCGAGCATTCCAATCAGACTTGCTTGAGATGCGTTGATAAATCTAATTCCGTTTAGAACACAAAGATAAGGAACTATTGTTCCGGCCAAAATCATGTAAGTGAGTAGTACCCAACCAGGAAGAGTGGAATCTGAAATTCCACTTAGTGGAATTTGCTGCGTAAAGATCTCAAAAGGGAAGTTCCAAATTGGCAGTACAAACAACCAAAAGAGAGTAGAGATGCCAAAACCATAAGTTGTGAGTGAAGTACTTGATCGAGTTTTCACACCATGCTCGCCCATTACAAAGTAAGTGGCTAGTGCAAACGCATCAGCAAGTGCCACCACGAATCCCAGACCATCTACAGTCATGCCACGATAAATCTGAGCGACAAGAGTTAAACCGATAAAGGCCAAAGCGATTGCCCACCACATAGTGGAAGCGACGTGACGCTTTTGGATATAGCGAACGTAAAAAGTTATCCAAATTGGTGCGGTGAATTCGACAACTAAGGCAATACTTAATTCCATCCGGCCGATAGCAAAGAAGTAAGCCGATTGCACTCCGGCAAAACCAATAACTCCATAAGCCAGCAAAAAAGGAATTTCTTTCTTGGTTATTAAAAGTGAGCGACGGTTTCTAATCAAAAGATAAGTAACTAAAAGTATAAAAGCACCGAAACAGCGGACCTGCGTTAACCGAAAAGCTGTTAAATCTTGGGCTAACAACAATTTAGCTGGGATACCCGAAGCTGCAAAAAGAAATGCGCTGGCGAAGAGCATGATTTCACCTTTATATTTACGCACCAGAACACCCTATATAGAAATTAACATCCCACCAACACTAAAAGGCGTTTTCGCTGATCTCCATAATTGAGTTATCTACATTTTCAATGATTGCTCTGTCGGTGGCTAAATTAGGCAAAACGTTTCTAATGAAAAATTTTGCAGAAGCAATTTTCCCCTCATAAAAAGCACGATCGCGATCTGAAGCAGCGCCTATTTTGGCGTTAGCAATTTCAGCTTGTCGTAGTAATAACCAAGCCGTGATCAAATCTCCAACCATCATCAATAAACGTGATGAACTTTGTCCAATTTTGTAAAGCTCTTTTGGATCTTCTTGTGAGGCCATCGCTACACCTACCAGTGAGCCCATTGCAGTGTTAACTTCCTGCAACGCTTTCCCAAGTTCGCTCTTCTCATGAGCAAGGTCTCCACCACTAGCAGCAAATTTTCCAATTTGCTTAGCTAATAAACCAACTGCACGGCCTTGATCTTTAATAATTTTACGGAAAAAGAAATCTAGACCTTGTATAGCAGTTGTTCCTTCATACAACGTGTCAATTTTTGCATCGCGCACATACTGCTCAATGGGCCAATCCTCAGTGAATCCTGCGCCACCAAATGTTTGCAGCGATTCTGTTCCTAGCAATGTCCAAGACTTCTCACTTCCATAACCTTTTACGACTGGAAGCAATAGATCATTTAAGGCCTCGAGATCTTGCAACGTATCTTTATCAGCGCCTGCCTCTTTGGCAATTAATATGTCATCTTGTATTGATGCGGTGTAAAGAATTAGAGAGCGCATCCCTTCTGAGTACGACTTTTGAGTCATTAATGATCTGCGCACATCTGGGTGATGAATAATCGAGACACGTGGGCTTGCTTTATCTGTCATTTGTGTCATGTCGGGTCCTTGAATTCGCTCTTTGGAATAAGCAAGGGCTTGTTGATATCCAGCACTCAGTGTTGCAATGGCCTTTGTACCGACCATCATTCGAGCAAATTCAATTACTTTAAACATTTGCGCAATGCCTTCATGTACTTCGCCAAGCAAGTAACCAACAGCGGGTTCTTTTTCGCCGAGATTCATTTCACAAGTGGCTGAAACATTTAAACCCATTTTGTGTTCGATGCTAGTTACATAGACACCATTACGTTTACCAAGTTCACCAGTTTCAAGGTCAAAAATAAATTTCGGAATTAAGAAAAGGCTTAAACCTTTTGTACCTGGACCACCACCTTCACGCCGCGCTAAAACATAATGCATAATATTTTCACTCAAGTCGTGATCACCGGATGTTATGTAACGTTTAGTTCCGGTTATATGCCATGTGCCATCACCTTGATCTACAGCTTTTGTCCTACCAGCGCCAACATCACTACCAGCATCCGGTTCGGTGAGCATCATTGTTGCTCCCCATTCGCGATCAACCATAATCTTTGCAATTTTTTTGTCTCGCTCAGTACCAAGTGCAAATGCAACATGTGCGAAAGCAGTTCCTGATGCATAGATATGAATGGAAGGGTTGGAACCTAAAACCATCTCCGCAATTGCCCAACGAAGTGAAGGTGGAATTACAGTTCCACCTAATTCTGCTGGCGCATCAATTCGCCACCACTCGCCATCCATATAAGCGCGATAAGATTTTTTAAAACTTTCGGGCAACTTTGCTTCTCCGGTTGCGGGATTGAAATCAACACCTAGGCGATCGCCTTCAACAAAAGATTCTGCTAAATCATTTTCGGCCATCCGCTTTACTTCATCCAACATCCCATTAGCGGTATCGCGATCGATCTCAGCAAAAGGTCCTTTTTCGAGCACCTCACCACGCCCGAGGAGGTCGAAAAGGTTAAATTGGATGTCGCGCAAATTGGATATGTAATGGCCCATGATGGCTATATTACCCGCCAGTAACATACCTTCGCCACCGTAAGTTGAGCCTAATTTGGACGCAATCGGCCTTCACCCACCTCCCAGGCAGTTTTAAACTTCCTCGCACTCTTAATAGCATCTGTAATTAAACCGTCTTTTATATTACCAGGAGAAGGATTCATATGAAATCCCGAACCTACCGTATGCGCCAGTGCATCATAAGTTTGCATCAAGTAAATAAACTTTTTTGCAGCAGCTTCAGTAGTACATCGATCTACTAAATCTTGTTCCGCACCACATAATTCTGGAAATTCTGCTAATAATACTTTTGCTCCTAATGCTACCATTAAATCCGAAGCATAGCCTACAGCTGGGTTTGCAGATACACCGCTAAATCCATCACTACCTCCACATTTAACACCTACACACATTTCACTCAATGGAGCAGAAGATCTTTCTTGTTTATTAAGTTGTACTAATCCTTCAAAAGTTTTTTTGATAGCATCTGTTATTAATTGCTCCTCGCTATCAGATTGCTGTTGTTCAAAAACTAGTAAG
>CAIUXE010000050.1 GCA_903902965.1 uncultured Actinomycetes bacterium
AGATGGTTGGTCGCGTTGAAGTTCCTCAAGAAGCATTTATTGCTGCTCTTTCGACAAATGAAGAGGTAGATAAAGCCAAGGCCAAGAAGTAAGGATTATGAAAAAATATGTAGTTTGTGCACTGTCTTTAACTCTCTTACTTCCCACTACTTCTTTTTCTGCCGTAAAAAAGCCAGCACCTAAATCTGTAGTTACCAAAAAACCCGTAGTTAAGAAAGCGGTAGTTAAAAAACCAGATGTTAGGGTTGTTGACAAGCCAACTCCTTCAGCTAGCCCAACTCCAACCAAAACCACTAAAATTATTCCCACTTCTTGGCCGCTGGACAAAGCAATTGAATCCGTCGAAGATCTACTTGCAATCGCAGATGCATCGGAACGTCGATATATTGCCCAACTGGCGCCATCTGAAACAAAGCTCGATATTAGAGTTGGGCCAACAACAAACAAAGACCGAGTTGAACAATATTTAGCACCACTTTTACTTGCTGCAAAATATTGGAGTGCTGATTTCTCTCCAAAAGAAGCAGTAGTCGTAGCAATTGCTGAAGTTCAAGACTACGAATTTATGAAGCAACTTTGGCCACAGTTTGGCTTAAACGGCGGGGGTTTCGATAATTCCCAAGCTGGTTGGTCAGAATTTGGATCATCGTGCAATCAAGGAAGTGCGATTTATAGTCAAACGCCGTTTTTCTGGGGATGCATGAGTAGCAGCGGAAGCTTTGACGTGATTGGCCTTAGGAAATTCACTTCGCATGAATATACACACCTAGCACAGTACGAAATAATTAATAAAAAGACCGGAAAGTCTTACTGGATGCTTCCCTCTATATTTATGGAAGGATCTGCAGATTTCTTTGGAATAACTTATGCAACCACTTCAGATAGATTCCAAAGTGATTGGCTTACTTATAGGTCTACTGGATATATCTCTAGTGAAGCTAGAGCCTCACTTAAAAAAGCAAATTCCACACAAATGCTTGATTACATCACTGACTCAATGGCCGGCGGAAAAAAGTTAAACGGACATTGGTATTACACAGGTGCTTACGCAACTGCACGCCTAGTTGCGGCCAAAGGACATAAAAGTTATGTGCAATTCATGTATGAATATGGATTAAGTGGTGACGCATACGTTGCTTTTGAAAAAGTTTACGGTGAGAAATTCGAAGATTTTGCAAAGATGATTTCTCCTGAATTAGTAGAATTTGCAAAGCTTCTGCCATAGAGCTTCCTATGGAACTTTTGGGGCAAGTCCAAAAGGTTTGGAATCGGAAAATGACAAAATTCTTCCCTTCGTATCGTTAGGGTAGGACAATAGGAATCTACTAAAGGACACCATGAAGAAGTACATAGTTTTGGCTCTCTTATTCTCTCTTCTGTTTCCAGCAACATCTTTTTCTGCCGTTAAAAAGCCATCATCCAAATCTGTTGCAGTGAAGAAACCTATTGCCAAAAAACCTGTTGTTAAGAAAGTGGCGGTAAAGCCAAAAAAGACATGGATCGACGAAGGCGATACTTGTGATCCAAAATTGATAAATACGGTTAAGGGGTATCCAAAGGGATTGCCATCTATGGATTGGCTGAAGTGCGATGAAAAAACTAAAAAATTTATTTATGTATCCCTACCAAAGTTAGATCCTACAAAAGCAAAAGAAGGTGACAACTGCACAGGAAGTTTAGAAACCATTGAGGGTTACGACCGAAATAGTAATTTAGTTCAATTAGTATGTAATCAATTTAATTCTACATATGCGCCTTTTATTTCAACTCCAAAGAAAGTGCCTTTATTGGCCCCCACATCAATTCTCAGTAATTTAGAGATGTTTGCAAATTTAGATAAATGTAAAATTATTGATGGTGATTCTCAAACAACAAATATGACTGCGGGATTTCCAATTCCATATGGAAGGATTGATTTAATTA
>CAIUXE010000051.1 GCA_903902965.1 uncultured Actinomycetes bacterium
CACGAACCCGTGCTTGTAAGTTTTCTTCAGCAACTCCAGTGAAGTGAAGCAAATCTAAATAACTTTCCACCATGCTTTGTATTGGCACCACTCTAAAATGTATTCCGGTATTTGTAGCTAATTCTTGCGCATCACCAAGTGAATGATCGGATGAGTATTTGCTAGGCAATGCGACGCCGTGGACTCGATCAGCACCAATTGCATCTACTGCGATTGCAGTTACAAGAGCTGAATCGATTCCACCTGATACTCCAAGAATTACCGATTTGAATTTTCCTTTTTCAACATAGTCTCGCAGCCCAGTAACTAACGCGCCCCAGATCTCCGCTTCACGTTCTAATGAAGGAGCAATACCTGCTGAAATTGGAGGATAAGGCGCAAGGATCTCTTCACTTATTACTACATCTGGAACAGATGAATGAGATTTGCTTTGCATATCTATAAGCATCAAACCTTCAGAAAATTGAGGCGCTCTTGCCATGGTTTCACCACGTTGATTAACCACAACGCTATCTCCATCAAAAACTAACTCATCCTGCCCACCAACCATATTTACATATGCAACTGGCGCTCCAATTTCACGTGCTCTTCGTGAAATTAAATTAATACGTACATCATCTTTTTCATTTTCAAATGGACTGCCGTTAATGACAATTAACGCACCTGGTGTACGCGCTGCAATCTCGGGCATTAACCCACCGTCTTGCCAAATATCTTCACAAATTGCAAAAGCAAGATCTATTCCATGTACTCGAACAACTAAAGATTTTGCTCCAGGGATGAAATTCCTAAACTCATCAAATACACCGTAATTAGGAAGATGACGTTTTGCATAAGTTGCAACAACTTGATTTCGATAAATTACGGCGAGCGCATTCTGCGGTGCGCCGACTGGAGTTCCAAGGCGATCAAGTGCACCATCAATCTGATCTAAGTAACCAACGACAACGACTATCTCTCCTAAGCCAGCAAGTGATAATTGAGTTGCTAATTGAGCAACAGCGGTTCGGCTCGCTAATCTAAAAGCGGATCGCAGCGCTAGATCTTCTACTGGATACCCAGTAACAACCATCTCGGGGAAAACAACTAAATGTGCTCCACCTTCGGCGCCATGCTTTACGTACTTCAAGATCAATTCGCAATTGTCATCAATCGCACCCAAGGTCGGGTTTACCTGAGCAAGAGCAAGACGTAGTTGAGCAGGTTGAGCAGGCGGGTTCACTGGGGAGATCGTCGGAGTTGCCTGAATGGCTGGCTGGCCGGCATCAGCTAAAGCGCTCATAAATACAGCCTACTGTCCCTATATATATGGTGCTGATTTGAGGCAGAGTTTTTGGCTGTGTGCGAACTAGTGGCCGAAGTGAGAGGATTGCAGTTGTTACCTTCAAAACTGACCCAGGGACCCATGTGGCCTTGAGGGGAGAAAAAAATGGAACCAGTAAACGCTTTATATGGTGGTGCCATTCATAGGCGCATTACGACGTTAGATATAGCGAAATCAAAGGGTCAAGGAAAGTGGACGATGCTCACTTCCTATGAACAACTTACAGCTGAGATTTTTGAGCAAGCTGAAGTTCCAGTATTGCTAGTTGGCGATAGCGCTGGCAATAATTTTTTAGGTGGAGAAAATACAATTTCGGTAACAGTTGATGAAATGATTCATTTGGCTCGCGCTGTTGTTAGTGCAACAAAACGCGCACTTGTTGTGGTCGATCTTCCTTTTGGTTCCTTTGAACAATCCCCAGAACAAGCTTTACAAACTTCTATCCG
>CAIUXE010000052.1 GCA_903902965.1 uncultured Actinomycetes bacterium
AAAAGTCGTAGATTCACCTACTGGGCCAACATTAAATCGCGCTAATGATCCAGAGAAAGATCAATCATATGTTTTGGCAGTTCTTACTCAAGATCAAATTGCTGGCGCAATGTTTCCCTTGGGAGATACACATAAAGTCGATGTTCGTGCTGAAGCAGAGGCGCGCGGTTTTGCGTTAGCTCAAAAACCAGACAGCCATGACATTTGCTTTGTTCCATCTGGAGATAACGCGGGATGGTTGCGAGAGCGACTTGGTAGTGAATCCGGATCAATTTTGGATGAAGATGGAAAAAAACTAGGTTCACATAAAGGCGCTTACACCTACACGATTGGACAACGAAAAGGATTAAACCTGACCGTTCCAGCAAATGATGGATCACCAAGATATGTTTTGAAAATAGAACCGCTATCCAACACAGTGGTTGTTGGTTCGCATGAAAAACTCGCAGTAAGTGAAATTTCAGGTAGTGAAATTAAATGGTGTGGACCAGTTCCAGGAAATGAATCACTTCGCGGATTTGCCCAAGTTAGAGCACATGGGCAAGCACTTCCTTGTTCCTACAAATTTGATGGTGAGAATTTAACTGCAACTCTAGATGAACCACTTTATGGTTTGGCCGCAGGACAAGCTCTGGTTATTTATGATGGCGATCGAGTTGTAGGTTCTGCCACAATCGACCGTACTGATCAGGCAATTGGTTCAATTAATGGCAGTTAATAGCAGCAATAATTCAGCAAGACGTCGCATAGAACAATTGCGAGAAGAGATTACTGAACATCAATTTCTGTATTACGTAATGGATAGCCCGAAAATTAAAGATGTAGATTTTGACGTACTTTGGAATGAATTGTTAAAACTAGAAGAAGCTAATCCTGAATTAAGAAGTGAGAGTTCTCCAACTGTTGCTGTGGGTGGTGGATTCTCAACTCAATTCACTCAAGTTGACCATCTAAATCCGATGATGAGTCTTGATAATGTTTTTGATTCCGAAGAGTTGGATTCATGGATAGAGAAAACTGAGCGAGATTTTGAGAAAAGTGAAATCAAGTGGCTTTGTGAATTAAAAATAGATGGCCTTGCGGTCAACTTGCTTTACGAAGATGGAAAATTAGTTCGTGGATTAACCAGAGGCAATGGCACAACTGGTGAAGATGTAACACTCAACGTTAAGACAATAAAAGGCGTCCCACATCAATTAAGTGGAAAGAGTTTCCCAAAGATAGTAGAAGTTAGGGGAGAGGTTTATTTCCCGCTAAAAGAGTTTGCTGAGTTAAATGCGAGCATCGAAGAATCAGGTAAAGCACCTTTTGCTAATCCTCGTAATGCCGCCGCAGGTTCGCTACGCCAGAAGGATCCAAAAGTAAGTGCGGCTAGACCGTTGCGAATGTTGGTACATGGTTTTGGAAAAGTAGATGGCGTGGAATTTGCTACTCAAAGTGATGCATATGCAGCATTCAAAGAGTGGGGATTGCCAACTAGTGATCAAGTTAGAGTTTTTAACAAAGTTAGTGAGATTAAAAAATATATTGATGGACATTTAGATCATCGCCACGACTTGCAACATGAGATTGATGGCGTTGTTATTAAAGTTGATCAAGTGAATATCCAAGATAAACTTGGATTTACCTCGCGTGCTCCTAGATGGGCGATTGCGTACAAGTATGCACCTGAAGAAGTTGTCACAAAATTGCTAGATATTCGCGTAAGTGTTGGACGAACTGGCCGGATTACTCCTTTTGCATTTATGGAGCCAGTGAAGGTCGCAGGTTCCACTGTTTCGCAGGCGACTTTGCACAATCAAGAAGAAGTTGTAAGAAAAGGAATTTTGATTGGTGATCATGTAGTTATTCGAAAAGCTGGGGATGTGATCCCAGAAGTACTTGGTCCAGTTCTTGCAAAACGTGATGGGTCAGAGCGCATATTTGTTATGCCAAACATCTGCCCAGATTGTGGAAGTAAGTTAAAAGCAATCTCAGATGGAGATGTAGATATTAGATGTGTAAATAGTCGAAGTTGCCCTGCTCAACTTCGTGAGCGACTTTTCTATATTGGGTCACGTTCTGCACTAGATATTGATGTGCTTGGATACGAAGCTGCTAGTGCCTTGCTTTCTGATGGAATTTTGAAAGATGAGAGCGGACTTTTTGCGATAACTCTTGCCGATCTTTCAAATTCAGAATTTTTCACAAAAAAAGATGGAACTCTTGGGGCTATTGCTGAACGTTTTATCACCGCTCTTGCAGAGGCTAAATCAAAACCTTTATGGCGAGTAATTGTTGCCCTATCCATAAGACATGTAGGTCCTACAGCGGCACAATCATTAGCACGAGAGTTTGGTTCTTTAGAAGCGATCGAAGCAGCTTCTATCGAAAAATTGGCAGAGATAGATGGAGTTGGTCCGACTATTGCAGCAGCGATAGTGGATTGGTTTAAAGAGGATTGGCATCGCGAGATTGTAAAAATGTGGAGAGCGGCAGGAATAGGACAACACCATCAAGTAAGTGAATTAAGCCAAACCATTAGTGGTCTTTCTATTGTGGTCACTGGTTCCCTGATTGGATTTACTCGAGATGGAGTCAGTCAGGCAATAACCGATAGGGGAGGCAAAGCCACAAGTTCAGTTTCAGCCAAGACTGATTTTGTAGTTGTGGGAGATGCCCCGGGCTCGAAATACGCCAAAGCCCAAGAACTTGGCGTACCAGTCCTTGATGAAGCACAGTTTGTTAAGTTGCTAGAGGGCGGAAAAGCTGCGCTTGGGGAATAGGATATGAACATGATTTTATTTTCTGAGGGTCGCGAACTACCTGCTCCACCACTTGCATTTGGATTAATTGGTTTTGGGATTCTTTCGCTACTTCTCTACTTAGCGATGCGGATAGACAAGGATCACTAATTCCTAAAATTGCAATTTTCGGCGGAACTTTTGATCCAATTCACCGAGGTCACCTGCACGCTGCTGAAGTCATTTTAAATCAAGATTTAGTTTCTAAAATTTTTATGATTCCAGCCGGAAATCCTTGGCAAAAAGAAGGTCAATTAGTTGCCACATCAGCGCAGCGGCTAGAGATGTGCCAATTAGCAACTTCTGGAAATCCCAAAATTGAAGTTTTAGATATCGAAATCAACAGAAGCGGACCTACTTATTCAATCGACACAGTTGTAGAACTTGAGCGGATTTATCCAGGATCCAAGTTTTCACTTGTGCTTGGTAGTGATGCGTTAAGAAACATTCAAAGTTGGCACCGTCTAGATGAGTTGATTGAAAAAGTCGAATTTTTACAATTATTAAGAAGTGGAGAAACCGTTAATGCGGAAGATCTTCCAACGGGGATTGAAGTAAAACACGTACAAGGGGCTATGTTAGATATCTCATCAACATTAATTCGTGAAAAAGTTGCGAAAAGTGAAGATGTTTCTGAATTAGTAGATTCAAAAATTTTAGATTTATTGAAAGGGATTTATGGCGCTTAGTATTCAAACGATCAAAGCGGCAGCTGTAGCGGCCCGTGCCGCTGATGAAAAATCTGGTAGCGACATCGTTGCAATGGATTTATCAAATCAGTTGATCCTCTCAGATGTCTTCTTACTAGTATCTGGTGCTAATGATCGACAACTCAAAGCCATATCCGATGAAATTGAACGTCAACTCTCATTTGTCGGGGAGAAAGTAATTCACCGTGAAGGTGGTGGAGATTCTTCGCAATGGTTGCT
>CAIUXE010000053.1 GCA_903902965.1 uncultured Actinomycetes bacterium
ACCGCAACTCCAACCGCAACGACTGTGAGCGGATTAGTTCTTAGCGACCCTAGGGCATATCCCAAATCTCTAGGGGCTCTACATTCACTCACAAACTCACTGGCAAATGTGATCATTCCTTCCGCACTTGAGGGTGCGCCAGCTGGAGCAAATATAAAGATGTGGATCTCAGATCCACGCAATCCATCGCAAGGACTTTCAGGTGCGGGAGTATTTGTTTGCCTGGCGGGGGACGGTAGCCCCTGTGTTTTTCAGTCTGCTAATTCAGATGGATCTCTCTATCTAACTCTTGCTAATGGTTCTTACGGCTTTGATACAACAGAACCAAAGGGAATGTCTACGACCTTTGCAAGAAAGTGGTACACAGTCGAGGTCACCACATCCGGCTTTACAGCAGTAGATCGTGAAGCAAATATCGGAATACCAAATAGCGCTGGCGTTGTTGCAATCACGCTAGATTTACAATCAGTTGCTAACCCGATGCTTGTCGATTTGCAAAACAAGATCAACGCACTTGCCAACAAGCCAGCTTCTTCTTTTGTGCCAAGATCTGCCTGTCAGTTAATTGATCAAGTCACACCTAACCGTGGAATCGGAGTTGATTTATCTGCAGGATTTCCAAAAGTAGCCCAGAGGTTGACCTCGGCAGGACGCATCAAGGCGCTAATTGTCCCTATTGACTTCACCGATGTGCAAGGCAAAGACAATACTGTCGCCTATTTCTCAACTATCGCCGCAAACGTTCGAGATTTTTACTTCAAGCAGTCCTACGGCGAAGTTGCTTTTGATTTTGACATCGTTTCTAACTGGGTTCGTGCGCCGTTTACTTCAACAAAATTTGGCACTGGGGGTTCAGTTGGTGCAGGTGACCCCAATGGATATTTAAATGCAGTTATTTCCTTAACTGAGGGGGCTATTGATTACAGCGGATATGACGCCGTTTATTATTTAGTTCCTAAAGAGATGCCAATGGCCAATATGGGATGGGGTCCAGCAATTACTTTTCCGCATTGGACAAGTAATGGAGTCATCATGAATGGCGCTACAGGTGGCGCCGATATGTATTACACCCAGAATAATGGAATAAAAGGTGGAACGTGGAAATGGATGGCACATGAAACTGGTCATGCCTTTGGACTTTACGATGAAGACTTAAAACATGCATCTCAATCTCTTGGCTATTGGGGAATTATGGCTATGAGTTGGTCAAATCATGCAATCGAATTAGGCGCATGGGATAGATACTTACAGGGCTGGCTACCACAGTCACAAGTTAACTGTATGGAGCTAACTGCGATGACTGTAGAAGGCGTATCTACGAAGATTTCACCAATTGTGCGATTAGATAAAGAAATTAAATCAATCATGGTGCCTTTGAGTTCATCAAAAATTCTTGTCATTGAATCTCGAAAAAATGAGAGTCTAGATTTTATTCCTGCAAACCATGAAGGTGTGCTTGTTTACACCGTAGATATGACTAAGGGTCAATTAGGTGGTGGCTATGAAATCCAGAAGCGAGTTGGCTCAACTGATCCAAATTTTGAAGACGGAGCTTTACGTGTTGGAGATTCAATTATCGTTGGAGGAGTGAAAATTACTGTAATGGCACTAGATTCATCGGGCGATACGGTAAAGATAAGTAAGTCTTAGTCGATAGAAACTAAGTCGAAGTACTCGTCTTTCCA
>CAIUXE010000054.1 GCA_903902965.1 uncultured Actinomycetes bacterium
CGGCATTGTCCTTGAATCCACCTGAGAAGTACTTACCAACAGCAGTGTTCATGCCGGCCATCCAAGCATTGTTGCCATTTACTCCGTGGACTGCTGAACCAACCAAGCGATCGGTCTTCCACATTTCCATAGCTGCTTTTAGATAATCGTCATATAGAGCTGGATCTGAGTCAGTACGAGCTGAAATCGAACCCTTCTTTGGATTAAATGCATCTTGTCCAGCCTTAGATCCGCAGACCTTTAGCCAAGCGATTGCTGCATTGCGATCCTTTGCACCAACTGGGAGTGTGAATGAATCAGATAGCCATTGGTAGATTCCAACTGTTCCTGGTGCAGGTGCCCAGGTGTAATCGGTTCCTAGTACAAGACCTTCTGATTGCCATTGAGCTGAAGCCCAGTCACCCATGATGAAGAATCCAGCTTTTCCACTGGTAACTAACTTGCCAGCATCTGGCCAGTCAAGGTTTCCAGCGCCTTTGTTTCCATAAGAAAGTGCTTTCTGGAAGTTCTTCAATGCAGCTGCAACTTCTGGACCAGTCCATGAAGTTGTTCCATTGAAGAGACCTTCATATGCGTCTGCACCAAGAGATGCAAGCAAGATGTAATCCATCAAGTGAGCAATTGCCCAGTCGCCGTTACCTGCAAGTGCAAGTCCGGTGATTCCAGCTTTC
The DNA here is from genome assembly GCA_903902965.1 of uncultured Actinomycetes bacterium. Classification (GTDB taxonomy): domain Bacteria; phylum Actinomycetota; class Actinomycetes; order Nanopelagicales; family Nanopelagicaceae; genus UBA3012. Next base: position 672 of record CAIUXE010000054.1, read on the forward strand.
TTAAACTTCTCAAGATCAGCAAAGAACTCATCAAGAGTTGTAGGAGCTGCGGTAATTCCAGCTTTGGTTGCAGTTGCAGGATTCCACCACAGTACGTTTGCACGGTGAATGTTTACTGGAACTGAATAGATCTTTCCGTCAACGGTAAGAGTCTTAATTAAATCTGCTGGGAAAATTGTGTCCCATCCTTCTGACTTGTATAGATCAGTTAGATCTTCAAGTTTTCCAGATTTAACATATCCATCAAGTTCCATACCAGCATGTGCTTGGAATGAATCTGGTGGATCGTTTGCTTCTAGACGGCTGGTAAGTACAGCCTTTGCGTTAACTCCAGCGCCACCGGCGACCGATGCATTTATATATTCGGTGTCTGGGTTATTCGTCTTAAAGATTTTTTCCATTTCTGCAAGACCTGCTGCTTCTCCGCCTGATGACCACCAGGTGAAGATTTCAAGCTGTGGATCTGCGGCGGCTGGGGCAGCTGCTGCATCAGTTGCGGCAGTGTCACTCTTTTTTGAGCAACCAGCAGCAAGAAGTGCAATTACAGCAAGGCCAGCAGCAACGCGATATGTGCTTTTACGCATTCATATTCCATTCTCTGCGAGGGTATTTGGATGTAGCAGAACTACAGGAGGAATGCTTGTCCATCAATCGTCCCTCGTCAATTTGAATACCCGTTGGTAACACTATTTTTATTGGGTTTTTTCGGATACTTAATTTAGATTATCAATGAAAATTTGTCCGATTTGGGATAATTCCGGTAGATAAAATTGGCGTTGAAAGGTTCCAAATTGCCAATTTGACCGATTCAACGAATTTTCGCGATCCCCTTTAGGCTGTGTCCATGACCTCATCCAACCAATCCCATGACCTTGCCCGACTCCGCACAATCTTTGGAGCAGCCCTAACTTCCGACGTTTTAGATCATCTGGGTTACCGAAATCAAGTATTGAAATCAGATGTCAACATGATCTCAGGTGATGGCGTCATGATGGGATACGCATTTCCAGTTCGGCTTGAAGTTGTTGATAAATACCCAGAAGTTCCATATGTAGGTCTACTTGCCGCACTTGATGCGATTCAAAAAGATCAAGTTTACGTCACACCTTCAGGTCGTTTGAAGCGTGCTGCACTTTGGGGCGAATTACTTTCAACTGCGTGTGCTTTCAAAGGTGTTGCCGGCGCACTTACTGATGGCCCAGTACGCGATGTAACCAGAATGCGTGCGATGGGATTTAAAGTTTTCGGAGTAGAAACAGATCCGACAGATATTAATAGCCGTTATGAAGTTGTAGAACATAATGTGCAAGCGGTAATTGATGGCGTGACCATCAATCCTGGTGATTTGATTGTTGGCGATGTTGATGGAGTTACAGTAATTCCACAGCATATGATCGATATCGTGGTTGCAAAAGTCGAAGAAAAAAACTCTGGAGAAAGCGACTTCCGCAAAGCAGTCCGTGAAGGAATGGCACCAAGTGCTGCATTTGCAAAATTTGGCGTTTTGTAATCAGTTGCAATAAGTATTTATGAGCGCAATAAGCAAGATAGATCTCTGGCAAGTCCTTGATTCACGCGGAATGCCAACTGTTGCTGCTCGCGTTTCCATTGGAGAAAAATCAGCTAATGCTATTGCTCCCTCTGGGGCTAGTACCGGCGCTCATGAGGCGCTATTTTTACGTGACAACAAGGAATCTTATGCAGGCAATAGCGTAAGAGAGTCCATCGCTAATTTCACCGAAGATGTTCTTCCACAATTGATCGGGATTGATGCAAATGATTTCGCAGAGCTAGATGAAAAACTTCGCCATCATGATCCATCACAAACCTTTTCTAAATATGGTGGTCATATTCCTGTAGCCATCACTCTTGCTGCTTGGCTTGCAAGTGCAAGCACGAAGAATGCCGAACCATTTTCAGTTATCTCAGAGCACTTACATAGCACTCCCGCTCTCCCGCTTCCAATGGTAAATATTTTCTCTGGCGGCGCTCACGCAGGTGGAGCAATAGATCTGCAAGATATTTTGGCCGTGCCAGTGCATGCAAATTCAATAGAAGAAGCGATGGAGTGGGTTTGGTTGGTGCGCGAGGCAACTAAATCTCTACTTTCCAAAAGTGGACATGATCAATCGTTGGTAGCCGATGAGGGTGGAGTTACTGCTCGTTTGCAATCTGATGAGCAAGCGCTGCAATTTGTCACTGATGCGATTGCCAAAGCTGGACTTTCAGGAAAAGTAGCAATTGCTCTTGATATCGCAGCAACACAATCATTCCATGGTGACCATTATCAAATTCATCAAGCAGGAGATGTAAAGAATTTATCTTCAGAGCAATTTGTGACCAGATGGAGCAAGTGGCTAGATATCTATCCAATTATTTCGGTTGAAGATGGCGCAGCAGAGGATGATTCCGATGGTTGGCAACAACAAAGTTCGCTTTGCGATCGGATTCAAATAATTGGTGATGATCGATATGCAACTCAAAATGATCGCTTGCAAAATGGAATTGCAAGCAAAGAAGCAAATACTATTTTGATTAAACCAAATCAAGCCGGGACTCTGCATTCAGCACTCACTGCATTGTCGACAGCCAAAGGTGCGAATTGGGGAACAGTTGTTTCAGCGCGTTCAGGTGATACCGAGGAAAGTTGGCTGGTTGATCTAGCTGTTGGTAGCAACGCCGGTCAGATAAAAGTTGGATCTACCCATAGATCTGAAAGAAGCGCTAAATGGAATCGATTGTTAGAACTTTCGCATTTTGCAACAGCGCCGTATATTGGCAAAGCAGCACTTGCTCATATTAAAAACTTAAATCTTTAAACTTTCTCGATCGAAATTACTTCGACTCCTCCAATAGCATTTAAAACATTTAACAGATCTGTTGGATCACTGCCTGGAATAGCAACAACTAAATCATCAACACCCTCGCCATTCTCATTTTTCATTACTGAGAGGTTGCGAATATCTCCTCCAGCAAAACCAATCGCTGATGCAACCGTGCCAAGTGATCCAGGACGATCAGGAAGTTTTATCTGAAGATGAAATTGAGCCATGGCTTAATGATATCCCTTCATATTTCTGCTGAGTTAATTAAAGATTACGGATTTGAAAGAGTGCTACCGAGTTTCACGCTGAAAGTTTGTTGGCCGCCACTGGGCAAATCAACAAGGACGCTTACTGTCGAATTTGGAGCGTATGAACGAATTCTGACAATGGCTTCAACATCGCTATTGATAACAAAGCCATCAATCCCTCTGATCACGCTATTTACTGGAATGCCAGCTTTGTCAGCAGCTCCACCTGTAGTCAAGGCAATAATCTTTCCACCCACACCTGTAAAGGTCGGATCGATATTTACACCCATCAAAGGTCTTGTTGATTTACCGGTTTCAATAATTTCGCGAGCAACGCGCATCGCCTGATTTACTGGAATGGAAAATCCAAGTCCAATACTTCCAGCTTGGCTAGATGCGGAATCTGCTAGTGATGCAATTGCGGAGTTAACGCCCACCATTTGGCCTTGACCGTTTACCAAAGGTCCACCTGAATTGCCCGGATTTACAGCAGCGTCAGTTTGAATAGCATCGATATATGACTCCGTGGAAGATGAGTTTCCAGTAGTTACCGGGCGATTTAATGCTGAAATAATTCCACTAGTTACTGTTCCAGATAATCCAAGCGGGGATCCAACTGCAATTGATAAATCTCCAATTACAACTTTGCTTGAGTCACCAATCTCCATTACAGGCAGATTTCCTTTTGAGATTTGAAGTACAGCTAAATCATACGCAATGTCTCGACCACGAATTGTGGCGGTAACTTTCTCACCACTTTTTAATTCAACTTTTACGGTCCCACTAGAAACTGCATCCGTAATAACATGATTGTTAGTGATGATGTAACTCTTTGTCGAATCACTTTGGATAACCGAGCCAGACCCAGTTCCAGAACCAGTAGGCGTAGTTACTGAAATCGAAACTACTGAAGGAAGAACTTTTGCCGCAATATCTTTTATTGATAAATTTCCAGAATTATCTTTTGTGATTCCATCTGCTCCCGCAGGTCCTGCTGCGCCTTGTGGTCCAGTAACGCTCCAACTAACTAGTGAACGCCCAGTTGGACATTTAGCTGTTGCTGAGTAATACATAACTTTTGTTTTGGTATCAACACATGCCGCGACATTTGGTGAGGCAGAAGTAACCGCATATGCGCCACCACCGGCGACCGCTACACCAGCCATAAATGCGACCACAATTTTGCTACCTGTTTTCGCACTTTTGAATTTAGCTACTGTGCTTTTAAGCAATTCCCTCAATACCTTCAATACCTTAAATGACCCAGTTGATTTCATTCTCCTACCTAACTGCATAAGTCTCAGTAAAGGCGGTGCCCTTTCTGAGAGCTTTTTGTGGGCTCCCTGACTTGGACTCGAACCAAGAACCTGCCGGTTAACAGCCGGCTGCTCTGCCAATTGAGCTATCAGGGAATAGGGACAAACCTTATCGCAGGTCCGAACCTGAGCTAAATCTTGATCTTTAGCCGCTTTCTAGAAGGCCAGATCCCCTAAGCCGAGATCATGCAATGCACGCCGCTTGGCCTCTAGAGCCACTAATTCGCCAAAAATGCCCATGTATTGCGCGTCTTCGGGATCTATCCGCTGTAATTTAGATTTGATCTCGGCGACCTGGCGAGTAAGGGAAACTTCACGTAACCGAGCAAAAACACTTTCGGCATATCTCTGATTGATCTCACCTGTTTTAATCGGCTCAACTAGCAACTCACGTAATAACCCTTGGATAACTTCATCTTGATTTTCAATTAACTGCGCCGGATTTTGCAATCCACCACCAATTAGAGTGCGGATCGCTTCATAAAGTGGATCGCTAAAATCACGAGCTTCAATTTCACTCCAGAGTGTGCTAACTGCTGGCTGTTGCAAAATAATTTTCAACGCTTCTCGCTCTAAAGTAATAGTGGGACTGGCTTGATCTGGTCTTGGTGCGCGTGCACTTTCCCGCCCACCTGAATTTCGACCAACAGCATCACGAACCGCTTCGATATCCATTCCTAACCAACCTGCAAGCGCTCTGGTGTATTCAGGACGCAGTGAGCGATCACGAATTTTCGCAACTAGCGGTGCGCTCTCGCGCAGGGCTGCAACTCTTCCTTCTGCTGTTGCTAAATCGTAATTTTTTAAATGTGTTTTAATCGCGAATTCAAAAAGCGGCACCCGCTTGGCAACTAAATCACGGACAGCAGCATCACCACTTTTTATTCTGAGGTCGCATGGATCTAATCCGTTTGGTTCAACTGCTACAAATGTTTGCGTTACAAATTTCTGATCATCACCAAATGCTCGCATCGCCGCTTTTTGACCTGCTGCATCTCCGTCAAATGTAAAAATCACTTCACCGCGAAAGGAATCATCATCCATTAATAATCTGCGCAAAATTCGGATATGTTCATCACCAAAAGCAGTTCCACATGTAGCAACAGCAGTGGTTACTCCAGCTAAATGTGCCGCCATAACATCGGTATAACCTTCTACAACTACAACTTGTCTGGTTTTAGCAATCTCTTTCTTGGCAATATCGAGTCCATACAAAAGAGCGCTCTTTTTATAGACAATAGTTTCAGATGTATTCAAATACTTTGGACCGGTATCTTCCTCAGATAATTTCCGGGCACCAAAACCAACCACATCACCGGATATCTCATGAATTGGCCAAATTAATCGGTTGCGAAAACGATCAATAAATCCGCGCTGACCTTCTTTTGTTAAGCCGGCCATCTCTAATTCGGCGTCAGTAAAGCCTTTTGCTTTCAAGTGTTTTGAAAGTGCATCCCATTCATCAGGGGCGTACCCCACTCCAAAACTTTCTGCAGCACTTCTATCAAATCCACGCTGTTTCAAAAACTCCCGACCAATCTGAGCCGGTCCTGGACCATTTAATTGCTCTTTATAAAAAGCTGCTGCTAATTTGTTGGCTTCTAATACACGTTTGCGTTCACTTCCACTGATACGCGGCGAAGAATCGGATGAGCTTTCATAATTAAGTTGATAATTCATTCGATCTGCCAGACGTTCAACAGCTTCTGTAAAAGAAAGATGCTCGATTTTCATCACAAAAGAAATTACATCTCCACCAGTTTGGCACCCAAAGCAGTGGTAATAACCTTTACTTGGAGTCACATGAAAAGATGGACTCTTCTCATCATGGAACGGACATAAGCCTTTCTTCTGTCCGCCGCCAGCACTTTTTAATTGCACGTAATCGGCAACTACATCATCAATTCGACTGGTGTCGCGGATGTGCGCCACGTCAGCATCAATTATTCGGCCGGCCATAAGCTGATCCTAATTCCCATCTATCTTGGCAAGTAACAGATCAACTGCTGGATCGGTTAATGAGGCTATTTGATCAACAATAACCCTTGCTTTTTCATGCTCCGAGGCGGCCTCATGCCAACTCAATTGAAAATTACGGTCCAGGTATTTAGGTGCATTATCGTTTAAGGCAGAAAAAAGTCTTTGAATTAAAGTGCGCTCTCGTTCATACCGATCCAGTGAACTTTGTGCCCGGAAAATGTAATTCGCTGAAATGGCTTTAAGAACTGCGACTTCAATTCTTTCATTTTGCGGAACAACTAAATCTGCTTCATAACGGTTTAAAGGTGAATCTCCATATTTAGCTCGCGTTGCCAGCTCTGCTCCGTGTGCAAAACGACCAATTAATTGACTTGTTAAATCCTTAAGTCTAGCCATTGCACTATGCGAGCCATCAAAATTATTTGGCCAACACGAGAGGCTCTCTAATCGGTCTAACCCTTTTTCGAAATCGCTTTGGCTTAAATTAGGTAAGTTCTCATCGGCACTTAACTTCCAAAGTTTTTCGATATCTGCCCTAAATGAAGAAACTGATATCAATCCTGCTTGAAGTGCATCTTCAAAATCATGAACCGAGTAGGCCACATCATCAGACCAATCCATGATTTGAGCTTCAAGCGGTTTTGAAAATTTCTTACCCGTAGGAGTGCTGAACGATTTTGCCCAATTGAAATGCGCAATATCATCTTGATAAACGCCAAACTTTGTTGGCAATTTTTCATTTTCTCCATTAGCCCAAGGATATTTAATGGAGGCATCCAAAGTTGCGCGAGTTAAATTTAATCCTGCTGATAAACCTTGATCGGAAATTGTTTTTGGCTCAAGGCGCACCAAAATTCGAAAACTTTGTGCATTGCCTTCAAAACCTCCACTGGAAGCTGCAAGTTCACTAAGTGCATTTTCGCCATTGTGCCCAAATGGAGGATGTCCTAAATCATGAGCCAAACATGCAGTCTCAACTAAATCTGGATCTGCACCAAGAGCCGCACCAATTTCCCGACCTACTTGGGCGCATTCAAGTGAGTGCGACAGGCGAGTTCGCGGAAAATCACTTGCCCACGGAACTGCAACTTGAGTTTTTGCCGCTAAACGGCGCAATGCCGCAGAGTGAAGTACGCGCGCGCGATCACGGGCAAACTCAGTACGTCCGGGCCGTTTTGCAGGCTCGCTGACATACCGTTCGCGATCAAATTCTGAGTACCCCACATCCCTTACCTTAGTAGAAGGTGCCGACTAGAGCCCAAAATCAGCAGGCTTTAACAGGCTTTAGTGATCACTTAGATTTATGCCCGCTCTTCCTAAAGTTATGTATGCAAGATAAGCGACACTTTCACGCAATAAATATTTTGAAGTAGCTGAAGCCGCCGAATTTGGACCACTTTTTACTGGAGAGCAAGTAGCTGAAATTCCTAAATCTTTAGCCATAGTTGTTGCGCGAAGGCAATGCCAAGGATCAGTAACTACTAATACTTTTTTACCAGCTACAACTTTTGCATATGCCTTAGTACTTGCAAGAGTGTCTCTTCCTTTTGGAACAGAGATTGCTGCTGAGTTTTTAACTCCATGATTGACAAGCCAATAACGTCCAGCCGCACCTTCGGTAGTTCGATCACCTGGTGCACCTGCACCTACGGTGATGATTTGATCTACTAAATCCTCCTTATAAAGAATTCGAGCTTGTATCAATCTCGCTTCAAGCACCGGTCCAGGACGACCATTAAATTGAGCAGCTCCTAAAACTATCGCCACATCTGATTTGTTTTCAACTGGGTGTGTACCACTCCACCAAACTCTGCCCACTATCAATGTTGGAATTGCAACCACAATAATTACCATCAATGAAATTATTCTAAAAATTATTTTAAAAGGGTTCATCCTCCAGAGACCAGATCTTCAACTTCTATATGTGCATACTCATCTGGATCATCTAGCCACTTATCCGGTAATGCAATTGTTCTAATTGATGATGATCTTCCACGTGGTTGTTCGCCTAGTGCAACTGGATACGGTTGTTGCTCAATCTGTCCAAGTAGATCTCGTAGCTGTTGAATATTTTCAATCATCGCAAGTGAAGCGCGAATCTCTCCGCCAACTCTAAAACCTTTTAGGTACCAAGCCATATGTTTACGTAAATCGCGAGCAGCTCGAAACTCATCTTCAAAATAATCGCCAAGTAATTCGCCATGGCGCACCATAATTTGAGCGACTTCACGCAATGAAGGTTGTTGTGGAATCTCACGACCTTCAAATGCAGCAACCAATTCTGCAAATAGCCAAGGCCTTCCTAAGCAACCCCGACCAACCACTACGCCGTGACAACCGCTTTGTTCAACCATATTTATTGCATCTGCACCTGACCAAATATCGCCATTGCCCAAAACTGGTGTCCCATATGGGGCTAGGTGCTCTACCAGTCTGCCAATTGCATCCCATTGTGCTTTTCCGGAATACATTTGTGCCGCAGTCCGCGCATGAAGTGCCACCCAACTTACGCCAAGTTTTGCTGCGCTCTCCCCTGCCTCTAAATATGTAATGTGATCACTATCGATACCAATACGCATTTTTACTGTTACGGGAATTCCAAATGGTTTTGCTGATTTCACAACTGATTCAACAATTGCCGAAAACAATTTACGTTTAAAAGGTAGAGCTGCTCCCCCGCCTTTTCTAGTTACTTTTGGTACTGGGCATCCAAAATTTAAATCAATGTGGTCAGCTAAATTCTCACGCCCCAACATTGTTACTGCCTGCCCCACAACTATTGGATCAACCGCATACAATTGAACTGACCTTGGAAATTCACCTTTGCCTGGTGTGATCATTCGCAAAGTTTCTGGGTGACGTTCGACAAGAGCACGAGCAGTCACCATCTCTGAAACAAAAAGTCCAGCACCTTGCTCGCGGCAAAGTAAACGAAAAGCGGCATTGGTGATTCCAGCCATTGGAGCTAAAACAACTGGGGGATCAATTTGTATCTCCCCAGTTGGGATTTGAAGTTTGAGCGGCTTTAACAGCCGAGCAGGCGTGGAGCTAACCATGTTTCCACTTGATCTATTGAGATGCGAACTTGTTCCATTGAATCGCGTTCACGAATTGTCACTGCGTTGTCTTCAAGTGACTCGAAATCTACTGTGATGCAATATGGAGTTCCGATCTCATCTTGACGACGATAGCGGCGACCAATTGCACCTGAATCATCAAAATCAATACTCCAATTTTTACGTAATTGCGCAGCCAGATCTCGGGCCTTAGGCGACAAATCAGCATTACGCGATAACGGCAATACCGCAGCCTTGATTGGGGCTAAGCGATGATCAAGTCGTAATACAACTCGTTTTTCCATCTCACCTTTTGCATTTGGTGCTTCATCTTCAGTGTAAGCATCCATCAAGAAAGTAAGCGCACAGCGATCAACGCCGGCCGCAGGCTCAATTACAAATGGAGTCCAGTGCTCATTTTTTTCTTGATCGAAATAAGAAAGATCTTTTCCTGAAGCGGCAGAGTGTGCTTTCAAATCAAAATCAGTTCGGTTCGCTATTCCTTCGAGTTCGCCCCATTCAGTACCAGCAAATTCAAATTTGTATTCAATATCTGCAGTGCGCTTTGAGTAATGCGAAAGTTTTTCTTTTGGATGATCATAAATTCGCAGGCGATCCGGATTAATTCCCAAATCTTTGTACCAAGCCAATCTGGTATCAATCCAATATTGGTGCCAATCTTCATCAGTGCCTGGAACTACAAAAAATTCCATCTCCATCTGTTCAAATTCTCGTGTTCGGAAAATAAAGTTTCCTGGAGTGATCTCATTTCGGAATGATTTTCCAATCTGTCCGATTCCAAATGGTGGTTTTTTGCGAGAGGTAGTCATTACTTGATCAAAATTTATAAAAATTCCCTGTGCTGTTTCGGGACGTAAATAAGCTAAACCAGATTCATCTTCAACTGGCCCTAAGTAAGTTTTTAGTAATCCTGAAAATTGTTTTGGAGTCGTGAATTGGCCTTTGTTTCCGCAAGCAGGGCAATTAATATCAGCCAAAGATTCTGGCGCCTTCTTATGCTTTGCTTCGTACGCTTCTTCCAAGTGATCAGCGCGATAACGTTTGTGGCAAGCAGTGCACTCTGTTAATGGATCTGAGAAAGTTGCAACGTGTCCAGATGCTTCCCATACTTCACGAGCCAAAATTACGCAGGAATCAATTCCGACAATATCTTCGCGGCCCATGACCATGTACTTCCACCATTGGCGTTTAACATTATTTTTTAACTCAACTCCCAATGGACCGTAATCCCAAGAAGCGCGCAATCCCCCATAAATTTCAGAGGATGGGTAAACAAATCCCCGGCGCTTGGCCAGGCTGACAATAGTTTCTAAACGATCGGCCATCTTGGCAGAGCTCCTTCATCCGGCTGGCTGTCGGCGAATACACAAAACAGCGGGTCACACCAGGCTGGCGCAACGGGGTAATTCTACCTTCACGCTGGCAAATTCTGGTCAATCTCGCGAAAAATCAGTATTTCCAACTCTTGGTAGGGTCTGCTTTGTGAATGGGGCAAATTTAGCAATCGGATTAGCAGCACTTACTGCCATTGCTACTACCGCAGGCGGCACATTGGCGATTCGTTCTCGCGATCGCTTGCACTTAATTCTAGGTTTATCAGCAGGCTTACTACTTGGCTTAGTTGCCTTTGACCTACTTCCTGAAGTTTTTGATTTAAATAAAAATACTTTTGGAAATGTACCGGTTGTATCACTCGCATTTGTGGCTGGATTTTTAACTTTACACATTGCCGAAAAGATCTTTGGATCTCATGAACCAGCAGAATTTCATTATGGTCACGCGCATGATCACTCAGTAAATATCGCCGGCACTCTTGGCGCAATCGCGATGGGAGGGCACGTATTTCTTGACGGTGTGGCCCTCGGCCTAGCTTTCAAAGTTAGTAACGCTCTAGGAGCTGCAGTTTTTATTGCAATCCTGGCACATGCATTTAGCGATGGATTAAATACCGTTTCATTACTAATCAAAAGTGGACATTGGACAAAGAGAGCAGTCCTGCTTCTGGGGCTAGATGCGGCCATGCGTATCAGCGGAGCAGCTTTAGGTAGTTTTGTAATTATCAGCGACCCAACCCTTGCGATATATCTCGCCATGTTTGCCGGCTTTGTAATTTATTTAGCGACTTCACATATTTTGCCAGAGGCACATTCACGCCATCCATCCCGTGTAACAATATTCGCAACTATTCTCGGAGTCTTGGCAATGTGGCTAATCGTTGGAAATATTGGAATCAAATAATTTATTTAGCACTACCAAATCTTCGATCCCGCTTAGCATAAATCTCAATTGCATGCCAAAGTGTGCGTCGGTCAACATCTGGCCAAAGTACATCTAAAAATACCATTTCAGCATATGCACTTTGCCACAACATGAAATTACTAATTCTTTCTTCTCCCGAAGATCGCAAAAATAAATCTACATCTGTAGGAACATCTAAATACTTAGTAAGGGTTTTCTCATTCACTTTGTCAGGATCTATTTTCTTAGCTTTTATGTCTTTTCCCAATTCAATCGCTGCATCAATAATTTCAGCTCTTCCACCGTAATTGACACACATATTTAAGGTCAATACTTTATTTTTTGCAGTGATTTTTTCAGCTCTTTCCAACTCATCAATCACGCTTTTCCATAATTTACGGTCACGACCGGCCCATCGAACTCGAACGCCTAACTCATGCATGTCATCAAGTCGGCGACGGATTACATCTCGATTAAACCCCATTAAGAACTTAACTTCTTCGGGTGAGCGTTTCCAATTTTCAGTTGAAAATGCAAAGGCACTGATCTCTTTAACGCCAATTTCTATTGCACCTTCTACTAAATCAAAAAGTGCGGCTTCCCCAGCTTCATGGCCAGCAGTTCTTGGCAACCCTCTTTGTTTAGCCCATCTTCCATTTCCATCCATAACCACAGCAACGTGATTTGGAATTAATGATTTAGCAAGTTTTGGAGGTTTTGCGCCACTCGAATGTGGTGTTGGTTTTCTCATGCTCGCTCCACTAATGGCAGTGAACGCAGGGAACGCTCTAAGTGATACTGCAAATATGCAGCGATAATTCCACTTGCTTCACGTCTGCTGCGTGGATCACTGATTTCAGCAACATCCCACTGGCCAGATAACAATGCGCCCATAAGTTCAAGAGTTGGCGCATTAACAGTTGCAGCACCTGAAGTTCGGCAATTTGTACAAATACTTCCACCACCAGAAAGCGAGAAGAAGCGATGTGGGCCAGAGGCCTCACAAACCGAACAATCTTCAAGTGAAGGTGCGTACCCGCCGACCGAAAGAGAGCGAAGTAAAAATGCGTCAAGAATTAATGATGGTTCATGTTCGCTATTAGCAAGTGATCGAAGTGCTCCAATCACTAATAAGAATTGTTGCAAAGACGGTTCGTGCTCATTGAGTGTAAATCTCTCGGCTGTTTCCAAAATTGCTGAAGCAATAGTCCACTTTTGATAATCGGCCGAAAGGACATCTCCAAAATTTTCACGGGAAGAAACTTCGGTAACGATGTCAAAAGTTTTTCCGGTATATAGCTGAATATCTAAATAACTTCCTGGCTCAAGTCGCGCACCAAATTTAGATTTTGTGCGCCGGACTCCTTTGGCAACGGCTCTGATACGACCGCTCTCTCGAGTTAACAAGGTAATAATGCGATCGGCTTCACCGAGACGTTGCGTGCGGATTACTACCGCTTCATCTCGGTAAAGGCCCATAAGTAGAACGGTAGTACCTCTTGGTGAGAACTACCTGATTGCGCGGTTGATGGCAGAAACTATCGCCTTGAGCGAAGCGGTGGTCGTATTGGGATCAATGCCGACTCCCCAAAAGGTTTCTCCATCGATGGTGCATTCAAGGTAAGCCGCGGCACTGGCGTCGCCACCTGATGCGAGTGCGTGCTCGTAATAATCAAGTACCTGTACTGATACACCATGGCTTGCTATTGCACTGCAAAATGCTGCAATAGGACCATTTCCAGTTCCATTCAAAGTATGACTTGCGCCGCGATCAGTAATTTCAGCAATTAGTTTTACATCTTCGCCAAGAGATGAACTTTGTGAAAGTCCGCGCAATCTGAATCGACCCCAAGGGGCGCTCTCAGTTGGCAAATACTCATCTTCGAAAATTCCCCACATCTGCTCAGGGTTTACTTCGCCACCTTCACTATCAGTTTTAGCTTGGACAACTTGGCTAAATTCGATTTGTAGCCGGCGTGGAAGATCAAGTGAATGTTCATTTTTCATCATGTAAGCCACTCCGCCTTTGCCGGATTGACTATTAACGCGAATTACAGCTTCGTAACTGCGCCCAATATCTTTTGGATCTATTGGAAGGTAAGGAACAGCCCATAACATTTGATCAATTGTTTTTCCGGCAGATTGTGCATCTCTTTCTAAATGCTCAAAACCTTTTTTAATAGCATCTTGATGTGAGCCCGAAAAAGCAGTGAAAACTAAATCGCCACCGTATGGATGTCGCTCCGGCACACGTAATTGGTTTGCGTACTCAACAACTCGGCGAACTTCTGAGATATCTGAGAAATCAATATGTGGATCAATTCCTTGGCTCAATAAGTTTATTCCAAGTGTTACTAAGCAAACGTTTCCGGTGCGCTCACCATTTCCAAATAATGTTCCTTCAATTCTATCTGCGCCAGCCATGTAGCCAAGCTCGGCTGCGGCGACTCCGGTTCCACGATCATTATGTGGGTGCAAGCTAAGTACTACTGAATCCCGGTAAGCAAGATTGCGATGCATCCACTCAATTGAATCTGCATAAACATTTGGAGTTGCCATTTCAACTGTTGCTGGCAAATTTAAAATTGTTTTCCAAGATGGAGTTGGTCGCCAGATATCATTAACTGCATCGCAAACTTCTAGCGCATAACTCAACTCTGTACCGGTATAGGACTCTGGAGAATACTCAAAAGATATTTGAGTTCCTTTAACCGAATCCACAAGTGATAAGCAGTATGCCGCGGCATCTGTTGCAATTTTCTTGATGCCATCTTTATCTTGACCAAATACAACTCGACGTTGCAATGTCGAAGTTGAGTTGTAAAGATGAACAATGGCTTGTTTTGCTCCTTTAATTGATTCAAATGTGCGATCAATTAAATGTGCTCGTGCTTGAGTAAGAACTTGAATCACTACATCATCTGGAATTAAATCCTCTTCGATAATTTTGCGCACAAAATCAAAATCAGTTTGGCTTGCACTTGGGAAACCAACTTCAATTTCTTTGTAACCCATCTGAACTAGAAGTTTGAACATCGCCAATTTGCGCGGTGGATCCATTGGATCAATTAATGCTTGATTGCCATCACGAAGATCCACTGAACACCATTTAGGAGCCACAGTAATTGTCTTTGCTGGCCAAGTGCGATCAGCTAGATCTACTGGCGTGAAGGGCTGATAACGATGGATAGGTGAATTACTTTTTACTTGTTTCGGGAAATTCATTTAACTCGGGGCTCCTTTTATTTCTTTTTATTTCGCGGCTAATGTTTGATGGATTAACCGGCACGTCAACAACCCGTGACAGGGAGACCGGTTACTTGGCCCCGCCACGGCAGGCAAGGAGGAGTGCGCTGCGACGTGTCATGACATAAGGGTAAGGCAGGGGCTAGAGAAGTGGCAAATAACGATCAAGTTCATAAACGCTGACCTGGCGTTGGTATTCAGCCCACTCTGCACGCTTATTTCGAAGTACATACTCAAAAACATGCTC
>CAIUXE010000055.1 GCA_903902965.1 uncultured Actinomycetes bacterium
CGATTTGAGATTGTAAATGCGCAAATTAAAATCGATGGGACTTTCTTAGTTCGTCACAAGACCTTGGTTGATGCGATTACTGAGGGCGATGAGGATGCCGCAGAAAAAGCGATGAGCACCCTGCTTGATATTTCTCATAAAGAGGATCTGCAAACTCTTAGAAAAGAAGATTAATTATTTCTTTTTAAATCCAGTTGGACATTTTGGATTTGTTCCAGAAACCTTCTTAATTAATTTACCTTTTGTGCAAGTGATAGTAATTTTTTTGGCAGTTGCTGCTGCAGGTTTAGCTGCCGCAACTTCGGTAACCTCTTTGACTTCTGGCGCAGGGGCATCTTTTTTAACTTCTGGCGCAGGGGCATCTTTTTTAACTTCAACTGTGCCGGTGCTTTGAGCGGTAGCTGCAGAAGTTTGATTCAACTTGATGCGCAGAGTTGGGGATGAGAAAGTGAAATTTTCGGCACTCAAGAAAACCCATTTGCCAATTTGGGTTAATGCAACGGTTGCAACACGTTCTCCGCCGGCGCTCGAGGTGACAGAGATAGAAGCTGAAGTTGGAACGTTAGTAATGCCATATAAACATTGCATCAAAGTTATGGACATTGCCAAACCGTAAGTTCCATTGTTTTCAGTCTTTCCATCAGTGGCAAAATGAGGTGCTGCGACTTTGTAATCTAAAGTTCCGGTTTCCTTGTTATAGGTAGGCGCTGTTGCTTCGTAAGCGCTGGCGTTTGTGGCAACAACCCCTTGTATCCCGCCCGTTTCTTTCTTCACGCAATCCGACGGATTATCAACCCGTGCATTACTCAAAGTCCAAGTTTTATTTACAGCGAATGCTTTCTCTCCGAGGTAGGGAGCCCAAAGGTTGTATGCATCTATTGCCCCTTCCTCTCCTGAATCTCTTAATGAGAGCGGGTTGTCTTTGTTGTAATAGCCTTGAAACATCGCTTTAAATTTTGTTTCGATTTGAGTACTTTTGAAAGTAAAATTCTTAATATCATTTCGAGACATCCACTTGCCAGCAAAAATATTTTCTTCGGGGCCAGCTTCGACGGTTACTTTGTCTGAAGTTGCCGAGAACGTTTTACAAGTTACAGCAGGTTTATTTAATCTGCCATTAAGCCAACCAGAAATAAACTTAGGCATTTGCAAAGCGATTTTTAATCTAGTGTTTGGCTGAAAATCCCGACGGTGTAGGCAAACTCCATCATCATTTGCGTAACAGGATGATTCGTAATTTGAAGACATAACTTCAGAAAAATCCTTACCTACTCTTTTCTGCATTACTTTCTCTGGGGCTTTAACTAAAGTTGAATTCTCGCGGACGATAGGTACAGCTTCAAAAAAGAAATCTATTACATGTAAATCTTTCCAACTCTTATTTTTATTTTGACCACCAGATTGGACGGTGCCGGTTAGTAAATAATCATGTTCATCGCCAGGACCATCACCTTCGGCTCTCCAGATCCAACTAGCCAGACCAGCGGCGTATCCACTTCCATCCGGATTTACTTTTCCTGGAAACTCTTTAGCATTTTTTGGAAATTTCACTAAGGGTTTGGCAATTACTTCTTTACCATCTGCAGTTATTACCGAAAAGGATTCCACGCATGCAGTATCTGGATTCGCAGTGCAATTTCCAATCCCGCCTTCTATGAAAATTGTTTGCCAATTTTTATCTGCAGAACAAGCAGGATCATCTATTGATGTACACAACATCTCGTCGCGATTTCCATCACTTCGCAAATTTTCGACTTTAATATATGGAACCGATTGGCTGCGCGTAGAAGAATCAAAAGTTACGCCGTAATACGGATAGCTTTTGTCATCGAATGTTCCTCTAGGTGGCTGCGCATCTTGAAAAAGCGCAATAGATCGATCTAATGGATATTTCGAAGTAAACCCAGAGGTTGTCGCAGCACCTGTCATTGGAGCAGTTGCGCAAGGCTGCCCAGCTGGTGTTCCAGGGGGACAGACAGGGGCACCATTTGCATTAGCAGGTTGAGTTGCGCCATCAGATGGGGCCTCTCCAGGTGCACACGCCCGAAGTGGAGCTCGACCACAAGGATCTGCTGCAGTAGCGCTTACAGATGGTAAAAGGGCTGAGAGAAGCAGCAAACTCAGCATTGCAACAATTGGGCGCATTCTCATGGATAGATCATGACACAGGCAGTGGCGGTCTTGAAAGAGGTACGCCGTTACCCTTAGCCAATCATGGAAACAATAGTTAAGGCCGATAAGCCGACCTACCTGGTTGAGACTTATGGATGCCAAATGAATGCGCATGATTCCGAGCGAATTACTGGCTTATTAGATGAAGCCGGATATGCACCCGTGAATGAAGGCAGTGAACCAGATTTAGTAGTTTTTAATACTTGCGCAGTTCGTGAGGCTGCCGATGAACGACTTTACGGATCACTGACACGTTATATCTACACCAAAGACACCAACCCGAATTTTCAAATTGCAGTGGGCGGTTGTTTAGCGCAAAAAGATCGTGGTGAAATTATTAAACGCGCACCTTGGGTAGATGTGGTTTTTGGAACACACAACTTTGGTGCATTACCAAGATTGCTAGAACGCGCGCGTATCGAGCGAGAAGCACAAGTTGAGATTTTAGAATCACTTGAACATTTTCCATCTACATTGCCAGCACGACGCCACTCTGCATTTTCGGCTTGGGTCTCAATTTCAGTTGGTTGTAATAACACTTGCACTTTTTGCATTGTGCCAGCACTTCGAGGTATTGAAAAAGATCGCGCACCAGAAGATGTATTAGGTGAAATACAAACTTTAGTAGATCAAGGTGTAGTTGAAATTACTTTGCTAGGCCAAAATGTAAATGCTTATGGTGTTGGCTTTGATGATTCAGGCGCATTTGCAAAGTTGCTTCGTAAATGTGGAACCATCGATGGCTTAGAGCGAGTTCGATTCATGAGTCCACATCCAAGAGATTTCACTGATGATGTCATTGAAGCGATGGCTGAAACACCAAATGTGATGCCACATCTTCACATGCCATTGCAATCGGGATCAAATTACATTTTGCAAAAAATGCGCCGGTCATATCGCGCTGAACGCTACATAGGAATAATCGACAGAGTTAGAAGTGCAATACCTACCGCTTCAATAACTACTGACATTATTGTGGGATTCCCTGGAGAGACTGAGGAGTATTTTCAAGAAACTATCGATCTAGCTAAAGAAGTGAAATTCTCTGCTGCTTTTACGTACAAGTATTCCAAACGTCCAGGAACGCCTGCGGCGATTATGGGGAATCAAGTGGATCCCGCAATTGTGGGAGAGCGGTACACCAGATTGCACGGAGAGTTAGAAAAAATCTCATTTGCAGTAAATAAAAAAGCAATCGGAAGTACGGTTGAAGTAATGGTTGCAGATCACCCGGGACGCAAAGATGATGAAAGCGGTCGCGTGACTGGGCGCTCTCGTGATTTCCGATTAGTGCACGCAAATTATGTTGAAGGAGAACGTCCACGCCCTGGAGATATTTTGACCGCTGTAGTCACAGAAGCGGCCCCACACCATTTAGTAACTGATGGCCTCCCATTATCAATTCGTAAAACACGCGGAGGAGATGCGGCGGAAGAACGTAAGAGTGGAATCTTGTTAGGAATGCCCACAATTCCCAAAAGAAGTAATTAGTAAATATGGCGCTTATTGTAATTTGTGGCGCAACCGCTTCTGGTAAAAGTGGATTATCGATTGCACTTGCAAAAGAAATATCTGCCGAAATTATCAACGCAGATTCCATGCAGCTTTATCGCGGAATGGATATCGGAACTGCAAAATTAACTGTTGCAGAAAGAGATGAGATTCCACATCACTTATTAGATATTTTGGATGTGACTGAGGATGCAAATGTTGCCTCGTACCAACAAATAGCACGCACAAAAATTGATGAGTTACAAAATACCGGTAAAAACGTAATCATTGTCGGAGGAACGGGTCTTTACATCAAGGCGATTATTGATGAATTAAATTTTCCAGATCGCGACATCCAAGTTCGGGATCGAATTGATAAGGAAGCAACCGAATTGGGTGCGATGGAAATGCACAAGAGATTGGAACTTCTTGATCCAGTAGCAGCAGCAAAAATTCCAGTAAATAATCTTCGCAGAGTGGTCCGCGCGCTCGAAGTTATTGAATTAACTGGGCAGCCATTCACCGCTCAACTCCCAAGAGAAGATGTTGATCATTATCAAGGAGTTAGGCAATTCGGATTAGTTATGGATAGATCAACTCTCGACGAGAGAATTTCCAAGCGAGTAGATCAGATGTGGGAGCTTGGATTTGTTGAGGAGGTGCAGCAATTAATTTCCGCAGGAATTACAACTGGAAAAACTGCACAAGCGGCACTCGGATATAAACAGATTATTAATTCAATCTCAAATGGTTCACCTCTCGATCCCGCTAAAGAGGAAACAAAACGTGCCACTCGGCAATATGCAAGGAGGCAAGAGACTTGGTTTTCGCGAGATCCGCGAATTAAATGGTTGGCGCCAGAAAGTACAACTTTGCAATTAGAAAAGATTTTAAAGTTACTTTAATTTTTCCGATCAACCAGAGCCAGCCCAGCAATAACCAAAATAATTCCAAGCCATTGCCCGATAGTAATTGCCTCTTTCAAGATTACAGCAGCTAAAAATGTAGCTGTAACCGGTTCTATTAAAGTAATTGTGGCGGCATTGCTAGTGGAGGTTTGGGCTAGGCCACGAACGTACAAAAAATAAGCAAGAGTTAATGAGATAAATGAAAGCCATAAAATCATTGCTATTGAATCAAATTTGAAAAACCATGAGTTGTTTCTAAACAATAAAAGTAAAAGTGGAGAAGTTAATATTGCACCTCTAGTAAACAATGTGGCCATGACAACGTTAGGCGTAACGCCTTGATTCAAAAGTTCTTTGCTAACTAGTGCATACGAGGCGTAAGAGGCACCAGCACCAAGTGAAAGTAGTACGCCACCTAAATCAATCTTTATTTCACCTTTGCTGAAAAATAAGAGCGCAATACCAAGCGCCGTTATTGAAGTTGCAAAAATCCAGCGAATAGTAGGAAGTTTTTTGTAGATCAACCAATTCAAGATTGCTGTGATTGCAGGTGCACTCCCTAATGCGATAACAGTTCCCATTGCAACACCTGTGAGACGAACTCCAGAAAAGAAGGTGACTTGAAAGAGTGCGACAGCCAATGCTCCAAGCCACAGCAATTTTCTAGGCAGATTTTTCGGTTCGCGAAATTTGATTAATGCAAATAATCCCATCGCCCCTAAGAGCAACCTGGCGGCTCCCACTACGAGCGGAGAGGAGTTATCTGGACCTAATGCTTGAGCAGTTCCAGAGGTGCCAAAGCAGAGGCAGGCGCCAGCCAAAAACATGAGGGCTTTAGTGGAATTGCCTTTTGCCGGCACAACTTTCATGAATCCTCCTCAACCGGCCCAAAACCTCTACGATCAGAGTTAATGCAAACCGTAACTTATGGCCATGGCACCGAGAATGACTTCTTGCTGCTATTTGATGAGCAAAATCAAATTAATGTCTCGCCTGAGCGCATCGCCACTATCTGTTCTCGCACTGGAAGCATAGGTCGTCCAGGAGCTGATGGATTCATTCGCATCACTAGAAATGCAACTGGGAAAAATTGGTTTATGGATTATCGAAATGCTGATGGCTCACTCGCCGAAATGTGCGGTAATGGAATTCGCGTAATGGCTCGCTACTTAGTAGATCGCGGTCATCAAGGTGCTGGAATTTTTGCGATTGATACCCGTGATGGA
>CAIUXE010000056.1 GCA_903902965.1 uncultured Actinomycetes bacterium
GTCATTAACGGCAGTCCATTTGAAAATGAAAAAGATGATGTACGTATTAATTTAATTTCACGAAGAGCACGTGAAATTGGAGCGCCAGTCGCATATGTAAATATGGTTGGTGGGCAGGATGAATTAGTTTTTGATGGGGATAGCGTTGTGGTTAATCAACGTGGTGAAACCATGGCTAGAGCTCCCCAATTTTCTGAAGGTTTGATGCTTATAGATATGCAAAGCAAATCTCATTCATCTGTTCCAGATGTAGTAATAAGTGGAGAGATCCTTGCGACTTATCCTCCAATTGCAGCAGGTATTGCTCCTTCGTTAGAACGTGAAGCAGAGATCTGGGGCGCATTAGTTACTGGGTTGCGAGATTACGTAGAAAAAGGAAAATTCAAATCGGTAATTCTTGGAGTTTCAGGTGGCATCGATTCAGCTCTTGTAACAGCAATTGCAGTTGATGCAATTGGTGCTGATCGAGTGCACGGCGTCGCGTTGCCTAGTAAATACTCATCCGATCATTCACTTGGTGATGCGCAAGAACTTGCAGAAAATACTGGGATACATTTTAGGGTTGTGCCAATACAAAGCATGGTGGAAAGTTACTTAGATTTGCTTCACTTCACTGGAGTTGCTGAAGAAAACTTACAAGCACGGGTTCGTGGCACAACTTTGATGGGAATTTCAAACCAAGAAGGACATTTGGTTTTAGCAACTGGCAATAAGAGCGAACTTGCTGTTGGGTATTCAACAATTTATGGAGACGCTGTTGGGGGATATGCGCCAATAAAAGATCTTTGGAAATCCTTAGTTTGGGAATTGGCACGATGGAGAAATAAAGTAGCGATCAGTAACGGACAAACCCCACCGATTCCAATAAGTTCTATTGAGAAAGAACCAAGTGCTGAATTGCGCCCTGACCAAAAGGATTCTGATTCACTTGGGGATTACTTAACTCTTGATCAAATTTTAAATCGCTATGTCACGCAAGATCAGAGCGTTCAAGAAATCGTTCTGGCTGGATTTGATCAAGCAGTCGTAAACCGCGTGGTCGGGTTAGTTGATGCGGCTGAGTACAAGCGTCGCCAATATCCACCGGGAACCAAGATCAGTAGCCGCGCATTTGGTAAAGATCGCCGCTTGCCGATCATCTCGGCCTGGGGCAGGCAGCTCGCCAAAAACCACCCTAAATAGGAATTTTGTTAACACAGCCGAAACGCGCACGAGGCAGGATTAAGGGATGAGCCAGTTGAGCAGTAATCCAAATAGCCCAAATAATCCGGTAGCGCAAAATGCGCGCCAAAAAGAATTTGTGTTGCGCACTCTTGAAGAGCGCGGGATTCGTTTTGTCAGACTTTGGTTTACTGACGTCCTCGGATTTTTAAAGTCGGTAGCTGTTGCTCCTGCTGAATTAGAGAGCGCATTTGACGAAGGTATTGGTTTTGATGGTTCAGCAATTCAAGGATTCGCTCGTGGTCAAGAATCTGACATGTTGGTGATGCCAGATCCAAGTACTTTTACAATTTTGCCTTGGCGTACTGAAGCACCGGGTGCAGCTCGAATGTTTTGCGACATCATCATGCCTGATGGCGCACCATCACCTGCCGATCCGCGTAACGTATTGAAAAGAACTTTAGATCGTGCTGCAAAAATGGGTTACAGTTTTTATACACATCCCGAGATCGAATTTTTCTTATTTAAAGAAGAACCTAAAAAAGGCGAAACACCACAGCCAGTTGATTCTGCCGGATACTTTGATAACACACCAAGTGTTGTTGGAAATGATTTTAGACGGCAAGCAATCACTGTTCTTGAAGCAATGGGAATTAGCGTTGAGTTCAGCCACCATGAGGGAGCACCAGGACAACAAGAAATAGATTTGCGTTATGCAGATGCATTAAGCACAGCAGATAACATCATGACGTTTAGATTAGTTGTAAAAGAAGTCGCTCTTGATCAAGGTTTCTACGCATCATTCATGCCAAAACCATTTACTGATCATCCTGGCTCTGGAATGCATACGCACCTTTCACTTTTCGAAGGTGAGCGAAATGTTTTTTATGAAGAAGGTGCACCATTACAACTTTCTCAAGAAGGACGATCTTTTATTGCTGGACTTTTAAAACACGCTCCTGAGTATTCAGCAATTACAAATCAATGGGTTAATTCTTATAAGAGATTACATGGTGGTGGAGAAGCTCCATCACACATTTCATGGGGATATAACAATCGCAGTTCATTAGTTCGCATCCCGATGTATAAACCAAATAAACCAAACTCCACTCGAATTGAATTGAGATCTCCAGATTCGGCATGTAATCCATATCTAGCATTTGCGGTGATTTTGGCGGCTGGCTTAAGAGGAATTGAAGGTAAATATCAATTACAAGATCCAGCTGGAATTGATTTAACTTCTGTCGAAGAGGTAGCTGCTGCTGGCTTGGCTTCACTTCCCCGTGATTTAAATGGGGCAATTGATGCCATGGCACAAAGCGAATTAGTGCGCGAAACCTTGGGTGAGCACGTCTTTGAGTATGTACTTCGGAATAAGCGCGCAGAGTGGGCTGAATACCAACGTCAGGTCAGCGTTTACGAACTTGATCGTTATTTGCCACTTCTCTAGCCCCTGCCTTACCCTTATCGCATGACACGTCGCAGCGCACTCCTCCTTGCCTGCCGTGGCGGGGCCAAGTAACCGGTCTCCCTGTCACGGGTTGTTGACGTGCCGGTTAATCCATCAAACATTAGCCGCGAAATAAAA
>CAIUXE010000057.1 GCA_903902965.1 uncultured Actinomycetes bacterium
CCCGCAGGTTAAAATGCTGTGAATTTCGTGTCGGAAATTTCTTAGAGATGTAGATCATTCCAAGATAAGGGCTCACCTGCGAAGATTTTGCACCTGCACCAAGTACCCTTATTGATCATGAGCCCAGCCGTAAAAGCCCCAGCTAAGAGCGCTAAGACGGCCCAAAAGTCAGCCAAGGGCCCGGCAAAGGGTGCTAAATCTGCAGATCAGAATGTTTATGACGCCAAGTCTTTAGCAGTCCTAGAAGGGCTAGATGCGGTCCGTAAGCGGCCTGGAATGTATATCGGTTCCACCGATTCGCGCGGTTTAATGCACTGTTTGTGGGAGATTATCGACAATTGTGTGGATGAGGCGCTGGCTGGTCATTGCCACAATGTTGAGGTCACTTTGGACTCAGATGGCTCAATTGAAGTCCGGGACGATGGTCGTGGCATCCCAGTAGATACCGAGCCAAAGACCGGGCTAAGTGGCGTTGAGGTCGTTATGACTCGTTTACATGCCGGTGGAAAATTTGGTGGCGGATCTTACGGAGCATCTGGTGGTTTACATGGAGTTGGCGCATCAGTTGTAAATGCGCTTGCGATTCGCATGGATGTTGAAGTTTCGCGCGGTGGATCGTTGCACTTAATTTCATTCCAACGCGGAGCACCTGGAAATTTTGATGGCACAAAACCAGATTCAAAGTTCAGCAAGAAATCCGGATTAAAAAAAGGTGGCAAAGCTCCGAAAAAAGGAACTGGCACTCGAATTAAGTATTGGTCTGATCCGCAAATCTTTTTGAAGGAAGCCGATTACGACATCACTGATATTCATGCGCGGGCCAGGCAAACTGCATTCTTAGTTCCTGGTTTAACAATTACCGTTCATGATCACCGCACTCTTGTGCAAACAACTGAGAAGTTTCACTTCACTGGTGGAATTTCTGAGTACTGCACTTATTTAATGCCTGATAAAGCCATTAACGATGTAATCCGAATTAAAGGCGGGGGACATTATGTTGAAACCGTTCCGGTATTAGATGGTGCCGGACATTTGGTTCCGACTGAAGTTGAGCGCGATATGGAAGTTGATATTGCATTGCGTTGGGGCGAAGGTTACGACTCCACAAATCGATCTTTTGTAAATGTGATCGCCACTCCTAAAGGTGGCACTCACATGGCCGGCTTTGAGCGTTCAATCACAAAAGTATTTAATGAAACTTTGAAATCTTCTCGAATTACCAAAGCCAGCGATCCTGATGTAATCAAGGATGATGTGCTTGAAGGTCTTACCTCAGTTGTAACAGTACGGATGTCTGAACCACAGTTCGAAGGTCAGACTAAAGAGATTTTAGGAACTGCTGCTGCTACCAAAATTGTGGCTGCGGTGATTTCTACAGAATTGACTCGTTATTTTGCAGCCCGCGGGAGCAAAGTTCAATCACGTTTGATTTTAGAAAAAGTTGCTGGTGCTGCTAAAACTCGAGTTTCAGTTCGTGCACATAAAGATGTGCAACGTCGTAAAAACGCTCTTGAATCTTCTTCGTTGCCAGCCAAACTCTCAGATTGTCGTTCAGATGAAGTAGAACATACTGAACTATTTATTGTTGAGGGCGACTCAGCGCTAGGTACTGCAAAATCAGCACGTAACTCTGAGTTCCAAGCTTTGCTTCCAATTCGCGGCAAGATTTTAAATGTCCAAAAAGCTTCGCTCTCAGCGATGCTCGATAACTCTGAATGCGCATCAATCATCCAAGTGATCGGAGCCGGTTCAGGAAGATCCTTTGATTTAGATCAAGCTCGATATGGCCGAGTTATCTTGATGTCTGATGCTGATGTTGACGGTGCACATATCCGCTGTTTATTACTGACTCTGCTATTTCGTTATATGCGCCCACTCATTGATGATGGTCGAGTATTTGCTGCAGTTCCTCCTTTACACCGAATTGAGATGGTCGGCGCTAAACGCGGGGATTTCCAATACACCTACTCAGATGATGAGATGCGGAAGCATTTAAAGAGTTTAGAAAAAGAAGGAAAGCGTTGGCGCGAACCAATTCAACGTTACAAAGGTTTGGGCGAAATGGATGCTGACCAATTGCGAGAGACCACAATGGATCCAACCAAGCGCACGCTCCGCCGAATCTCTATTAAAGATGCGGCAAAAGCGGAAGAGATTTTTGAATTGTTGATGGGCAATGAAGTAGCTCCACGTCGTGATTTCATTGGCACTAATCAGATTGATCTAGAACGCATCGACGTATAAGGATGAGTAGCAATCACTTAGGGCAAGAAGAGATTGCAGTAATTCAAAAGAAAAGTTTACGCATTCTCTCTGGAGCGCAAACTCTTTCTGGATTAGGCGTCTCCGGTACTTTTGCAGCTGGTTCACTACTTGTCGTCCAAATAACTGGATCAGATGCACTTGCGGGTTTAGTACAAACAGCAACAGTCGTCGGTGCAGCGCTTTTGGCGTTGCCACTTGCCAAGTGGACCGCAATTGGTGGCAGGCGTAGAGCGTTAAGTACTGGATATTTTGTTGGTGGCTTAGGGGCAACTTTTGCATTGATCGGTGGAGTAAATAATTTATTTTTTATGATTTTAATTGGCGCTTCCATGATTGGTGGCGCATCTGCGGCAGGCTATCAAGCAAGATTTGGTGCAATTGATTTAGCAACTGATGAAAATCGGGCCAGAGATCTTTCTTTAGTAGTTTGGGCATCAACAGTTGGCTCGGTATTAGGGCCTAATTTGATGGAACCTGCTGGAGCATTGGCGCAATCACTTGGATTTCCCAGACTTGTTGGACCGTACATGGTTTCGATCTTTACTTTAACTCTTGCAGCGACATTAATCTTAATTTTTTTGAAACCTGATCCGTATCTTTTGGCTCGTACCGAAGCCGATATTGATGTGTCACACAAGGCGGTAAAGACTCGAGCCGCATTTAAAATTGTTAGGTCAGAGCCTAAAGCCTTACTCGGATTAACTTCTGTTGTGATTGGTCATATCGCAATGGTGACAATCATGGTGATGACTCCAGTTCACATGGGACATGTTGATGTGGCCCTTCGGCTAATTGGATTAGTAATTAGCGTTCACGTACTGGGCATGTATGCATTCTCTCCATTAATTGGAAAGTTAACTGATCGGATCGGCCGCGAGAAAACGATAATTTTAGGTGCGCTGATTTTACTTTTGGCAGCCCTTGTTTCTGGATTGGCGTATGCAGATGCGGTTTTCCAATTGGGAGTTGGATTATTTCTACTTGGTTTGGGATGGTCGTTGACCATGATTGCGGGTTCAACTTTATTGGCCGAATCAGTTCCATTGGAGGGTAAAGCTGCTTCTCAGGGTCTGTCGGATTTATTGATGAATGGCGGCGGCGCTCTGGGGGGTGCGGTAGCTGGTTTGATTATCGCTTTTTTAAGTTACGGATGGCTTTGTGCGATAGTAACTTTGCCAGTTGCTTTTCTGCTTTTCAAAGCAGTTAACCGAGTGCGTTTACTTAACGCCTAATCTGGTTTTCCGTGGAGTTGCAAAGATTTTTGCCTGTGCTTTTAATTCATCGGCAACAGCAGTGCGGACTGCTTCTGGATCTTTAAGCAACTTGTTTAAGCCAGCAATAATTGCTTTTAGATCTTTTTCTTCGCCCTCAAGTTCAATGCGGGAGAATTTAGTCAGTCGGCGCAATGGCATATCTAAAATGTAATTTGCTTGAATCTCAGATAACTTGTAATTAGCTATTAGTTTCTTTCTAGCAGCGTCAGCATCATCACTTTCGCGAATCAACTTGATTATCTTGTCAATATCAATAATTGCACGCAGCAAACCTTCGACGATATGCAGTCGGTCTGTGGCTTTTAAGCGGCGATACTTTGATCTACGGGTTACGACACTGATTCGGTGATCGATATAAACCTGCAGTAACTCTTTCAAGGACAAGGTTTTTGGTTGCCCATTTACCAAGGCAACTGCATTTATTGAAAAAGTTTCTTCCATTGGGGTCAAGCGGTATAGATCGTTCAAGATATCTTGGGTGTCATAGCCAGTCTTTGCTTCAATGACGATTCGAGTTCCATGCTGTCCATCGGATAGATCAATAATGTCTGAGATTCCCTGAATCTTTTTTGCTTTAACAAGATCAGCGATCTTCTCAACTACTTTTTCCGGGCCAGTGTTGTATGGCAATTCGGTAACAATTATTCCTTGTCGGCGCGCACTGACTTTTTCCATGGTCACGGTCGCTCTAATTTTGAAAGAGCCTCGGCCAGTTTCATAAGCTTCCAAGATTCCTTCTTGGTCAACGATCTGCCCACCAGTTGGGAAATCCGGCCCTGGTGCTAACTTCATCAAAGATTTTAAAGTTGCATTTGGATTTTCAATCAAAGCACAAGTTGCTGCAACCATTTCACCGACATTGTGCGGCGCCATGTTGGTTGCCATACCTACAGCGATTCCAGTTGCGCCATTAATTAATAAGTTTGGCAATGCCGAAGGCAAAACCCGCGGCTCTTGAATCTGGCCGTCATAGTTGCCGGAAAAATCGACTGTATCTTCATCGCTTTCGCCAACCATCGCCATTGCTGCAGCACCAAGTCGGGCTTCGGTGTAACGCATCGCAGCAGGACCGGCATCAAGTGATCCAAAGTTCCCATGTCCATCAATCATCGTTAAACGCATTGAGAATGGTTGGGCCATACGCACTAGTGCGTCATAAATTGCGGTATCTCCGTGAGGGTGCAGCTTTCCCATTACTTCGCCAACAACGCGAGCACTCTTTACATGTCCACGATCTGGGCGCAGTCCCATCTCTGACATCTGGTGCAAGATGCGTCGGTGTACCGGCTTTAAGCCATCACGTGCATCAGGAAGAGCGCGCGCGTAGATGACTGAATAGGCGTACTCCAAAAAGGATTCAGACATCTCACTAAAGACATCAATATCAACGATCTTGCCTGGCCCTGGTGGAAGGGTCGGCTGTCTGGCTTTGCTGGCTTTAGAGCTCTTGGTTTTTGCAGGAGGCATGAGGGCAATTCTCTCTTGAATACCTGGCTTTTACGCGCTTGCCACGCGCAAGAAGGGAATTCTTATCGATTGTTGTAAAGTGAATCTAATGAATAAATCTTTGTGGCAAATAACCCCCTCAATATTCAACACATTGGGTCTTGATACTGAGAACTCTTTAAGTCTTGCAAAATCTGATGGATCAAGAGAAATTCTGTACCTAATCGATGGATTGGGTTTATTGGCTTTAGATAAATATCGCGAATTTGCCCCAAATTTGAGTGCAATGAATTCAACTCATCAAATGCAAACATCATTTCCAGCAACGACAGCAACAAGTATCTCCTCGATTGGTTTGGGTTCACTTCCAGGGGAGCACGGAATGCTTGGTTACACCGTGCGGATTCCATACAGTGACAATCGATTGTTAAACGCCCTTAAATGGGATGCTCGAGTTGATGCTCGCACGTGGCAACCAACGCCAACGCTTTTTGAACGCGCGATGCAAGCTGGGATAAATGTTTCAAATATTTCTGCTTCTCGTTATGAAGACAGTGGATTTACCGAAGCGGTTTTACGAGGTGCCACCTTTAGGGGTGCCAATAATTTTGATTCAATGCGCTATGAATTAAAAAATGCATTAAAAGAAGCTCCAGCATTCGTCTATCTATATTCAAATGAAGTGGATGTAGCCGGCCACAAAGATGGCGTGGGTTCTGATTCATGGATAAACGCATTGTCTGCAATTGATCTTTTTATTGGACAGTTAATTTCAGATCTTCCAGCCGGAACTAGGTTATGGGTTACGGCTGATCACGGAATGGTAAATAGCGAGCAGCCGGTCATTTTGAATCATTTAAGTGATGAAGTCTTATTGCTCGGGGGAGAGCCTCGGGCCAGACATATTTATTTACATCAAGCAGCAATAAAAGGTGCTGACTCACGTTGGAAAGATGCACTTGGAGATTTAGCGCAAGTAATTAGCAAGCAGGAAGCGGTCGATACAGAGTTATTTGGGATAACTACTTCATCACAATCGATAGATCGGATGGGCGATTTAATATTGATCGCTAATTCGGATGTAACTCTTATTGAACCTGCACGTGCTGTTCAAGAATCTGCGATGGTTGGTCATCATGGAGCGCTTAGCGATGAAGAGCGTTTAATTCCTTTTTTAAGCCACGTAAATTAATCGTCGCTCTTTTTTCCAAACATAATCTCATCCCAAGTTGGAACTTTCGCACGTCCAGAAACCCCATCTGCACTGGCATCAGAGTTTGGCTCAACTTCTTCACGAATAACTGCAAGTCTTGGCGCTTCACGAATTTCACGAGCTTCAAGTACTTCACGTGCAGGACGAGTTTGAAAATCTTCACGATCACTTCCGAAATCAGCAGGAAGTTGGGCTTTTACTTTTTCAGCGGGAGCACGATCATCGCCTGAAATCCAACGAGCACCATCATCTTCAGCAGCTAAAGTTCCACGCGATAAATCTAAAACCCATTCAGCGCTGGCATGTCCATCACGAGTTGGGTAAGAAAGATTAATTGTCCAAACTCCATCTTCGCGTCGGTATGCGCTCCAATCTAAGTTATTTGGATCAACACCACGCGCACCAAGACGTTCAACAACTACATCACCAAGTACTCCGCCACTTCTGCTGCGTTTAATCTCAGTGTCAAGTGCGCGAGAAATAATGTGATTGCGTTCGTGAATAATCGGCCCAGCAAATCTTTCAATTTTTTCAATTGGCGTTCCAGTTGTTGCGGCTAATTCTTCAGCAGTTTCACCTGCGCGAAGTCGAGATTGAATTTCTTTAATGGTAAGTGGTGAATCTGTAATTACCGCAGTTAAATGTGGTTGATGGAGCGATGTAGCGCGTTTACGAGCACGGTAGTGATTTCCACTCTCATCAGCGAGAGTGATCCATTCACCATCCTCGGAAAGAATCCGCAGCTCTTTGTCCATGCGGGTAAGCCTAGCCATCTGCAATTGGAAAAGTCGGTAGATCAAGGGGCAGGTGTCCCAAAAGTGATTGGATAAGGGGATGGATTACCTCGGACTTGTTCAAATCGCAGAAAGGGTGGCTTTAGCCGCCGGGGCGTTACTGCTTGAGCGCCCAGCCGTGCTTGAAGTCTCCACAAAATCTAGCGAGGTAGATGTAGTTACTCAGATGGATCGGGCGAGCGAGGCATTAATAACGTCGATGCTGGCCCAACTTCGGCCAGAAGATGGATTGCTAGGAGAAGAAGGCGCAGATGTAGTTAGTAAATCTGGAGTTACTTGGGTTGTTGATCCAATAGATGGAACCGTGAATTACCTTTATGGATTACCTGGTTGGAATGTGAGTATCGGTGCGCAGATCGATGGCCAATCTGTTGCAGGTGTTGTGTATGCACCGCACTTAACTGGCGGAACAATTTGGAGCGCAACTCTCGGTGGTGGAGCTTTTGTTGCGACTAATAATGGAAAACCACAAAAAATTAATGCGAACAACCCAGTCGAATTAAGTCACGCATTACTTGCAACCGGATTTTCATATTCGCGCGAAACTAGGATCGGCCAAGGTGCAAAATTTGCAAAATTAATTCCAGAAGTTCGCGACATTAGAAGATTTGGCGCAGCAGCGGTAGATCTTTGTTTTGTGGCACAAGGTGCTGTCGATGGATTTTTTGAAATTGGTTTAAAACCATGGGATTTAGCAGCCGGGGGATTAGTCGCAACTGAAGCTGGGGCAACGCTAAGTAATTTAAGCGGCGGCCCAGCAGATGAAAGTTTTACGATCGCAGCTGGGCCACTTCTTCATGCAAATCTGCTTAAACTTTTAAATTAACGGCGATAAACAGTTATCTCAGGCACATACTCAACATTTGCATCCAGGGGGAACACTGGCCGACGACAAATGGTGTGACCCAATGTAGGAAGATTTGCACTTGTACTTCCAGGAGCATCTACATTTATGTAAGTAGTTGCCCAACTCTTGTACATGTGGTCTTGGCAATGTGGAGATTTAACAATCACCAGATCGAATTTCTCTGGAAATAGACCATGTGCGAAAAAGAGTGAGCGGTTATGCAAACTCACTGGCTTGCTGACCAAAACCAAAGTTATATTCTTGATTTTAAGTACAGCGCAATTTCCGGCATGCCACGGTTCACCTTCGGCCTCATTATTGAATTCGCCGTCGCTCAACATTTGGACTTTTCCGGTAACTTCAATCGGGGTGTACCGCGGGTCTAGTGCTCCGCCAACATTTACGGTTACGTCGTTGCCAACTCCGGCTTTAAAAGCTGCAGCAACTGCCGCAGGGTCAGTTAGTGGGGCCAAAACCGTTCCGGAATAACCTTGCTTGATCAACTCGGCCAGTACGACGTTGCTATCGCCGCATGCACCAGAGCTTGTGGCATCAGCAGCATCAACCAAAATTGTGGTTCCACTTTTTGCCGCACATGCTTGCGCAACTGCGTCTGGTACTGCAGTTAGGAATGCTTGCAATTTTGCGCGATCACGCCAAAACTCAGCTGCAATTTTGGTTGCGGTATCTACTGCTAATTTCTCATCATCATTTGTGGAAATAATTACATTTGAAGAAAGGTCGGGAACATCGGTAAATGGATTACCAATGAAAATGCCGCCAGATAATCCTTTGTCAGAGTTTTCAATTGCTACAGCCTCGGCTACGCGCTGCCCAAAAATTCCAGTTTTAGTTTTTAGTTCATCGCCACGTACCAATGCAGGGATGCGTACCCGAACTGTCACTGGCTTAGCTTTCCCATCCATAATCTTCAATAAAAGTTTGGCCGAACGTTCACCAGTTTCATACAAATCAATATGTGGGTAAGTGTGATAAACAGTAATTGAGTCGCAATTTTTTAATACTGGATCAGTAATAACACCGTGAAGATCAAAAGAAGCAACAATTGGAATCTGTTCGCCAACAATCTTGCGAGTTTCAACTAATAAGAAACCTTCCGGATCTAGTTGGTCATCAGCACCCATTGCACCGTGTAAACAAAAGTAAATCCCATCTAATTTTGCGACCTTGTCAGCCGCACGAATCGAATCCAAAAAACTTTCCGAGATAAATTTCCAAGCCTCAGCTGATGTAGTGCCACCGGAGGTAATTGAGCGCGCGCCAAATCCGGCGACTAATTCAATGTCGGTGCGCGAATCAAAATGATGCAGGGCTCCAGAAATCTCCGTGCGAAGCGGACGGTGCTCAGCAAATAGTTGAGCCGGGGTGGCCAAGCGAAAGCTCTCCAATTGGCTCGGAACTGGATTAAAGGAGGCGATCTCTTGGGAACACTCAGCAATCAGGATTCTCTTCATTTGAGCGAGTCTAGGAGCGCAGGCTAGGTTACGGTAGCGTAACCTTCCTTCCCGTAACCGCTTTATGATCGCCTTTTGATCTTGATTGGAGTGTGTGATGGCCAGTTATGACCCAAAGATCCAATCTCGCTTGATCCGCGACCTTGAGCCAGTGGTTGCGAAAGAACTCGATCGCCACTTAGCGATTCAAAAGAATTGGTACCCACATGAGTATGTGCCCTGGAGTGAGGGACGCACCTTTGCTGGCCCATTAAATGGTGATGCTTGGGAAGCAAAAGATTCTCGGTTAACTGATGTCGCTCAAAACTCATTGGTTTTAAATTTGCTCACTGAAGATAACCTTCCTAGTTATCACACCGAGATCACACTCTCTATGGGTCAAGATGGCGCCTGGGGAAATTGGATTCACCGCTGGACTGCTGAAGAGGCCAGACATGGAATTGTTTTACGCGATTATTTAATGGCAACTCGTGGAGTAGATCCAATTGAGTTAGAGGATCTGCGTATGGCGCATATGAGCGTTGGTTATCAGACCCCGTATGAAGATGACATGTTGCACACCGTTGCATACGTAACTTTCCAAGAGTTAGCGACCCGAATCTCGCATCGAAATACTGGACGGATATCGGACGATCCAATTTGCGAATCGATGTTGACTCGCGTGGCACTTGATGAGAATTTACATATGCTTTTTTATCGCAATTTAATTGGCGCAGCACTTGAGTTAGAGCCAGATGCAGTCGTTGAGGCGATATCTGATGTGGTCACCAACTTTGCAATGCCTGGTTATGGAATCCCCGGATTCGGTCGCAAATCGGTCCAGATTGCGCTCGCCGGTATTTACGACCTTGATCTGCATTTAGAAGAGGTGGTTCAACCGGTTTTGCGGGCATGGGGAGTGATGGATCTAACCGGTTTATCAGCCGCAGGTGAAGCTAATCGTGACAAGCTGGCCGCCTTCTTGGCCCAGACCAAGATTGATGCAGAGCGGTTTAAAGATAAGCGAGAAGTCCATTTCGAGCGTCAAGCAGCACGTGGATTGCAAATTACCCGGCTTTCTTAAGGTTAATCTGGTTTGCTCGGGCTCGGACACGCTCAGCGGATGCAACCCTTTTA
>CAIUXE010000058.1 GCA_903902965.1 uncultured Actinomycetes bacterium
CGGACCCGAAGGAACTTAAAGATGCCCTTACATGGGGAATCGTCGGGGCAACATGCAACCCAGTTATCGCATTAAGTGCACTTAAGGCTGATCAAGATCATTGGGTCGGGCGCATTAAGGAATATGCGAAGGCACATCCGACAGCTACTGATGATGAAATCGGTTGGGCGATGGTTAAGGAACTTTCGATTAACGCTGCAAAGCTTCTTGAAGGTGAATTTGAAAAATATAACGGGCGTAACGGCCGACTTTCGATTCAAACTGATCCTCGTAACTTTCGAAATGCAAAAGCGTTAACAGAACAAGCAGTTGAGTTCTCAAAGCTTGCGAAAAATATGATTGTAAAGATTCCGGTAACTTCTGAAGCGATAAGTGCATTTGAAGAAGCGACTTACTTGGGCGTTAGTTTGAATGCGACCGTTTCATTCTCGGTTGCCCAAACAATCGCAGTTGCTGAAGCTATTGAACGCGGATTGAAACGTCGCGAAGCTGAAGGTTTAGATATTTCACAGATGGGGCCAGTCTGCACAATCATGGTTGGCCGCGTTGATGACTGGGTAAAGGTAAGCGTTGAAAAAACAGGAGTAACCATTGATCCAGCTTCGCTTGAATGGGCTGGTGTTGCAGTGTTTAAGAATGCCCACAAGATTTATAAGGAACGCGGATACCGCACTCGACTTCTATCTGCTGCATTTAGAAACCATATGCATTGGAGCGAAATCATCGGTGGCGACGCAGTTATCTCTCCCCCATATGCCTGGCAGGTAAAGGCAAATGAAAGTGGAATTATTCCTAATCCAAATAGCGTTGAAGAGCCAATGAATCCAAATATCTTGAACCCGATGCTGGAGAAGATTCCAGAATTCCGCAAGATGTATGACGCAGATGGTTTAAAGGTTGAAGAATTTACTAACTTCGGTGCGACGCTACGAACACTTCGTGGATTCTTGCAATCAGTAAATGATCTTGAGAGCTTCGTTCGGGACGTTACCGTTCCAAATCCAGATAAGTAAAATTATTCTGGGAAGTGACAAGCAACTTGTGATGCACCAACTTGGAGAAGCACCGGCTCAGTCGTAAAGCACTTTTCTTGAGCCTTCCAGCAACGAGTATTAAACACACAACCAGTTGGTGGATTTGCTGGGTTTGGTAGATCTCCTGAAAGAACTATTTGTTCGCGCTTCTCTTCCAATAATGGATCTGGAAGTGGAACGGCTGAAAGCAAAGCTTTTGTGTATGGGTGGTGCGGAGAGTTATAAATATTTTCAACGTCCGCTACTTCCATAATTTTGCCGAGATACATAACAGCAACGCGATCTGAGATGTGTTGAACAACAGATAGATCGTGTGCGATAAAGAGATATGAAAGTCCGAAATCATCGCGTAGATCTTCAAGCAAGTTAATAACTTGGGCTTGGATTGAAACATCAAGAGCAGAGACTGGTTCATCGCAAACAATAAACTTTGGCTTCATCGCAAGCGCGCGGGCAATACCAATACGTTGGCGTTGGCCACCAGAGAATTCGTGTGGGTAACGGTTGTAGTGCTCAGGGTTTAATCCAACACGTTCCATCAAATCTTGAACTGCTCGTTTAACTCCACCATCTGGCGTGATGTTCTGGATTTCATATGAGGCAGCGATAATCGAACCAATTGTGTGCCGTGGGTTTAGCGATGAATATGGATCTTGGAAGATCATCTGCATCTTGGTACGAAGCGTCTTCATCTTGCTATTTGAATACTTGGTGATGTCTTCACCTTCGAAAGTAATTGAACCTGATGTTGGCTCGTACAACTTTAGAATTGTGCGACCTACAGTTGATTTTCCACAACCGGATTCACCAACTAAGCCAAGGGTTTCACCTTTATTAATTGAAAAGCTAACGCCGTTAACCGCCTTGTTATCACCTTTTACCCGCGAGAAAATTCCTTGAGACGCAAGTGGGAAGAATTTTTGTAAATCTTTTACTTCAATAATTGGCGAACTCATGCGCCCTCCCCTATGAAGCAACGAGCAAGATGTCCGTTGCCACGTGGTGTTAAATCGGGCATCAAGGTTTCACATCTAGATCCGCTTACTTCGCTCTTGCGGGTACATCTTGGATTAAATGAACAGCCGGTTGGAAGCGCAATCATTGATGGTGGCTGTCCTGGAATCGCAGAAAGTCGATTGGTATGTGGTCGATCCATTCTAGGAACAGATGAGAGAAGTCCTTGGGTATATGGCATTAAAGGATTTGCATACAAATCTCTCACTTCGGCGCTTTCAACTATGCGACCGGCATACATAACATTTACGCGATCTGCCGCACCTGCGACTACGCCCATATCGTGGGTAATTAGAATCATCGCCATCTTAAATTCTTTCTGTAAATCGCCAAGCAATTTAATAATCTGAGCCTGGACTGTTACATCAAGTGCAGTTGTTGGCTCGTCGGCGATTAAAAGTGAAGGATTATTTACAAGTGCCATTGCAATCATTACGCGCTGGCGCATACCGCCGGAGAATTGATGTGGAAAAGCTTTGATACGAGTTGCTGCACCTTGAATTCCAACAAGCTCGAGCAATTCAATAGCTCGTGCCTTGCTCACTTTCAAATCAACCTTGTTATGAACCTGATGAGCTTCGATAATTTGATCACCAATTGTGTAAAAAGGATGCAGGGATGACATTGGGTCCTGGAAGATCATCGCAATATCTTTGCCTCGATACTTACGAAGTTCATTTCGGTCCATGGATAGCAAATCGATTGAACCGTTATGAGACTCAAATTTTGCAGAACCGGAGATATTCGCCGTGCGTGCTGGAATCAAGCCCATCAAAGCAAGGTTTGTAACAGTTTTACCTGAACCGGATTCCCCAACAATCGCAA
Organism: uncultured Actinomycetes bacterium; assembly: GCA_903902965.1. Lineage (GTDB taxonomy): Bacteria > Actinomycetota > Actinomycetes > Nanopelagicales > Nanopelagicaceae > UBA3012. The sequence continues at coordinate 2,874 of CAIUXE010000058.1, forward strand.
GAGTTTCACCTGCATTAATTTCGAATGAGGTTTCGTGAACTGCTGCTACTAATCCATCTGGTGTTGGAAAATCAACAGATAGGTTTTCAACTTTAAGAAGGGTCATGCGACTCGTACCCGAGGATCGATATATGCATAGAGAATATCGACGATTAAGTTC
>CAIUXE010000059.1 GCA_903902965.1 uncultured Actinomycetes bacterium
AGGTAATTATCAAAAACAATTAGAGAAATTAGTGCGCAATTTGAAATTACAAGATTCTGTGATCTTTACCGGACGAGTCGCACATGAATCTTTACCGGATTACTACCGGCTTGGAGATATTTTTGCTGCGCCCTGTAGATCTCGTTATGGAGGGTTGGAAGTAGAAGGATTGGGAATTGTGTACTTAGAAGCGAGTGCTTGCGGGGTACCTGTAATAGCTGGCAAATCAGGTGGCGCTCCTGATGCCGTGCTTGATGGGAAAACCGGCTTATTAGTAAACGGTCGAAATTATCATGAAGTCGGTGCTGCATTAATTAAATTGTTATCCGACCAGCCATTGCGCCAAAAAATGGGAGCAGATGGAAGAGTTTGGATGGAGCAGTTGTGGAGTTGGGAAGGAATTGGCACCCGGTTTGAAGAGATTATTTCAGATTAGATTTTTATCAACCCAAGTGAATTAGCTTTAGTTACCGCACTAGTCTTGTTAGAACATTCGAGTTTTCGATACAGAGATGCAATATGCGATTTTATTGTTGCTGTGCTCAAATAAAGGTCCTCAGCAATTTGATGAGCACTCCAACCACGAGCCAATCTTTCGACGACTTCAAGTTCACGAAGTGAGAGCACTGGTTTATTAGCTTCAAAATTGATGGCACTCAGTAAATTACTTGCTGAAAATGCTAAAGGCGATACCAAGGCATGACGCGCAGATTCCACTAGTTCACTTATGGGCGCGCTTTTACTCACATACCCACTCGCGCCTGCTTTTGCTGCCGCTAATAAATAATTTGGATCATCCTCTAAAGTGAAAACTACAATTGCAGCAGTCTTCGAGATTCCGCGCACCCATAAAATTAAATCTAAGCAATCACCATCAGGCAAGTGAAGGTCCATTATTAGCAGTTCTGGGTTAAAGCTTGCGATCTGGGACCGTGCTTGGGCGCGAGATCCGGCTTGAGCAACTACTTCAATATCTGCATCGGCTAGTGCTTTGATCACGCCCTCGCGGATCACTGGATGGTCATCGACTACCAGTGCGCGCACCATTTTTAACTCAAATTTACTGAGAGGGTAAAGCGCAAACCGGTGTCGGGATTATGGATCCATTCGCAGGTTGCATTGATCTGATCACTACGCTCTTGAATTCCGATTAGACCAAAAGTATTTGGATCTTTTTCTTCCTTATCGTATTCATTTGTTACTACTTGATCAGTGATCAGAAGTTCCAATTTATTGCCCGTAGTTTTTAGTTGCAGTTGAATTTGAGTCGAATCTGCATGTTTAATTGAATTTGTTAATACCTCTTGAATGATTCGGTATATCTGATACGACAGATCCTCATCGAGAGTCAGCCCAAGTGGAATTGTGGTGGCAATTTTTATTTCGTGTTGTTTCTCTAAGCGACCAACCAATGATTGCAAAAGTTGGCCCAAGTTTTGCGAACCGGCATTACGTAAAAAGAAGATCTCGGCTCGCAACTCATTAGTTAAGTTTGTTAATTGTGATCTGACTTCGCGCAACTGAGCTTTTACTTCTGGATCTAAAGTTGAACCAGTTAGCGTTTTATCAAGTGAATAGCCGAGCGCGACTAACTCTTGAGCAATACCGTCATGCAGGTCACGGGCGATTCTTATCCGCTCGGACCGCTCAGTTGTAGAGGCTCTCAATTTCGTTTGCGAATTCTTTTTGCACCACATGTCGTTTGATTGACATCTTGGCTGTTAATTGACCACCGGCGATGGTGAAGTCACTTGGAAGAATCTTAAATTTACGAATTGATTCAGCTTTGCTAACTGATTTATTAGCTTCATCAACTGCTGTTTGAATCACAGCGATTAGTGCAGGGTCATTTGCAAGATCAGCGACACTTGCTCCGCCTTTATTATTTGTTGCAGCCCAACCTTTAATCGCATCTGCATCAACGGTAATCAAAGCAGCGATGTATGGCTTGTTATCTCCAACAACCACACATTGGCTAACTAGTGGATGAGCACGCAAACGATCTTCAAGTGGGGCTGGAGCTACGTTCTTTCCACCCGAGGTAACAATTAATTCTTTCTTGCGGCCAACGATGTATAGGAAGCCATTGTCATCCAACTTGCCAAGGTCACCGGATCTGAAAAATCCATCTTCAGTGAAGACTTCTTTATTGGCAGCATCATTTTGCCAATATCCGCGCATCACGATTGGACCTTTTATTAATACTTCACCATCATCGGCAATTTTTACTGTTGTACCTGGCAAAGGCCGGCCTACAGAGCCGACTTTGGATGATTGAGTTAAATTCAAAGTTGCACCAGCTGTGGTTTCAGTTAATCCATAACCTTCAAGAACTCGAACTCCTGCACCGCGATAAAAATGACCCAAGCGCTCACCAAGTGGTGCACCCCCTGAGATTGCCGCATCAACATTTCCACCCATGACAGCGCGCAACTTTGCAAAGACTAAGTGATCAAACAAAGCGTGCTTGATTCGCAAAGCAGAGGAGATGTGTCCTTCTTCCATCGCTTGGCTATATTCGATTGCGACTGCGGCGGCTTTACGGAAAATCTTTCCTTTTCCGGCAGCTTCGGCTTTTGCTTCTGCGCCGTTGTAAATTTTTTCGAAAATTCTTGGTACCGATAAAACAAAGTTTGGTTTGAAAGATTGCAGATCTGCAGTTAGCTTTCCAACTGGATCTGAGCAATGAGCAAGATGTAAACCAGCTCTGACTGCGCCAACTTCAATCATTCGACCGAAGACATGTGCAAGAGGTAAGAACAATAAAGTTGAACCATCTTTACGTAAAAATAAATCAGCAGCACCTTCGACAACGTTGCCGCACTCAGATAAAAAGTTTCCGTGAGTCAGGATTACACCTTTTGGTTTTCCAGTTGTACCGGATGTATAAATCAAGGTTGCTAAATCATCAGGAGTTAAGGCGTTACGTCGAGCTTCTACCTGATCATCAGCGATTGCTGATCCTGCAGCGGTGAGGGTGGCGATTGCACCTTCGGTGATCGTCCAAATATTTTTTAACTCTTTTGTTCGCACTGTCTCAACTAATGCTGCATGTGTTGGCGTCTCAACCACAATTGCAACTGCGCCAGAATCTTCGAGAATCCACTGAATCTGTTCGGCAGATGAAGTTTCGTAAACTGGAACTACAACTCCACCGGCGAACCAAATTCCAAAATCTAAAATCGTCCATTCGTAGCGAGTGCGTGACAAAATTCCAACACGATCACCTGGCTTGATACCTAAAGCGATTAAACCTTTGGCGACTTGGCGAACTTCGGCAGCAAACGTCCGCGCACTTACTTCTTGCCACCCTTCACCGAGTGGACGGGAGAGCATTACGCGCTCTGGTTCGAAGTGCGCACGATCAGCGACGAGGTCAGTTAAGTTGCCACTTGTAGGGGCAGGAACTAAAGCCGGGACGTGAATCTGATTCATGTAAAACGCGCTCCTATATTTGGTGTGCCAGAGGTGGTTACAGGTCACACGCTAGCGCAGGAGTTATGGCCCTGAGAAGGGTATCTTTGCCTTATGAGCCAAACCCAAGCCTCCGCCACTATCGAAGCCCCCCTCGCCGATGTAAATGCAGTGATCAGCGACTTACCAAATTATCCCAGCTGGTCCTCAGCAATAACTGCTGTAAAAGTGATTGAAAGTGATGCACAAGGACGGGCTACCAAAGTTGAGTTGAAAGTTAATTCTGGCCCATTGCGAGATACCGTTATTTTAGATTACGAGTGGAGTGCAGCTCCTGCACAGATCTCCTTTTCTTTAAGTGATGCTGATTTATTAACCGCAATGGATGGTTTTTATAAATTAGAAGCCGATGGTGATGAAACTCTTCTGACTTATGCGCTAACTGTTGAATTAAACATGCCAGTGCCAGCGATGATGCGTCAAAAAGCTGAGAAATCTTTTATTGACCAAGTATTGAAGGAATTGAAAGCACACATCGAGGGCTAATGACACTTGCTATTGGTATTGATGTCGGCGGTACCAAATTACTTGGTGGAATAGTTGATGAAGATGGCAAAATTCTTGCCCGAATTCGTAAAGACACTCCTAAAGAGGGTGGCACAGCACTTACTGATCGCGTTGCAGATTTAGTAAGAGAGTTAATGGCGCAATCGCCATCACCGATTACAAAAGTCGGTTTATCAGCCGCAGGATTTGTTTCAGCAGATCGTCAAACCATGTTGGCTCCACCAAATATTGCTGGATGGACCGGTGTTAATTTAGGTAAAGAATTAAAAGAGCGTCTTGGTCTTGATGTAATTGTTGAAAATGATGCAAACGCTGCCGCATGGGGTGAGTACAAATTTGGTTCTGGAAAAGGATCAACACATGCAATCCTTTTAATTCTTGGCACCGGACTTGGTGGCGGAATTATTTTAAATGGCGAGTTGTATCGCGGTGCTTACGGAACTGCTGGAGAACTTGGACATATTCGCATGGTCATTGATGGACAACTTTGCGGATGCGGTGCACGTGGATGTTTTGAACAGTACGCAGCCGGTCCAGCACTTTTACGCCATGCACGTGAAGGTATTGCAGCCGCTCCAGAGCGCGCATTTGATTTGTTAAAACGTGGCGATGGAACACCAGCTGGATTAACTGGTGCGCATTTAACAGCCGCCGCAAAAGATGGAGATCGCTTAGCGCTTTCGGCATTCACGATCACTGGTGAATGGTTGGGTCTTGGAATCGCATCAATAGTTGTGGCTTTCGATCCTGATCTAATAATTATTAGTGGGGGATTAGTTGAAGCCGGGGATTTCTTACTTGAACCAGCACGAGGCGCACTTGAGCGTGCTGCATCCTTTTCTGGTCACCCATTGCCACGAATCGTGCCTGCTCAATTGGGGAATGACGCAGGATTAGTGGGCGTGGCTGATCTGGCTCGCCAGTAACCTGTACCCATGGCATACCGCTTATTAAAGGCATTCCTCATGCCCATTCTCACTTTGCTTTTCCGTCCCAAAGTAAGCGGCCTGGCTCATGTGCCCCATACCGGCGCCGTAATAATTGCGTCAAATCATTTATCATTTAGTGATTCAATTTTTATGCCACTAGTTGTCTCTCGCAAAGTTACCTTTCTTGCTAAACAGGAGTACTTCACTTCACCAGGTTTAAAGGGTTTTTTGAAAAAAATTACTTTCCACGCTTTAGGTCAAGTCCCTGTTGATCGTTCTGGGGGACGAGCCAGTGAAGCCGCAGTTTTAACTGGAGTTCGTTTATTAAATGCTGGTCATTGCATTGGAATCTATCCAGAAGGAACTAGATCACCCGATGGAAAGTTATACCGCGGCCGCACTGGCATCGCCCGCCTTGCGATTGAATCAGGTGCGACCGTAATTCCAGTTGCGATGAAAAATACTGAAAAAATTCAACCACCCGGAAAAATGATTCCAAAGATCGCGCGGGTCAGCATCTTCTTTGGTGAACCAATGCACTTCGCCGGTGATGCAACAGATCCATTTACGTTGCGTGAAGCGACTGACAAAATCATGCGAGCTATTGGCCAGATGAGTGGTCAAGAGTATGTAGATATTTATGCCAGTCGCGCTAAAGAAATATTGCGTGAAGACGAAGACGAGTAAAATTTTTCAATTTAAGAAAGATTTGCTATCTAAACGACTAACTGTTGACTTATGCTTGGGGAATGATGAATGGCCTAAGGCGGTTTTCAGCGCTACTTGCCCTTTTGGCTCTAGCGCTTTCTCCACTTCTTGTAGCACCATCTGCCTCGAGTGCCGAAATTGAAGATGAGTTAATTAAAGTTCCCACTGAAACGTCTGCATTAAATACAGGAGTGATGTTTAGAAATCCAAGTGAAACTTTTAGTGAATCAATTTTGGCCGCCAGGTACCCAAATCAAGCTAATGGATTTTTCAAATCTCGACCTTGCACATCAATGGAAGATTCAAAGTGCGATGATGGAACGTCTTTGTTTTACACGACGTATTTACCGATCTGCGCAAATGCATCAGCAGTAGATTGTGTTGAAAAATTTTCCGCTAAAAATATAGAGGGTAAGGAATTTCCGGCTGGACCAGATGCGATTCAACCCACTCCTTCTTTATCGGCTTACAAAACAGATGCCGCTGCTAATCTGATAGGCCCAGGTTCACCTTTAATCTTTGCCATTCCAGGGGCTGAACATCCAGGTGGCAATCGGTATGCGTTGGCAGTACGAGTACAAGGGGCTACTCCGGAAGGAGAACACAAACCTGGTCAGAAATTTGGAAAGTTTGTTCCGCAAAATATAAATATTTCGATAATCCCAGTCGATTATGTAAAAAGCAGTCAAGTCGGACAGTATCAAAAAGGACAATGGCTCTTCGATGAAGCTGCACAACAATCTATGTTGCTAAAAAGCCCTTTCAATAATTGCGCAATTGAAGAAGATACGTTCTGTATGAATCAGCGAGCTTTCCCAGCTGATTTTACGTATCAAGTTGTAATTCGACTTCGCTCATCTACAAATGGGTGGCTATACGGTCGAGTGCAAAAACCCGATGTTGCAATCACAACTATTCCTGGGGGAGAGAAGTGGGATTTAACCGCAGCTCCAGTTCGCATTCCTCAAATTTGGGAGTTTGTGCCGCTTGCTTCAATGCCTAAAGATTTCGCAGAATGGAAAGCAAAGAATTGGGAGAGTGCCCCAAGCTCTGGTTTGTTTGATAAAACAACCAGCCCGCAAACTGAAGTGCGGATTCCCAACCCCCTTAATACTGGTGGAGTAGATACCGCAATCAATTGGCTTAATTATTGGATGCCGATAACTGGCGATAAAGCATCAGCGGCTCCGAGTTTTTGGTCTATCCGCAATTTGGCACCATACGAGATGAATACCGCGAGTTCTTGTTTTGACTCAAACAATGCGCAATATAAAGAAAAGCGAGTGACAGGGATGGTAACCAGTAATGCCATGATCACCTCGACAGGACCACCTCAATTTGATGCGAAAGAGCAATCATTAATTTATCAAGTAGCCGGTCCACATTTTGAAAAAGATGGCAAGACATTATTTCGGGGGAGTTATGACCTGATGATGCGCAAAGATGTTGCACGTTGTCTCTACGGTTTCTCTGACGCTCCAATTAAAGCGAGCATTTCAGTAATAAATGCAAATGGTGAAGAGGTTGTTGCCACGGAACAAATAGCTGAGCGCAATAACGCAAGCGGTGAATGGATAACTTTAGGAAAATATGGATTTACTTTTTCTTCCCCAAAACTTCGTGTGAAACTCACTCAAGAAAAAGTTGCACCCCCTGCTGCTAGTCCGGTCCAATCTAATCAGCCTGTTGCGAAAAGTAATAAAGCCACAATCACTTGTATAAAAGGAAAGATTAATAAGAAAATAACAGGGGTCAATCCAAAATGCCCTACCGGATACCGTAAGAAATAGGTTCAAATTCTCTTGTGGAATATAACCTCTTACCACTTAACAAATTTTTTAATAACTAGCCATGCAACAAGTGTGGTCGATGCGGATATCAACACAACGACATTTGTGACCAAGAAGTTGCCATCTTCCATGTAGGGCAGGCGGGTAAAAATAAATCCAGCAAATGCGCCAACTCCAGCCGCAATTTTATTACTTCGCATTAGTAAACAATACGCCTGAAGTTACTAAATTCGGTATTGCGTACTCTGCGTGACTAATAAAAAGATAAATAAAAATCTGGCTCCGCGCGACGAACTGCGAAGCCAGATTTGGTACGTGTGGCTGGTAGGATTCGAACCAACAACCTCCCGTGTCGTCAACAGGGCGCTCTATCCATTGAGCTACAACCACACGCAAGCGCAAAATACGCGTGTGGTTGCTTGTCGGAGTAATTTAGAATTTTTAATGTGGAAAAGAAAATATTGTGGACTACTTCTTCACAAATCCTGCAGGACATTTTGGATTCGCTCCCGAGATTTTGCGCGTTAATTTTCCTTTAACGCAGTTAATTACCTTAATCTTTTTGGGTGCAATTGTAGGAGCGGCCACCTTGTTCTCATTTTTGCTTTCACTCTGAGTGCTTGCTGAATTATCGGCAGGTTTAACGGCATTGTCTTGTGATAGTTTCACTCGTAATGTTGGACTCGAGTAGTGAAAACCGGTTGAAACTATCAAGTAATCATCGCCAATTCGCTGTCCATTTACTGTTGCAACAGTCGGGGTTGAACCGTCCTCGTAGGTAATTGCAACACTTGCTTTTATGCTCCCATCTAAGTCAACTTTCCACATACATAGAGCTGCAGCGCGAGGCATTCTGATTTCCAAGTAGCCCACATTTACAGAGCCATCTGGCAACAGGTGCGGAGTAGATAACCGCACATTTATTGCCTCTTCTGTTGCATCCCAACTTGGATCAAGTGAGTGCATCGCATTTGAAACAACTTGTACTCCACCAATCTTTCCGCAAGGCCCTAATGCATCGACTACATCATTATTTTGACCGTAGATCCAAATGTTTGCACCATATGAAATTGAATCTGCCTTCTCTGCCATTTGGGTTGGAGTTCCACCTCTAGCGGTGGCCATCGGTGACAAAGTGGCAATAATCTCCCGTGTTGCAACACCGCCGACTGACTGAAGGTCTTTGCCGTACTTTACGATCACTTTCTTGGCACTTCCACTTACTTCACCAAATTCGAAAGTTTTTGGAGCGCGAACAGTAATCGTATAAGAGAAATTTTCATTATCCTTTAATAAGTCTCTATTTTGCGTTGGAGAAATTCCTAACAAAAATTCTTCACGTCTATCGCTACAAACATCTAACGCCCAGCACCATTTTGCTTTATATGGTTGAAATTCTGCCGTGAGAAGTACGTTGTTCATTGGATCAGAATTTTTCCCTTTGGGGAAAGTCCATTCGTTGTAAAAACCTTGTTTTACTTTAGGTTCAGGATCTCCTTTAGACCAAAGAAAAGAAGTCTCTGCTTGTGAAAACCACTCCCAAGCTCCATTTGGGTCAGCGACTCGAAAACGAATTTCGCTTTGACTGATCGTAGCTGCTGGAGATTTGGGGTTTAATATTTCTGTTAATTTCGCTGAAACATTGGAGCCCTTAAGGGTACCGCTACCGAGAAGTGCTGTGACTTCTTCTAACGTAATTTTAAATCCAGCATTACTAGATTTTGGATCAGCACAAATCTCTGAAAATCTCTTTGTGATTTTTTCTTTTTTTAAGTCAACCCAGGTTGAGCCAATTTTTATTTGCAAACTTTGGACAGTACCTATGGCATGACAGTTGATATTTTCAGAAACGCTCAGCACAGATGGAGCGTTGCTTGCACCAATTGCGGCAGCGTCAGGTACAGGTATTGGACGTTCTGAATCTGCTGTTCTTTCGTCCCCAGGAATCTTCAAATCCGTAATTACACCAACGATCGGAGTATCTCCACTTTTAGGTGTCAAAGTTAAACTTTGAATACAAGCCACAGCCGCACCGGGATTAGTCGCACAGGAAGTAAGTGTGTGACGTAGAGGAGCTCCGTAAATTATTTTTGGACCGTGTGGATCGACAGCGCTCGCTTGAACCGGAAATAAAAGAGAAGTGAATAAAAAGATTGAGATCACGAGCGCTAATTTGCGCATATAAATCAACCTCTCCGCCTACTTTTTTACGTATCCTATTGGACATTTAGGAGAATTGCCGGAAATTTTCTTGGTTATTTTTCCCTTAGAGCAAGAAATTGTGATGATTTTTTTAGTGGTTTGAACTTTAGTAGCAGGTTGAGCAACAGCTACTGGTGCTTCTTGTTGTAATTTAACTTTTAAGGTTGGCGCTGAGTATTCAAAGTTTTTCGCACTGAGATAAACCCATCCATCGGTTTCCTTGAAGATCGTGGAAGCAAACTGAGGAGCTCCATCAGAACTTACAATTGATACGGTTGCGCTAACCGGTGCTTTAGAAAAGCCATAGATGCATCGTGCAACATCTGAACGCATCGCTAAATCGTATGAGCCTTTGAAAACTTCGCCACTAGATGTGAAGTGGGGGGAGGCAACTTTATAATTTAGGAAGCCCTCATTTTTATTGAACTCTGGTGGTCCCGCTGAATATTGAGTTGAATTGGTAGTAACTATTCCATTTAGTTGAGTTGGATTAGTGAAACATGAGTTAGCACTACTTAACTCCTTGCCAGATAAAGAACGAACCGACCAATAAGAAGGCATGGCGGTGGCTTTGTCGTTCACCCATGGCATCCAAGCCATTAATTCATCCATTGCATTATTTTCATACGCTGGCGGTGAAGAGGTCATTGACCGCAATAGTGGATTTAATGCATCAGTTTCACTTAGCAAGCGTTGCGAATATGACCAGTTACCACCTTTGTATTGTCCTGAATTTGGATAGTATAAATTTTGAAGCGCTGCTGGCATCTCATTCCATAAATACGCTTTATAAACAGCCGGGACTTTAATTGGAGCAGCGGTTACCGTTAATTCACTTACTTTGCCGCTAGTGGTGATATCTATATTTGGCTCCGATATCCGGCCGTGCATCCATCCAGTTGGCATCAGAGATAAACGTACTTTTACATAAAAACGGTAATTCGCCGGAAAGGTCTGTTTCTGCGCACAAATATTTTCTCCCCATGAAATACCTGCGCAGGCATATTTCCCCGCACCGCCAGTTCCACCGCTAAGACCCCACGTTACCGATCCGTCTGGACGGACTAGGCGCAGTACTCCCGCATTACAAATTCGCGGAGTTAATTGACAACCTGTGTTGGCAAAAAGTTCTGGAACATTAAGTAATTGCACTGGCACAATGCTGGCACTGAATTCATTTAGCCTTATGCCTTCATTTCCAGAAACTCGCGAACCAGATCCACCCATACTTACAGCTACTAGATAGCTGTTACCGGCTGGGTTATCAACTCCAGGTATGGTGAATAAACTCGCTCCAGTTCCCGATGGTAAATTCCAAGATGGGTTTCCTACATATTCATTTTGCGCTTTGTCAGGTAGATATCTTGAAAAACTTCCTACCGTTGCCTTTCCATTCGTATCTATAGCCCCAACTTCACTCAAACAATTTACATCGGCAGCGGAAACGCAAGTTGGGATTGTTGCAAGAAATGAATATGAGGAGAAATTACACTTGGTATCGGTAGTGCTCGCGCAGGTTGGGTCGACAGAACTTGCCCCAGGATTTAAACCACTATGTACCAAATAAGAAACGCCTGGTCGGGATAGGTGGCTGTTATCAATGAAAAGAGCGGCCATATTTCCCGGAGTCTGCGCTTCAACGGGTGTTGTCCAGCCGGCATCGGCGTCAAAGATTGGTGCTACTTCGCCATGCGCAACAGAAGGGAAAATAACCAAAACCGAAAGCGCAAAGGCAATCATGGCTTTAGATTTCTTAGAAATCTGAATCATAAAAGCCCCCATTCCATAGACCTTGCCCCTCGCGAACGTGCAAAGGATACGCGGAATGTTGCCTTTTTTGGCATTCTGGTTACAAAAGCGAGCCTCGCTGGGTAAATGCATTAGAAACCCGACCGACCGACACAATAAAAGCCGCCGTTCGAAGATCCACCTTGTATTTCTTTGCTGTCTTGTGGACGTTCACAAATGCTACTTCCATCCGTTCATCTAATTCTTTCCTGAACTTTTCAATCGGCCAAGAAAATTGTTGAATATTCTGGGTCCATTCAAAATAACTTCCCATGACGCCGCCACTATTTGCCAGAATATCAGGAACAATAACGGCGCCTTGCTTGCGTAACTCATTATCTGCTTCGGTAGTAATCGGTTGATTTGCACCTTCAATAATAAATTCAGCTTTGATCTTAGACATATTGTTACTGTTAATGACGCCACCAAGTGCTGCGGGAATTAATACGTCTGCTTGGATTTCAAGTAATTCGCTAGAGCCAATCCGATTATCAGAAACGACTTCGGATAGATCCTTGACATTAAATATTGACGCTATATCGATGCCTTTTTTATCGTAAATACCACCGGTTACATCCGAAAGTGCAATTACATTCATTCCTAACTCTTGGCAGACAAGAGCTGCATATCTCCCTACATTTCCAAATCCTTGAATCGCAACTGTTGCACCTTTTACTTTTACATCATTTTCTTTCAATGTTGCTGCGGTTATCTGAGCTACGCCACGACCGGTTGCTTCTTCACGTCCAGGCGCTCCGAATAGTGAAACCGGTTTTCCAGTAACGCAGGCTGGTTGAAAGCCGTCTAATCGGTGAAACTCATCCATCAGCCAAGCCATGGTTTGTGCATCGGTTCCCATGTCGGGCGCAGGTATGTCACGGTTTGGGCCTAGTACATGTATCAAAGTTCGGGTCCACCGGCGGATGATTTCTTCTTTTTGCAACGAGGTGAGTCTCGAAGGATCTACGGTAACCCCACCTTTGGCTCCACCAAATGGAACATCAATTAGGGCTGTTTTCCAAGTCATTAATGAAGCAAGTGCGCGGACTTCATCCAAATCAACATCTTGATGAAAGCGGATTCCGCCTTTACGCGGGCCTCGTGCACTTGAATGTTGAACGCGGTAGCCGGTAAGCACTTCAATATCATCGGAGTGGTGCAACGGAATTGAAATTACAACTTCGCGCTCACATGAGGAGATAGCCTGAACTAAACCTTTGGGCAGGTTTAGATATTCACCGGCCTGGGCTACTCGTTCGTTAACTTGGGCGAAAGCGTTTCCTTTACTCATAGCTACAGATTACGAGTAAAAATCTGTACTACTGAGAATTTTAACCAAACTCACGCTGAAATAGGGGTTAATTGTTCCGCTGGCACTCCTTTCTACTGAATACTTACCTTTGTGATCGTCGATGTAGCTCTTTATCGTGATGGAATTCGCATCCCTGCGCCATCTGATATCTCCGACCAAGTTGAAATTGCTCGCAGAGATGGCGGGTTTGTCTGGGTTGGCTTGGCCCAACCAACCCAAGAAGAGTTCGATCATGTTGTAGGAGAATTAAATTTTCATCCACTAGCAGTTGAAGATGCAGTAAATGCCAAGCAGCGTCCCAAAATCGAAAATTATGATGGGCTAACTTTTTTTGTTATAAAAACTGTTTTCTATAATGAAGAACGTTCTGAAATTACAACAGGTGAATTAATGTGTTTTGTTGACAAGCATTTTATTGTAATTGTGCGACATGGGGAGGGCTCCCCACTTTCCACGGTCAGACATGATCTTGAGCAAAAACCGGATTTATTAAAATTAGGACCTTTTTCAGTTTTGCATGCGGTGGTGGACCGGGTGATTGACGAATACACAAATATTGCAACCGAATTAGAAAATGATGTGATAAATATTGAAACCAAAGTTTTCGGTGGTCAAAGAAAAACTTATAGCCAGGAGATTTATTTCTTAAAGCGAGAAGTTATCGAATACCGTCATGCGATAGAGCCTCTAATTTTACCTCTCCAATATCTTGCATCCGATGCAGCCATAGATATTCCAACTAAAATGAAACCTTTTTTCCGCGACACAATGGATCACTTACAATTTGCAAACCAACATGCAATTGGAATGGATTTGTTGCTGACGACCGTTTTGCAAGCCGATCTCGCCCATGTACAGGTCCGCCAAAATGAGGATGTGCGCAGAATTTCAGCTTGGGTGGCGTTGGCCGCCGGCCCCACAATGATTGCAGGAATTTATGGAATGAATTTTGAAACTATGCCAGAACTGACTTGGAAGTATGGATATCCAACAGTTTTGCTGATAATTACCAGCTTGAGTGCTCTGCTGTTCTATAAATTTAAGAAATCCAAGTGGCTATAGAAGCGTTTTCCTAACTCAATAAACAATTAAGAGTTAGTGGGCCTTTTCATTAATGCAAATGCTGCATCAAGTAGTTCAGCAAATCGCAACGATTCTTCAAGTGGCATAACCCAATCTTTCTTCCCGCGCACATGGCGGACAAATGCATCGGCCATAAGTTGGTAAGGGTCGCATGCATCAAAACGTTCAACCTTCTTTTTCCCATTTATTTCAATTTCGAGGGTGCTCGGATTGTTGAGTGAAACAAATGAATCAGAGCCTCCGGTACGTACCGAACCTTTAGTACCTTCAACAATCATCCAAAGCGATACCGGAATGTTTGCTGATGTCACCGTTTCCGCAGGAACCCCACCAACTTTGTAATTAACGCGAGTTGTTTCATCTACTCCACCTGCGTGCCAAACAGTTTGTACTTCCATATAAGTCACTTTTGGGAAACCGGTAAGCCAAAGTGGGGCCACTGTTGAATACGGTCCTAAGTCGTAAAGGATTCCGCCACCAATAGTTGGATCGAGGCGAATATTTGATTTATCTAATCCGTCATAAGTAAAGGCGGTACGAATCCGAGTCAACTTGCCGAGTTTTCCAGATTGCACAATTTCTTGAATTCTCTTTGTGCGTGGATGCCAACGATTCCAAGAAGCTTCTATCAAAATCATTCCAGTTTCTTTGGAAACCGCCATCGCTTCGCGCACTTCATCTGCATTCATTCCTAGCGGCTTCTCGCAAAGTACATGCTTGCCCGCCTTCATTGCGCGAATTGCAAGTGGTAAGTGGAATGCATTTGGAAGTGAGATGTAAACGCCATCTACATTTGGGTCGGCTAAGAGTTGATCATAATCTGTGTAAATCAAACCTTTGGGGGAGATGGTCATAGCTTTATCAGCATCACGAGATGCGACTGCGTATATTTCCCCAATATTTGATTTAGAGATTGCTGGATAAAGTGCTTTCTTAGCGATCATTCCTGCGCCGATAAAACCCCAACGAAATTTTTCCATGCTTCTATCCTAGTGAATTACCGCTAAAGTAAAAAGTTCTATCGTCCTATTTTGAAGGCAACAACCTGGCATCTCCCGTGTAAGGCCAGTCATGTAACAATTTAAAGCCTTCTGC
>CAIUXE010000060.1 GCA_903902965.1 uncultured Actinomycetes bacterium
GTGATCTAGCTCGCCTGCACTTCCTTCTTGCGCCCTAATAGCAGCGGCGAAATAGCGGAAGTGATCTATCGCTAATGGAATATCTACATACAAACTTTCGCGAATCGGCTTTCCGTTTTCCCAAGTTTCAGCAACTGCAATTGCTTCTACATTTGCTTCCATCCGATCTGCAATCTTGTTTAAGATAATTGCACGTTCGGTGGCGGAGGTTTTGCCCCAAGCAGGAGCTGCAGCATGTGCAGCATCTAGTGCTAAGTCGATGTCGGCAGCATTTCCACGAGCTACTTCGCAAAATACTTTTCCATTAACGGGTGTTTTATTTTCAAAGTATTGTCCAGAAGATGGTTTTACAAATTTTCCATTTATCCAATGATCATACCTAGGTAAAAAAGTTGCTTTACTACCAGGCTGTCCTGGCGCAACAAATACATCACTCATTTGATCTCCAATTCCAAGATAGTCGC
Organism: uncultured Actinomycetes bacterium; assembly: GCA_903902965.1. Taxonomy (GTDB): domain Bacteria; phylum Actinomycetota; class Actinomycetes; order Nanopelagicales; family Nanopelagicaceae; genus UBA3012. The sequence goes on from CAIUXE010000060.1 coordinate 465, forward strand.
TATGACTGTCCTGATTAATAATCAAAATAGAGGTGTATTTAAGGACTTCCTAGAGTTTTTGCGAGTGCTGACACTTAAACAAATTCGCGGTGAGTTTCAAACCATTCTCGAGAAAGTGCCAAAATTTCAGGCTCAGAAAGTGCGTACAAGTTGCTATCTATTGCTCCTGCAACATGTTCAGCCGTATCTGGAGCTTTTCTTTCTAGGTACTGCACAAACTCCAACAGAGAGTTAGCTTTCCCATGTCCATGGCTTATGAGCAGGATCTCCCCAGCACCTTTTAAACTATTAGAAATTGCTGCGAAATATTCCATATCCCAATAATCAAGACCGGGAGATTTATGGTGGTGAATTTCTCGCAAATGATGATGCTTGGATTGATCATCAAGGGCGCTGATGTGCTCTGGCTTGTCTCCTGGCTCAATTCCCATAGCCCAAATCCGTGCTTCATTTTTTGTAATAACTGCCACAACAAGTTTTCCTCTGCTGTCAGGCATTTTAACCTCCAACTTTTAACTAACTAAAAGAGTAACTCTACAAAGTCAATAGTGATAGCCGAATGCCATCAATATCACTACTTATTGAGTGCTGGCACCGATAGTTAATAGCATCGAGATAACTGGCTGATGTGAGAATGAGAATTAATAATAAGTACGGAGAGGGTTTGCTAAATGTTTCAGGTGCATCTTTACGAAAGGAAGAAATTGTGAGCAAGCCAGTTGTGTCTCTCGACCACGTAGTAATTAGATTTGCTGGCGATAGTGGTGACGGTATGCAATTAACCGGTGATCGTTTCACCATGGATACGGCAAGTTTAGGAAATGATATTTCTACTTTGCCCAATTTCCCCGCTGAGATCAGGGCACCTCAAGGAACTGTCCCAGGAGTCTCGTCATTTCAATTACATTTTGCAGACCATCACATCCAAACACCAGGTGATGCTCCAGATATTTTAGTTGCGATGAATCCTGCAGCTTTAAAAGCAAATATTAAAGATATGGCACGTGGCGCCACAATTATTGTTGATAAAGATGAGTTTACCGAACGGAATATCGTTAAAGCTGGATATCAAGTTAACCCACTTGAAGATAATTCACTGGAAAGTTACAAGGTGCATGCAGTCGCACTCACCTCATTGACAGTTGCTGCACTTGCTCAAATTTCAATGTCGCGTAAAGATGCTGAACGATCTAAAAATATGTTTGCTCTCGGATTATTAGCTTGGATGTATCACCGTCCAACAGAAGCTACCGAAAACTTTTTAAAAGCAAAGTTTGGAAAAAAGCCAGAAATATTGGCAGCAAATTTGCTCGCTTACCAGACTGGTTGGAACTATGGTGAAACTACTGAAGACTTTGCCGTCTCATATGAGATTGCACCCGCACATATGCCAGCTGGAAAATATCGAAATATAAGTGGCAATACTGCCTTAGCTTATGGTTTGGTGGCCGCTTCTCAATTAAGTAAACTCAAATTATTTTTAGGATCTTATCCAATTACTCCAGCAACTGACATTTTGCATGAACTTTCTAAACATAAAAAATTTGGTGTTATTACATTCCAAGCAGAAGATGAGATTGCCGCTGTTGGCTCTGCACTCGGTGCTTCATATGGTGGCTCACTAGGCGTCACGTCGACTTCAGGTCCAGGCGTAGCACTTAAAAGCGAAATGATTGGCCTAGCGGTAATGCTTGAATTACCACTGATAATAATTGATGTGCAACGTGGTGGACCTTCAACAGGGTTGCCAACAAAGACTGAACAGTCAGATCTATTGCAAGTTATGTACGGAAGAAATGGTGAATCCCCCGCGGTGGTTCTTGCACCATCTACTCCTACAGATTGTTTTAAGATGGCACTAGAGGCTACGCGTATAGCTACTCAATATCGAGTTCCAGTCTTCATCCTTTCCGATGGATATATTGCTAATGGTTCACAGCCTTGGAAAATTCCAGCAATCAGCGAGCTCCCTGATTTACAAGTTAAGTTTGCGCAAACTCAAGAGGATTTCCTTCCATATTTACGTGATCCAGAAACACTTGCCCGACCATGGGCAATCCCTGGAACTAAAGGAATTGAGCATCGTATCGGTGGACTTGAAAAAGCTGATCGAACCGGGGCAATTTCTTATGATTCTCAAAATCACGATTACATGGTTCGAATGCGCGCAGCAAAAGTTGCAGGTATAGATGTTCCTGATTTAGAAGTAGATGATCCAACCGGAGATGCGCAAACTTTATTGCTGGGTTGGGGCTCTACATTTGGACCAATTGCTTCCGCAATTGAAACCTTGCGAGCTAATGGTGAAAAAGTCGCCCAAGCCCATATCCGATATTTAAACCCATTTCCAAAAAATTTAGCAGACGTATTAAAGAAATATCCAACGGTGTTAGTTCCAGAAATGAATCTCGGTCAACTATCAAACATGCTTCGATCTCAATACATGAAGGATGTCACTGGATATAACAAAGTCTTTGGAGTTCCATTCACAACACTAGAAATAATCGAAGCAACTATGGCGGTGCTCTATGTCTGATATCTCTCTAACCAAAAAAGATTTCACATCTGACCAAGAAGTTAAATGGTGTCCAGGTTGTGGAGATTATTCAATCCTTTCGACCGTGCAATCCTTTCTCCCTGAACTTGGCATCCCCCGCGAAAATATTGTCTTCATTTCGGGTATTGGATGCTCATCTAGATTCCCTTACTACCTAGAGACCTTTGGAATGCATTCAATCCATGGTCGAGCACCAGCGATCGCATCAGGGCTGGCTATTTCGCGGCCAGATTTAGCTGTATTTGTAATTACTGGTGATGGCGACGCACTGTCCATTGGTGGCAATCACTTAATTCATGCATTACGTAGAAATGTTGAGCTCAAGATCTTGCTGTTTAATAACCGAATTTATGGATTAACTAAAGGGCAATATTCCCCTACAAGTGAGACGGGAAAAATTACTAAGTCAACTCCCACAGGTTCATTAGATACGCCATTTAATCCAATCTCACTAGCACTAGGAGCTGAGGCATCTTTTGTTGCTCGTAGTATTGATAGCGACCGCAAACATTTAACTGAAATTTTGCGAGCCGCTTCTGTCCACAAAGGATCCGCGCTAATTGAGATTTACCAAAACTGTCCGATTTTTAATGATGGCGCATTTGATCTGCTAAAAGATGGAGGAACAAAAGGTGCAGCACTTTTACAACTGCGTCATGGCGAAGTTATTAAATCTGACTCCCATGGATTAATACGTGAGGATGGATCATTTAAATTAGTCGAGTTAACGTCGGTTGCCGAAAGTGAATTAATTGTTCATGATGCACACAATCCAGACCCTGCTTACGCATTTGCCCTTTCGCGGATATCTGGATCTGCGCTAGATCACGTTCCGGTCGGAATCTTTAGAGATGTAGAACGTCCTAGTTATGGCTCTATGGTGAACTCTCAAATTGCAGAAGTGATCGCAAATCAAGGAGTTGGGGACCTAGATTCACTTCTTAATAGCGGTGATACATGGGAAGTAAACTAAATTAGTTAGTTAAGCATTTAGTATCTGTTGGGCTTGTTCTAATATTTCATTTCGATACTCGACCAGAAGCGATAAGTGTCCATGCCCTGGAACAAAAGTTAATTTTGCGGTTGAGATATGTTTCTCCAGCCACTGCCCATGTGCATGAGGGACCATTAAATCCTGATCACCCTGCCAAAGAAAAACTGGTTTTTTAATATTTTCTAATTCAAATCCCCATTTTTCTATGAATGCCATGTCATCATCAATCCACCCAGTAAATCCATTAGTTAAAGCTCTACGGAAATTAGCAGCCATGGCATCGGCATACGCTCCTTCGATTACAGCCTTATCAGCAGCGCCGATTAACCCACCAAGTGATTCACGAACCTGATCACCGGTAACGGTTTGCATTGCAGGACCATTAATAGCCATCCATTCTTCAATTTGATCAAAGCCTGCAAGAGCTGCACCAAATTCATCATGATTTTCTTGACCCATGCCAGCTAAAAAATCTAAATCTGGTTGATCAAATGCACCAACTCCAGCAAGTGAAATAGCAGCGCAATTTTCAGCCATTACAGTGTTAGCTAGCGCGTGAGGTCCTCCGCCTGACCAGCCAATTGAAACAAATCGCTTAATGTCTTTGGCATTCAGGACTTGAGCGATATCTTTATTTACGTCAGAGACAATTCTATTTTTATTTCGATCGCTTAAACCATATCCGGCTCTGCTGTATGAGATTGCCCTAATTCCTTTGCTCTCACAAAGATCCACCCAAGTGCTCCAAGTTGTCACATCTCCTGGTGTTCCATGATGAAAAATTATTGCGTCAGTAGAAGCTACATAATTGTCTAGGAGCTCAAGTTTTCTACTATCGGATAGTTCAAAATTCTCAATATTAGCCATGACGAAATGCTAACCGAATCAATCTCCAACAACCATTGGCTTTGCTCCAGTGCACTCAACTAATTCTGCAAAAGTTGTTGGATAAACCGCATGGGGATGTCCAGCGGCAGCCCACACCACCTCGTAATCGTTTAACGCTTCATCAATCAGGATAATTTCTGGCTTTGAAATCCACCCCAATGGGCTCACGCCCCCAATAGCAAAGCCACTACTATCACGAACAAAATCTGCATCTGCTCGGTGCAATTTTTCTACCCCGATAGCAGCCGCTACTAATTTGGTGTCTACTCGATGTCTTCCGCTAGTGATTACCAGCAATGCATTCCCACTCGGCAACTTAAAAACAATTGAGGATGCCACTTGTCCAACTTCAATTCCAAGTGATTGGGCGGCTTCTGCTGCAGTTCTAGCGCTTTCCGATAAGACCACAATCTGACCGACTATTCCGGCATTTTCCAGGAAACTTTTGACTCGGATCACTGATGCGTTTTCTAAGATTTTTTCCACTGCTCCAGCCTAATTGAAGAGGATTTCCACTAGTAGATCAGCCACTTAATAACCTTTAAGATATGGGTGTGGAACTCCAGAAAGTGATCCTTTACTACCGCTTTACGCCCATCGCAGATCCAGAAGCAATGCGACTTTGGCAAGAAACCCTCTGTCAATCACTAGGGCTCAAAGGTCGAATTCTGATCTCTAAAGATGGCATTAATGGAACTCTCGGTGGGGATATGTCTGCGTTAAAAAAGTATGTGAAAGAAACCAAAAAGTACCCAGGCTTTAAGAAAATAGATTTTAAATGGTCAGATGGAACTGGAAATGATTTCCCTAGACTCAAAATTCGTGTGCGAGATGAGTTAGTTGCTTTTGGTTCTCCTGAAGAACTGCAAGTTGATACAAATGGAGTTGTTGGTGCCGGTAAACATTTAAACCCTTACGAAGTTCATAAACTTGTTGAAGAGCGTGGGGATGAAGTTGTTTTCTTCGATGGACGAAATGCATTTGAAGCAAAAATTGGAAAATTTAAAGATGCAGTGATTCCAAACACTTCGACCACCAGAGATTTTGTTGGCGAAATTGAAAGTGGTAAGTACGATCACTTGAAAGATAAACCGGTTGTTACTTATTGCACTGGCGGA
>CAIUXE010000061.1 GCA_903902965.1 uncultured Actinomycetes bacterium
TAGAGCGCTTCCCTGATAAGGAAGAGGTCGATGGTTCGAGTCCATCTAGGCCCACCCCGCTCAACACGGGGACCTAGCTCAATTGGTAGAGCACTGCCTTTGCAAGGCAGGGGTTAGGGGTTCGATTCCCCTGGTCTCCACTGAAGAACCCGTCACTTGTGGCGGGTTCTTGTCTATGTAGTGCATAAATAGAGCTCTATATGACAGTCTACAAAGTATGAAGCGATTTTTGATTTCTCTCATTACCTGCGTGCTCCTTACCTCTTCGGCTAGCGCTGAAACGCTTCCAGAAAACCCACAGCTCTATAACGGCTCAAAAACTATGCAGAACGGAACAGTTGGGTATGTAAGTATTGAGGGCGGTACAAATATCTACCGCTCAGCTCTAGCCGGAAGAATTATTGAAAACAACACGGTAAAAAGTATTGGTACATGTGCCTCAGTAGCTGATGAAACTTGTTCTAAGGCAAATTTTCTTACTTATCTTTCCGTGCTTGGCCCATGTGAAAATGCATCTAGCACCGATTGTATTTCTGCTCTCGATGCCATTGATGCGAATGGTGCAGTATTTCCTGGAACTATTGGTAAAACATTTCTAACAACAAAGGATGGTTCGTATTCCGGAAATGCGACCCGAAAACTTCCCGCCGGGGGTCAAAGCCCACTAGTTGATATCCCTGGTGCCCCACATGAATTTGGAAGTAAATATCTTCCGATTGTCAGAATTAGAGGTGCAACCGATCCCGACGGTGGAAATTTCTCCTTGCATGAACTTTTTATACGTCTATATCCAGTTAAAGTAGTTCAAGGTAGTTACAGTTTTGGAAAAGAACTTATCGATCTAAATCCAGCAAATTATGCTGGCTCATCGACGATTAGCCACGAACGTTCTGGCGACCCTAACTGTGTAATAAATGATCTAACTCAATGTGCTGTACCTACTGAGCTTCCACTCGATAAGAAATTTCGATTAACGATTCGAACCAGCATTCCATTACCAGGTTGGATGCACGGCAAAGTAGCTAATCCTGATATTTCAATGAAAACCGTTAGCAATGGTTATGAGACAACTATTTCTGCTAACTCGATTATTAATCCAATTATTTCTGTTCAAAAAGAGGTTAATTCGCTAAGCGCTGATTTTCTTGAGCCCTACGCAAAAGCACTTACTCCAAGCTCATCAAGTTGTGACCGAAAAGCAATCCCTTACGATTTAACAAAATGTACTTATCTAACTTTAATTGGCGGATATAACAAACAAGATTTTGATGAGTTTATGAAGTGGCTTCCCCTTTCAGGTGACACTGCATTTATAAATCCAACAATTTGGAATATTATTGCTGATAATGAAACAAAACTAGTTGGTGGATGTCAGATCGAAGATAACCAATTAAGTGGAATGGTTTCGACCAACGCTTCCATGTACCTCTCTGGTCCCCCAAGTTGGTCTGCGTCAGAACAAACTCTTGACTACAAAGTAGCCGCGCCACATTTGCTAGCCGATAAAACTCTTTTCCAAGGTTCTTATGATCTAGCGATCAGCTCAAAACTGGCACGTTGCATTTACAAATTTAGTAACGCTCCAATCAACGCGACGGTGAGCATCACTTCTGCTGACGGAACTCCACAAGTTGCCACAACCATTGTTCGTGAAGCTAATGGATTCCTCTATCTTTCAGCTAAGGGGTTCACTTATTCAAGCCCAAACTTAAGCGTCAAATTAACAGGCGAGAAAATTCAAGAAATGGCTCAACCAACTCCATCTGCAAGCCCAACAACCAAGCCTTCTACCTCAATTGTGAAGAAGATAACGTGCGTCAAAGGGAAGAGCCACAAAATTCTAAGCGCAAAAAGCTGCCCTAAAGGGTGGACGTTAAAAAACAGTAAATAAGTGCCGTAAAGTACACCCATGACTTCTACAGCGACCTTACATACATCACTCGGCGACATCGTTATCGAGCTTTACCCAAA
>CAIUXE010000062.1 GCA_903902965.1 uncultured Actinomycetes bacterium
TCTTTCAGTTGACGATGTAAATGGTCCTTATCCAATCATCACCACAATTTCACGAGTAGCGGCGCTCTCTGGTTCTTATTTGGCGCTTGTTGGATTAATGATGGTTGCCAGAATTCCATGGATTGAACGTGCAGTTGGACATGATCGTTTAGTTTTATGGCATCGCAAGAGTGCTCCATATTCATTATTTTTAATTCTTTTTCATGTCTTATTAGTTGTACTTGGTTATGCAGCAACAGATCGAATTCGAGTTGGGGCAGAACTTTGGAGATTAGTAACAACTTATCCATGGATGTTGCCAGCATTTGTCGCATTTATTTTATTTATGAGTGCCGGAGTTTCTTCATATAAGCGTGTACGCGCAAAAATTAAATATGAAACTTGGTGGACAATTCATTTGTATACATATCTTGGAATTGCGCTTTCATTTATGCACCAAATTCAAACTGGTGTTATGTTCATCAATCACCCATTAAATAGGGCTTATTGGATCGCACTTTATGTAATAGTTGCAGTAAATATAATTAATTGGAGGGTAATAATTCCTTTAATTAAATCTTTCCGGTTAAAACTTAAAGTTGAAAAAGTAGAAGTCGAAGGTCCTGGAATAATTTCGATTTATGTAAATGGAAAGAACATTTCAAAATTAGGTGCAAAAGGGGGTCAGTTTTTTAATTGGCGTTTCTTGACTACTGATCATTGGTACGAATCTCACCCTTTTTCGTTGTCAGCTGCACCAAAACCTAATCAGTTGCGTTTGACTGTTAAAAATTTAGGAGATCACTCAAGTTCTCTAGCAAATTTAAAAAAGGGAACACGGGTTATGGTCGAAGGTCCTTATGGAACTTTCACCGCAAGCCGCACTGATGTTCGCCGCCCACTTGTTTTAGTTGGTGGAGGCGTTGGGATTACCCCTATTCGAGCAATGATCGAAGATATGCCTCCGCACACCTCAGTTGACCTTATTTATCGCACTTCCCGAACTGAAGATTTAATTATGAAAGCTGAGATAGAAGCTCTTTGTGCTGAAAAGGGAATCCGGCTGCATTTGATGGCTGGCTCACGGAGTATCTACCCTCTAGATGCCAAAACGCTCAAAAGTCTTATATATAACGTGAGAGACGCAGAATTTTATGTGTGTGGTCCCAGCACTCTCACAGACGCCATTAAGAAAGCTGCGTTAGATTTAAAAATGCCAGCAAGTCGAGTACATCACGAAATTTTTGAATATCACGCAGTACTAGAGAAAGAGTAGGTGAGATAGATGGGTTTCAAGAGACCGATCATGATCGCTGGAGGAACTGTTGGTGCTATCGCCGCTGTCCTTAGTTATCAGCCTGCACAATCAAGCACTGGGTTACTGACCTCTAGTGCACCTCTAGGTTCTTCCACGACTAGCAATCCGCAAACCGCTGCAACGCCATCTGCATCTGCAACCACATCTGCATCTGCAACCACATCTGCATCTCCAACCACAGCAACACAAACTCCAAGTGCTGCTCCAAGTCCTACAGCCAGTGCAGCAAAAAATGCGACAAAGAAAAACAAGAGCAAGCAGAGTTCCACAAATAGCGGAAATGCTGCAAATGCAACAGCTACTAACTCACAACCAACCCCCTCTGCATCGCCATCACCTTCACAATCGCAAGCGCCTTCGCAGAGTCCATCACCTTCACAAACTCCAACA
>CAIUXE010000063.1 GCA_903902965.1 uncultured Actinomycetes bacterium
AGATGATCCTTTTTCAAACCCGACTCCAACTCCGACCCCAACTCCATCCCCGACACAGAATTTAAATAAAATTCAACAAAACATTAGTTATGCGTATGCCGGTGATGAAAAACTCATTTTAGCGATGACAGCGGTGCCGGCAGATTGGCTTAAAGCAAACGCATCAAGCGGTCTTCCAGTAACCAGATCAGTGCAAAAAGGCTCGGAAGTTGTTTGCACTATCTCCGGAAACACCCTTACTTTTAATATTGAAGGAATTTGTAATATAACAATTTCCCAAGCAGGCGATCAAAAATATGATGGTGCTGAATTGCAGATCTCACTGAGTGTTCAGAAAAACCCGAAGAATTCTGAAACTGCAGCTTGTTCAACAGTAGCCGCAAGAATTGAAGATGGCTATGCAAAAACATACCAAGAATTAAACAACTTTGATTCTGTTTTTGGGTCGACCGCATCTGTGCTTAAGGTTTTTAGCGCCAAAGGTGTGAGAACAGTTGACGATGCTAATAGTTATTTCAATAGCCTATCCTCAAATGTACTAAGTGCATTAAATGCCGCCGCAATGGAATTGAAGAGTGGAAAGTTAGAGCCCGCTTGCTTACAGAATGGTGCAGGTAAAGAGGTCTATAGCAGAGTCATGAATGCATACAACGCATTAAGCAATGAATTAAATATTCGATTGTCAAATGGTAAAAGTAATTTATTAGTTGCAATTGTAAGTTTGAAATTATCAGGAACTAGCACAGTTAATCAATCAGATTGCGAAAACCTTGCGAATGATTTTATTTCCTCAGCTACTAGCCAATTGCAATACATGGATTACATCACCTCTCAATGGTCTAATTTAGATTTACTGCTTGAGTATGCAACTCAAAATAGATTGACAACTTGGGATCAGATGATTAATGCATTTAAAGGAAAAATCGAATATGCGAGCCAAACCTTGGGCGTTTCTCAAGGTAATTTTTATGGTGGCAAATTAGAGGCGGTTTGCAAAGGCTCACAATCTGGAGACCAACTAATTGCGAAAGTAGAAGGTTATTTTGGTAAAGGTGCGATCTTAAATCAGGCTCTGACCCGAATGGATCAATCAATTTCACTTGGATTCAATAAATTTTCAACTACGCCTTTAATTTCCGGCGCAGCGACTTGTTCTACAAAATTCAATAGTTATTCTTCATCACTTAATGACGTAGTTTCTGAACTTTCTGCTTTCGTTGCAAAAATTAAAGCTGTAGGCGTACCAAGTGTAAAACTGTCCCCTGATGTGATGAATAGTTATTTGAGCTATTCGGTTTCGTTAGATGCAAAATTAAGGGGAGTCAGTACAACCATTTTAGAAGAGTTAAAAAAATATCCAGAGTGCCAAGATTTAGTTAAATTGTATAAATCCGCTGAGGAATACTTGAGCGTTTCTAGTGCTTTGCAATTCTCGATAAAGAGTTCTACTAACGGAACCCAGATCACTTCTGTTAGCGAAGATCCAACTGACCCAACTGACCCAACACTAGATGGCGAAGAAGAAGCCCCCTATGCAGCTATGAAAGCAAAGCGCTCTGCAACAGGCGCTTACACGATTTGGGTAAGTTCAAATATAGAAGATGATGATTTAATAATTAAAGCTAGTAAAAAGGGTTCAAAGACAGTTGTTTACAAAATTCATACTCAAGATGATGGTAATTACTCATTTAAAACTAATAGAAATTTAAAGGGATTTAAGTTAACTCTTTACTATCTTGGAGATATTTTTACGTCATTCCAACTTTAAGCTTTAACAATTAATCAGTGCCGAATCCAACTTTACGAATTGCGCGAGGGCTAATTTCTACATAAGAGATTTTGTTAGCAGGAACAATCACAGTTCGGCCTTTTTCGTCTTGCAAAACCAATGGCGCATCACTCGATGCCGACTTTGCAACAAGTGTTTCAACCTCTCCCGAAGAAAGTGTTGATTCAATAGTCAATTCACGCGCATTATCTGAAACCCCAATGCGGATCTCGGCACGGTCATTTCCATTACTGCTAGCTGCTGGTTTCTTTGCTGTGCTCATGCTCTTACCCTATCTGAATCTGGCCTAGATTGCCTTCGGATTATTCTTGGGATTTATTCTTCTTTTTTTCGATCTCAAGAAGTTGGTGCAACATTTGCTTCATTTCTTCTTGCTCCTCATGAGTGAAAGCGTTTCGATCTACGATCAATTTGGAAGCAAAAGAAGCGGTAATCATTGGAACTAAAAATAGAATCATAACAAGAACTAATACGACAGCAGTTGTTCGCCCACCAAGAGATTGCGGAACTGTGTCTCCGTAACCCACCGTAGATGCAGTAATTAAGGACCACCAAATTGAATCTAGGAAACTTTTACCTTCAAAGAATTTATAAAATGCAGAAGCGGTCAAAAGCAGAAGGGAAGAAGATAAAACCAAGTACCTTGGAGAGTTGGCAATTTTTACGAAAAGATTTGAGAAGTTTTTCATGCTTAACTCGATTCCTTTATTGAAATCTTAATTGTGTAAAGGATACCCGGAAATACCGCGCCATTGTAGGTTTGCAACTAGATCGGCAGCCGCTTTGCGAGGAACTCGACCATCGCGTTCAAGCCAGTATCTGGCAGTAAATTGCGCTGTTCCAATTAAGCCAACTCCCAGCAACATTGCAGCTTCTTCAGGAATTCCGGTATCAGCGGCGATGATTGCACTTACTGCAGCAGCACAGTCATATGTCATGCGTGATAAACGTTCGCGAACTGCAGGCTCAACATTCATATCGCTTTCAAATAGCAAGCGGTATGCCTCACCTTCTTCTTCAATAAAATTAAAGTAAGCATCAACTGTTGCACGCACACGATCAGCGTTGTCATGCGTTGAAGCAATTGCCCGTTGGATTGTGTAAACAAGAGAATCAACATGAAGATCTAAGACCGCTAAATAAAGATCTAACTTGCTTGGAAAGTGTTGATACAGAACTGGCTTACTTACTCCGGCGCGATCTGCAATTTCATCCATGGCGGCGGCGTGATAACCGGCAGAGGTAAAAACCTCAAGGGCGGCGGTCAGCAGTTGGGCACGACGCTCATCTCGAGGTAAGCGCTGTTTCCCACCTAATGGATCGGCAGGTGTCGAAGGAGTCGCATTGGTCCCAGGAGTTGAAGTCACAAGGTGATGTTAGGGCACATGCGAAGGTAGTTGGCGAAAGATGGCAGGATTAGGGCATGAAGCCAGTGGATTCGCTCGCCCCGCTCGTCGAACCAGGACCGCCATTAACAGTTGAGCAGGTTCGCCGATACAGCCGCCATTTAATCATTCCTGATGTCGCCATGACCGGACAGCGTCGCATGATGGCTGCCAAAGTGCTGTGCGTTGGCGCTGGAGGCCTTGGATCACCCGCATTGATGTATTTGGCAGCCGCCGGAGTCGGAACACTTGGAATCGTTGAATATGACGTTGTTGATGAATCAAATTTGCAACGTCAGATAATTCACGGACAAAGTGACATTGGCAAAAGTAAAGCACAGAGCGCAAAAGAATCTGTGGCTGAAATTAATCCATACGTAAATGTTGTTATTCATGAAACCAGACTTGATAACTCAAATGTAATGGAATTATTTTCACAGTACGACTTGATTATTGATGGCACAGATAATTTTGCAACACGGTATTTAGTCAACGATGCTTGTGTGCTTTTAGGAAAACCATATATCTGGGGTTCGATTTATCGTTTTGATGGACAGGCAAGTGTGTTCTGGTCTGAACATGGGCCTTGTTACCGCTGCTTGTATCCAGAACCACCACCGCCAGGAATGGTGCCAAGTTGTGCCGAAGGTGGCGTACTTGGCGTGCTCTGCGCATCAATTGGATCAATCCAAGTTACTGAAGCAATTAAGTTAATTACTGGAATTGGTGAACCATTAATTGGTCGCTTAATGATTTATGACGCACTTGAAATGAGTTACCGAAAAGTTGCAATCCGCAAAGATCCAAATTGTGTTATCTGCGGACCAAATGCCACTCAAAAAGCTTTAATGGAAGATTACGAGGGCTTTTGCGGTGCGCTATCTTCTCAAGCAACTGATGCAGTCGCAGGTTCGACAATCACCGTCACTGAGTTAAAGAGCAAACTAGATAACAAAGAGAATTTCATGTTAATTGATGTGCGCGAACCAAGTGAATTTGAGATTGTCAGAATTCCCGGTTCAGTACTAATTCCCAAACAAGAATTTCTTGATGGAACCGTGCTGTCTAAGTTGCCACAAGATCGCCCAATAGTTTTACATTGCAAGAGTGGAGTGCGTTCTGCTGAATGTCTTGCAGTTGTAAAAGCTGCGGGGTTTGCAGATGCAACACATGTAAGTGGGGGAGTTGTAGCTTGGGTCAAGCAGATTGATCCATCACTACCTGAATACTAGAAGTTAGATTTTTAGCGAACGCTTCAAAAAATCTAACTCTAAATGCATCAAGTTTTCAGCAACTACTTCTTGTGAAGTCATATGAGTAACTCCAGTAAGTGGCAAAACTTCATGGGCTTTACCAGCGGCAAGTAATGCACTTGATAGATGCAATGAATTTGCCACCAGAACATTGTCATCTGCAAGACCGTGAATAATCATCACCGGAACAGACAATTTCTCCGCATCTGGCAAGAGTGATGATTGCTCATAATTTTTGTGATCGGCAACTGCTCCTAAGAATCGTTCGGTGTAATAAGTATCGTAAAATCTAAAATCAGTAACTGGAGCGCCGATGATTGCGCATTTAAAAATATCGGGACGACGAAGAGCGGCAAGGCCGGCTAGATATCCGCCAAATGACCAGCCGCGGATGCCGACTTTTTCAGGATCGACCAAACCTGGACGAAGTTGAAATAAAGCTGTTACCGCATCTGCTTGATCTGCAAGTGGAGCGGCAGAGAGATCATCTAAAACTGCTTTTTCCCACTCAGGTCCACGATTTGGAGTTCCACGACCATCAGTTATCAGAACTGCAAAACCTAAATTTGCAATCCACTGAGCTTCAGCAAATGCATTTTTTGCTTTGATATTTCGCAAGTGACTTGGTCCGCCATATGGATCAACCAACAAAGGCAGATTCTGGTGCGGAAATTTACTTTGATTTTGCGGCAATAAGAGCGCAGAGCGAAGTTCGCGCTCTCCAAGATTGAGGAATTCAGGTTTTGCATCCACTTCAGGTTTTTCAGCAAAAGATTCAATTTCGATTCGCATTCCATCACGAATAACTTCCACTTTGGCACCGTAGTAATCCAACGAGCGAGATAAAAGTAACAATGTATCTGCGGCTGCTTTAGCCATATGAACGCCATCGCCTTTTGATATTTCTTCGAGTTCTCCACCCCATCCGTACCAATAGACATGCAATGAAGTTGCTTCAAATGTTCCCTCGAATGTAATTCCATTGCGATCGATATGAACAATTCGATCAACTTGCAATCCTTCAGGAGTGACTGCATTCCCATCTACTGCAAGGTGTCGCGTTGTTGCCGAATCAAAAGTTGTAATTAATTGCCCAGCCGGCCCCCACTGCGGAGATCCCGATACAAGTGTGATCCAGGCAGGGTCACGCATTTCTGCAATAACTGTTGAAGTTCCATCGCTTAAATTTATTGCGCGAATGTGAGCATGACGTTGTGCTCTATCAATAGTCATTAGAAGTGGCGGCTTATTTGCGGCGCCAGAATTAACCGAAACTAAATACTCATGTTCCTTAGCCCACTTAATTTCTTGACTGCTTTTACTTTCAAGATGGTAAGCGAAAAGTGATGCAATAACATTTGGAGTTCCAACTTTTGGGTAGCGAACAGATCTTGGTTCATTTTCTGGATTTGCTGGATCGCTGATCCAAATTTTCTCGACACCACTTTCATCAAATCTTTCAACTATTAAATACTTACTATCTGAGCTCCACCAAAAACCATGCATCCGGTCCATCTCTTCGCTTGCCACAAATTCTGCTTGTCCGTAATAAACATCTGCTTTTTCTGGAGAGAAAATTGCACGATCATTCACTCCATCACTCACGCGCATTTCACCAGACGGGTTGATGTATCCAACAGCACTTCCATCAGGTGCAAATTGTGGATCAATAACTGGCTCTTGCGCTGGCCATTGCAAAACTTTTCCGTCTTCTAAATTTGCAACATATAAGTTTCCAGAAAGTGCAAATGCAACCTTTTTCAGATTTGAATCACTTGAATAATTAGTTATTCCAGCTGCCGCCTCACGCGCTCTTTCGCGTCTGGCTTGTTCTTCTATTGAGATTTTCTCATCTCCACTTTTAAGCAGATCAAGCGGATTCACAATCTCGCGGGTGTTCTTACTATTTAGATCTAATTCAAAAAGCCGACCAGTACGGTCGGTCCCAGAACCACTTCTGACGTAAACAACCCGTTGACCGTCGGGGGAGATGGTGAAATTTCGAGGCGCGCCAAGGGAAAAACGCAACGTGCGGGCACTGTGGCGTGGAAATGGGAGTTCACTCATAGGAATCGACCGTACCCTTTCCCTTATGTCTTTGGCACCTTCAACCAGTAAATCGGCAGGCGCGCGTCTATTGCTCGTCCACGCCCACCCAGATGACGAGAGTATTAACAATGGTGCAACGATGGCAAAGTACATCGCAGCAGGAGCTGAAGTCCTATTAGTTACCTGCACGCGGGGCGAAGAGGGTGAAGTTTTACTTCCAGAGTTTGCCAGCTTTGCTAGCGATAAAGATGATCAACTTGGGCCACATCGCGAAATTGAATTGCGGAACGCACTTGCGGCACTTTCTGGAAAAAACCAAATACAACATCATTTTTTGGGAGCACCAGAAAAACAATATCGGGACAGCGGAATGATGGGGATGCCACAAAACGATCGACCAGATGTTTTCTGGAGTGCTGATCTTGATACAGCTTCTGCCCACTTGGTAGAAATAATTAGAAAATTTAAACCTCAAGTTTTAATTACTTATGATGAATTCGGCGGATACGGTCATCCAGATCACATACAAGCGCATCGAGTTTCTATGAGAGCAGCCGAATTGGCAGCTGATCAGAATTATGGAACTTCTATTCCTTGGAATATTTCTAAGATTTACTGGAACACCATTCCTAGGTCAGTAATTCAAAAAGGAATGGATGCCATGAAAGATTCTGGTTCTGCATTTTTTGGTGCTGAATCAATTGAAGATATTCCGTTTGCAAAACCAGACGAGCTCGTTACTTCAGTAGTTGATGCCACAGATTTTGTTTCACATAAAATGGATGCGATGCGAGCACATGCAACTCAAATAGCAGTAGATGGGCCATTTTTTGCACTTTCAAATATGTTGGGCATGCAAGTTTTTGGCGTTGAGTACTACACATTGGCTAAAGGCGCAGTCAGCGAGCCATTTGATGCAGATGGTCGCGAGATTGATCTCTTTTCAGGAATATCAATATGAAGTTCTTGTTTGGAATACTTATTGGGGCGCTGACTGGAATTTTGGCGACACTCGTCCATGCATGGGGATTCCCATTGGGAATTCTGATCGCAGTAAGTGGATCGTATGTGGTTACCTATTTATTAGGACAATATTTTGGAAGTCGAATAGCAAAAATTGGCTTTGCAATCGGTTGGGTATCAATAATTTTGCGAGCTTCTTTATTTGGAAACTCTGACGAATTGCTGATCTCTAACAATTCATCAGGAAATCTGCTCTTGACGCTAGGATTCCTCGTAGTTCTAATTGGAATCGGAGCACGTGTTTGAAATTTCCAAATCAAAAGATTCAGATTGCAATCGCTTCGCTTGGGACTTTTGCTCTAATCTGGCTGGTCGCATGGCTAGCGGTCGGTTCAGGGGTACCAACCGGTGTAAGCGTTGCAGGAATTGATATTGGTGGAAAAACAAAAGCTGTTGCATTGAATAATTTAAATTTACAGCTAGAGAAGAAAGTTAAAAGTAAAGTTAACTTAACTGCCAAAACAGCAAGTATTTCGATTTCGCCGAAAAGTGCTGGAATTTCTTTGGACTTAGAAGCAACTCTTGAAAACGCACCACGTCGCACCTTGAACCCAATTAATTTAATTTCTCTTTTGACTTCAAAAACGGATCTAACACTAATAATCGAAATAGATAAAAAGAAATTTATTACGGCACTTCGACCTTTGGAGATTAGAACCACAAAAAGTGCGCGAGATGCAACGATTATTTACAAAGAATTAGAACCTCAAGTTTTAAGTTCACTAGCTGGTGTTGAGATCGATCGAAAAAAAGCAATTAAGAAAGTAAGTAAGTATTGGTTGAAGAAAAATGTGATTGATTTACCAATGAAAAAAGTGAAACCAAAAGCATCAGCGAAAGATGCATCGGCACTTTTAGAATTTGCTCGACAAGCGGTAAGCGAGCCATTGACTGTTAATATTTCTGCTCAACCTATTGTGATTACTCCAACCGAGATTGCCGAATCATTAGCGTTTCGCACTTCAACCTCTGGAAAATT
The DNA here is from genome assembly GCA_903902965.1 of uncultured Actinomycetes bacterium. Taxonomy (GTDB): domain Bacteria; phylum Actinomycetota; class Actinomycetes; order Nanopelagicales; family Nanopelagicaceae; genus UBA3012. Next base: position 8,479 of record CAIUXE010000063.1, read on the forward strand.
AGCGCCGATTTGGGTAAAGGAAAATTTCTTACAACAAGTTGGTTCGCGTTGGAGTAAATACGTACGAGAGCCAATTAATGCATCTTTCACGATGGTAGACGGAGAGCCGCGAGTACAACCATCAGCTGATGGAAGTGATGTACCGGATGCAAAACTAAATCAAGCCATTATTCCCGCGCTGTCTGAGGTGGGTGGCTTGCGAATTGCATCAGTAACTCCTGAACTGGTCAAAGCAAAGGTGACGACTGAGATGGCTGGTGGTTTAGGAATCCAAGATGTGATTGGAACTTTCACAACTAATTATCCATGGGCCGAATATCGTTTAATTAATATTCATAGAGCGGCAAAGTGGATGGATGGAACCATTGTGCAGCCGGGGGAAATATTTAGTTACAACAAAGCAGTAGGTGAACGTACTGAAGCCCGAGGATTTGTTCCTGGAATCATGATTGATAATGGAGTATTGAAGAAAGATCTGGGTGGCGGCGTTTCACAGGTAGCAACCACAACATGGAACGCTGCATGGTTTAGTGGATTAGAACTTGTTCAACACAAACCACACAGTTTTTATATTTCTCGCTATCCAGCCGGCCGTGAGTCAACTGTGGCTTGGCCAAGTGTTGATGTTAAATTCAAAAATAATTCTGGCCATCCGATTTTTGTAGATACTTCATTTACAAACTCTTCGGTAACGGTTTCAATTTATGGAACAAAGTTTACGGATGTTACGAGTGAAAGTGGCCCAAGAACTAATTTTGTTCCATTTAAAACTTATGAAGAGGATGCAGAAGGTTGTATATTCCAAGAAGGCGTGCAGGGATTTTCAATTAGTGTTGATCGAATTTTCAAGAAAGATGGAGTGGAAGTCAAACGCGAAACTTACAAAACTAGGTATCGGCCAGAAGACCGAGTGATTTGTACAAACCCCGAAGCAAAATGGATGAATCCATCACTTAAAGTTCAACGTGGAGAAGGAAATTAATTTTCTAGTACTGAATAATTCAAGTAGTGATGCAAACTAAATCCAAGCGAGTGGTAAATAGCTAGAGCATTTACATTTTCGGATTCCACTTGTAAAAAAGCATTCTCTAAACCGTTGTTATTAATTTCATTCAACGTTGCAAGCATTATTTTTCTGCCAAAACCTTGACCTTGCTTCTCCTGCCTGACTCTAACTCGAGAAATCCCTGCCCAATCTTCTGTGAAAGCTGCACGACTGGTCGCTACAAGCTCTGATTGTTCGTAAAGGTGTAGATATTTCGAAGGAGTTCGCAACATCAACTCTGCCGCTATCTCGTCATCTCCATGCAAAGCAAACCAATCGTCAGTCGGGTAATCGCTGGTAAGCAGTTGCAAATCTTTTAGATCATAAATTAAGGGGCTATCAATTCTCATTGTTTCAAAACGAACTTCACCTTTTGATCTAAAACCTAAGGCCTTGATACTTCGTTCTAACTCTTGATGAATTGATGGAAGAATTTGAAAAATTGCTGGTTGATCCAAATCTGTATAGAAATCAATTACTTTAGAAATTGCTTGATTCAATTCAATTCCCGGAGCACCAAAGCCTTTTCCGCCAAGCGGAAGAGTTGAATTTGCGCGGAATGAAAAACCTCTATTACTTCGCAGTTGCCAGCTACCAATCTCCTCAATTTTTTCAGGCATCCAATTTTGTTGAGCGATTTTTTCTAATGATTCAATAACAGATGCACTCTCACTTTTAGTGGGCGTGATCGGAACTTGCCGCCATGCCACAACATGAGCGGGATCAAATTTTGCGGCAGTGCCATCTTTGCGCCGCACTTGATTTCCTGCTTCAAGGTAACCAAGCAGATCTTGATAGCCATCCTGGCCAGGCAGTTGAACTCTGATAGAAACCCGCGCACCGATTGGCCCGGGAGGAGTTGACGGAGTTGACGGAGTTGGCGGAGCTAGAGCAGCACTTATTTCTGACAACTTCGCCCCCTTCTTATTGGCTAATATTCCGGCTTACGCTTAAATTCAAGGTAGAGGTAATAGTAGACAGTAGAATTATCGACAAGGCCGCTAAAGGATCAACTAGGGAAACATGAGGACGTAAGTGACTTACATAATCGCCGAGCCATGCATAGACATTAAGGACAAATCTTGCATTGAAGAGTGTCCGGTTGATTGCATCTATGAAGGCAACCGCATGCTTTACATCCAACCTGATGAGTGCGTTGATTGTGGTGCTTGCGAACCTGTCTGTCCGGTAGAAGCTATTTATTATGAAGATGATGTCCCAGGGGCTTGGAAAGAGTACACAGCAGCGAATGAAGAATTTTTCGTTGAACTCGGTTCACCTGGAGGGGCAGCAAAAGTTGGTTTAACTCCAACCGACCATCCATTGGTTAAGGCAGCTCCGCCCGCGCAGTCAAACGAGTAATGAAACTTCCGGATTTCCCATGGGACGCCCTCGCTCCTTATAAACAACGAGCTAGCGAACATCCAGAGGGAATCGTCGATCTTTCAATTGGAACTCCGGTAGATGCAACACCAGGGATCATGCAAGATGCATTAAAGGCCGCAAGTAACGCACCGGGATATCCGACAACAATTGGAACAACTGAACTTCGAGATGCGATGCGTGGATGGCTTGGAAAAAGAGTAAAAATTTCAGATGCAACTGATCAAAATAAATTAGATGTATTGCCCACAATTGGTTCCAAGGAATTGGTTGGTTGGCTACCAACATTTCTTGAAGCAAAGCGGGTAATAATTCCGGAAGTTGCATATCCAACTTACGCTGTTGGGGCATTGGTTGCTGGCGCCGAAGTGATTCCAGTTTCACTGGATCCAGATACATGGCCAGATTGGCCAGATTTAGATTCAAATGATTTAGTTTGGATCAACTCTCCATCAAATCCGACTGGTCAAGTTAGTTCGCCAGAACTATTACGAAGAATAATTTCCTGGTCGCGTGCCCGTGGGGTTACCGTGGCGAGTGATGAATGTTATTTAGATTTTGGTTGGGATGCAGAACCACAATCAATATTGAGTGTGGCTGATGGTGATTACACCGGAATACTAAGTGTTCACTCGCTTTCGAAAAGCTCAAATTCAGCCGGGTACCGAGCCGCACTTATTGCCGGAGATCCAAAAATAATTAGCAAAATTCGCGAACTTCGTAAACATTTAGGAATGATGCTTCCACTTCCGATCCAACATGCCATGACAGCGGCACTAAATGATCGCGATCACGTTGTTGGACAGCGAGAGCGATATAGCGCTCGCCGTGAAATGCTTAAATCAGCTTTGGAAAATGTTGGATTTCAAGTTGACCACTCAGAAGCTGGACTCTACTTGTGGGTAACGCGAGGAAATGATTGCTGGGCAGATGTTGCTTGGATGGCAGAGCTTGGAATATTGGCAACGCCAGGAGTCTTTTACGGTGAATTGGGAGCAAAACATTTGCGTGTTGCACTCACATCGACAGATGCGCACATAACTTCCGCAGTGAAAAGATTAATAGAAAGTAAATCGTAATAATTTATGAATGATAAAAAACATGAAGCAATTTTACTTGTGGGCGGTAGAGGTACTCGACTAGCTCCACTTACCGATGCAATTGCCAAGCCAATGCTTCCAGTTGGAGGGGTTCCATTTATTGCTCATCAGATTGCACAAGCCCAAGCTTCAGGGATAAATAAAATAGTTTTGGCAACTTCTTACTTAGCTCAAACATTTACTGATTATTTTGGTGACGGATCTGGTTTTGGCGTGGAATTGATCTATGCAGTTGAAGAAAGCGCATTGGGTACAGGTGGAGCAATCCGAAATGCAGCAGAATTCCTTTCGGGTGACCCAGATTCATCAGTTGTAATTTTCAATGGAGATGTGTTGAGTGGCCATGACTTATCTGGCCAAATAAGAGCTCATGAAAAATCAAATGCTGATGTGACTTTGTATTTGACGCAAGTAATAGATGCCAGGGCTTACGGTTGTGTGCCATGTGATGAATCCGGGCGAGTTTTAGACTTTCTCGAAAAAATGGAAAATCCGGTAACTAATTTAATTAATGCTGGCTGTTACATATTTAAACGTTCAATAATTGATCAAATTCCAGCAAACAAAGTAGTAAGCGTGGAACGCGAAACATTCCCTAATTTATTAAAAAGTGGTGCGAATATGCGCGGCTTCGTGGATAACTCATATTGGTTAGATGTTGGAACTCCGCAAGCATTATTAACTGCATCAAGAGATTTAGTTCTTGGGAAAATCACATCACCTGCTGTCGTAAATAAAATTCGAGATTGTGTGATTTCACCAAGCGCAATAATTGATGCAACTGCAAAAATCTCGGGTGGAAGCACAATTGGCGATTTGGTCACGGTAGAAGCTGGCGCTGAAATTAGCGGATCAATAATTAGTGCCGGTGCGCAGATTTACGCTAATTCTCGGATCAATAATTCGATTTTAGGCCGCTCTGTAATTGTCGGAGATTCTGCCCAAATTATTGGATCTGTTATAGCTGACGGGGAAAAAATCACCGAAAAGACCGTTTTGCGGCAAGAAATATCGCTTTTTTAAATATTTAGGCTCAAATTTCCACCGATCCGACTTGACGAAAGAGAGTTACACGCGTGTAATTCTCCTTAGTTGCTCACTTGCCGTGAGCAAAACTTTAAGGGGATTAGATATGGCGCAACTACTTCCAATCGCGGGAGATGCCAATAATGATTCGGTTGAACTAGGTTGGCAGGAACGGGCACTATGCGCCGAGACTGACCCAGAAGCTTTCTTCCCTGAAAAAGGAGGCTCTACCCGTGAAGCAAAGCGGGTCTGCCTCTCCTGTGAAGTACGTACTGAATGCCTTGAATACGCCCTCGCCCATGATGAGCGTTTTGGTATTTGGGGCGGACTATCTGAGCGGGAAAGACGCCGGTTAAAGCGACGTCCTGCTTAATCTTGCGCTCACTTGGGTTCACTTGGGTGATTACCGCCCAGTAAGCCAGCACCGTAAGGTGGGGTTGTTATGAGTACTCCAGAGGGGCTACTAGCGCCCGAACCCGATAAAACTTATTCGGATTTAACTGTCACAGCGATTTTGGTCACCCATGATGGTGCCCGCTGGCTTCCTGAAGTTGTAGCTGCAATCTCTTCACAAACTAGGCCAGCCAACCAAGTAGTTGTAGCCGACACTGGCTCTCTCGATAGTTCGCGGCAATTGATTTCCAACTCTGGCTTGCAATTAATTGAATTAGAGCGCGAACGCGGTTTTGGCGAAGCAGTAGCGATCGCAGTTGAGACATTGCCCGAGATTGGCATTAATAGTGGTGGTGGCGATGGATCAGATGAGTGGCTTTGGTTGTTGCATGACGATTGCGCACCTGCCCCAGGAGCGCTCGCCGCATTGCTTGAAGCAGTAAGTCAACGTCCACAGGTGGGCATAGCAGGTCCAAAGATTTGTGGTTGGAGTGACCGCGGCTACTTACTAGAAGTTGGAGTAAGTATTGGAATTAATGGTGCACGTTGGACTGGCCTTGAATCGCGCGAACGAGATCAAGGTCAACATGATGGAATTCGAAATGTACTTTCAGTCAGCACTGCTGGTGCATTGATTCGTCGAGATTTATTTGAGGAGTTAGGCGGATTTGATCCGCATCTAACTTTATTTAGAGATGATGTTGACCTTGGTTGGCGCGCGCACGTTGCCGGCTATTCAGTTATTTGTGTAACTGACTCAGTTGTTTACCATGCAGAAGCTGCCGCAACAGAACGTCGCGAAGTGGATGTAGAAGGTGCGCCACTTCACCGACCACATTTATTAGATCGCCGACATGCAGCATACGTGCTCTTAGTTAACGCACCGCGATTAATTCTGCCGTGGGTTTCAATCCGGTTGCTATTTACTGCAATCTTGCGAGCTGCGGGTTATTTGCTAGCAAAACTACCGGGATATGCATTGGATGAGATTGCAGCAATCGCGCTTAATTTTTCGCGTTTGGATATTCTCAGAAAAGCTAGAAAACGTCGCAAGTTGACACGCTTACTTCCATCCAGAGTGGTTCGACCTTATCTGGCTCCTTGGCGAGATCAGATTATTGTCCCACTTGAAAATTTACGAGACCTAATTTTACGACGCACTGATAGTGCACCTACTGCAGTAATTACTGAACCCATAAATGATGAAGCTGATTTAATGGATTCTGAAAGCAAGCCTAAATCTTTGAGTGTATTGATTAGGCCTTTGCCAATACTTTTGCTTTTTTTAACTTTCATTTCTTTAATCGCTGGAAGACATCGATTGGGAGATATTTCTGGCGGCACATTACTTAAAATGCCATCTGGTGCGAGCGAATTAATGCGAATCTACAGCGACTCGTGGCACGCAGTGGCTTTGGGAACTAACACTCCAGCTTTGCCAATCCTTCCCTTGTTGTCTTTTTTATCGGTTGTTACTCTTGGAAACGTCTCACTTCTAGTAACAATCATATTTTTATTTGGACCAGTATTAGCTGCCGCAACTTTTTTCGCATTTCTAAGGGACCGAAATCTATCTAACGGCAACTCCGCACTTGGAGCTTTGCTTTATACTTTAAATCCTTTAGTGATCACATCAATCTCATCAGGTCGGATCGGCACATTATTATTTATAATTCTTTTACCTCTATGCGCACTCGGCGCAAAGCAAATACACACTCCGGAAACTATAAGTTGGCGCAAAGTTGCGTTTTTGAGTGGTCTATTTGCATTATTAGTTTCACTTAGCCCGCCATTTTTCTTAATTGGTGTAGCTTCTATGATTTTTTTGATTTTACATTCAAAGTGGCGCTCAATTATTTTCTACTTACGACTTCAGAAATTCGGGATTATTACGCTCACAAGCGTCGGAGCTCTTGCCCCTTGGTCTACTAATGCACTTTTACACCCTACTAAGTGGCTAATGGAAAGTGGAATAAGCAGTGAAGTTGGTCAACCTTGGCAGGTTTTAATAGGTAATCCTGGCGGCGTTGGATCCCCACCAATATTTATTTTAGGAATTACCGCATTAGTGGGCTTGATTGCACTTCGCTCGACACATGCAGTCCTCTTAGGTGTTCTAACTCTCGTCTCGACAAGTTGTAGTGCAATCTTCATGGCGATTGCAATCCATACCAACGGAGATTCACTACATGCCAGAGTTTGGCCAGGGGCTTGCCTTGCACTAGCTAATTTTTTCGGCATATTCGCATTAAGTAAAATGTTAAATGGCTTGGTATATCGATTACAAAATTCGAATTTCGGATATAGACATATCTCAACTGCAATACTTTCGACTGTTGCGATTTATTCCACCCTTGCACTTTCAGTATGGTGGCTTCTGCCCGGAGCGGATAGCCCTACACGCACTGGAAACTTACAAATAATTCCACCATTTGTTGCAGCAGCTACCGCAGGCGAGGAAAGATCTCGAACTTTAATTTTACAAAGTGAACAGACTGGTCTTGGGACCAGTGTTTCGTATGCATTACTTCGAGAGCGTGATCTCTATTTTGGCGAGATGGATTTAATGTATAAAGAGGATCCGGTTATTTCGAAAATTGTTTCAGAAATTGTTGATGGAGCAGGAGAACGTCCAAGTGAACAGTTAGCAAATTACGGTGTCAGATATATCTTCTTAAACGAACCAGTAGATAAAGAAGTTGCCCGAAAAATAGATGGTGTTGGGGGATTGGTAAGATTATCAGCTACAAAAGATGGAGTACTTTGGAAAATTGCTGGAAATTCTGCCCGAATAAAATTCACTACCGCTGGTGAAGACCCACTTCCACTTCCTGCCAATCGGATTTCAGCTAATTTTAAAATTCCAAAAGCAGGCGAAGTTTTACTTGCAGAAAAATTTAGTGATGGTTGGCGGTTGCTCGTAGATGGAAAGTTTGTAAAAGGACAAATAACTTCGGATGGGTTAACAAAATTCAAGGTGGACGCTCCCGGTGATGCTTTGTTAGTGCATGATGGACCTTTGCAAAGAGCCGGAATTTCGTTACAGCTAATGACAATCGGCTTAATAATATTCTTCGCTCTTCCGCGCGGTAGAAAGAGATCTCAACTCTC
>CAIUXE010000064.1 GCA_903902965.1 uncultured Actinomycetes bacterium
ATCGTTACTCACAATATGCAGCAAGCTGCTCGCGTCTCTGATTTCACCGGATTCTTCTTAAGTGATGGTGGGCCTGGTCAATTAGTCGAAGTTGCCTCCACAAAAGAGATCTTCTCGCGTCCAAAAGATGAACGAACTGAGGCCTACGTCACTGGACGATTTGGCTAAAAAGTATTTACCGATTGTTCACCTGAAAGCAAGGTGACGTTTCACAAACTGGCTATTGAAGTTTGATTTCAACTCATAGATTTCGGTTGTAATGAAAGTTAACCAATCGGAAGGACTATGAATGACCCACTCTACAAGCGCTAAAAAGAACGGCTTTGTAAAAGCTGCCAGCGCATTAGTAGCAGTCGTACTCGCATCAACCGTAATGGCTGGACCAGCCCATGCTGCGGTAACAATTACCGGATCTGGATCTACCGCGGTTAAGAATTTACTGGATGTTTGTATCCCAGATTATTTGAAGGCTTCAGGAAACACAGTTGTATATGCTGGCGGAGGATCAGGCGCAGGTCGTCTTGCATTCACCGCAGGTACTGTCGATTTCGCATTTTCAGATGCTGCATTTGGTTCAACCGAAGCAAAACCTGCTGACTTTGTTTACGTACCAAACGTAGCTTTCCCAATCGCAATCATGGTGAAACTTGCTGGATTTACTGGTGACATCAACTTGAGCGCAAAGACTCTTTCAGGAATTTATGCTGGAACCATTACCTCATGGAATGACAAGGCAATCGTGGCTGATAACAACAAGACAACAAAAGAGCCTGTTTATACAAAAGAGAATGTTTATTCAATGCGAGCAGTTATTGACCCTAAGACCAAGAAGGCCAAGAAAGATAAAAAGGGTAAGACGGTCATGGAGAAGTACGTCAGTGGAACAAAAGACGTTGCTAATGGAACAAAGGACGTTGTTGTTGAAGCAAAACTTCCAGCAACACCAATCACTGTTTGGTTCCGTTCTGACAAGTCAGGCTCAACAGGAATTCTTACCAACTGGTTGACCAAGTTGGATCCATCCGTTTGGACAAAAGCTGGTTCAGCCGGACAACAGACATTTACCTCTGCATTCCCAGGAGCAGCACTACCTGCCGGAACTTTCCAAGGCGCATCAGGATCTGATGGAGTTGCTAACGGTGTTGCTTCTAAAGATGGCTCAATTGGATATGCCGAAACTTCTTACGCAACCGAGCGCAAGTTGTTAGTTGCAAAAATTGAAAATGGTGCAGGAGAGTACGTATCACCAACTCCTGAAGCTACCGCAGTCTTCTTGAACAACTTCGCATCAGGTGCACGTGGAACTGTTGTTGTAGATGTTGCAAGCAAGGTTTCTGGCGCTTACACACTTTCATCATTTGCTTATGGTCTAGGTTATGGATCATCAGCAAAAGACAAGACCAAGCAAGCTGCTGTTAAGGAGTTCATGACTTATGTTTTGACTACTTGCGCAACAGCAAATGCGGTAAGCAAGGGTTACTCCCCAGTTTCTGGTGCACTCGCAGCAGTTGCGGTAGCAAATATTGCCGAAATTGGCTAATAAGTTGAATAAGTAAAAATGGGGTCCACTTAGGTGGGCCCCATTTTTGTTGTCCTAGTGTTTATCTGGTGCGCCTGGCAGGAATCGAACCTGCGACAACCCGCTTAGAAGGCGGGTGCTCTATCCGACTGAGCTACAAGCGCAAAGCAGTATTACTTGGTTAATTGTAGTAGCAGGGCAGTTGTGCGCTGGCCTTCCAGTAAAGAGCATCGAATGGCTGTAAGGACGATAAAGTAGGGGTCATGGCCGAATTTATTTACACAATGAAAAAGACGCGCAAAGCCCATGGCGACAAGGTGATTTTGGATGATGTGACCTTGATGTTCTTGCCAGGGGCCAAGATCGGCGTTGTCGGCCCCAATGGCGCCGGAAAATCGACGGTTCTACAGATTATGGCTGGCTTGCAACAACCATCTAATGGTGAGGCTTTTCTTACGCCCGGGTATTCAGTTGGAATTTTGCTGCAAGAGCCCAATTTAGATGAAAACAAAACTGTTCTTGAAAATGTGCAAGAGGGCGTAGCTGAAACCATGGCTTTGCTTAAAAGATTTAATGATATTTCAGATGAGATGTCCTCGCCTGATGCTGATTACGACAAGTTATTGGCAGAGATGGGAAATTTGCAGGAACAACTTGATCACCGCAATGCGTGGGAGATCGATTCACAATTAGAACAAGCGATGGATGCACTTAGATGCCCACCAGCAGATGCTGATGTAAAAGTACTTTCAGGTGGAGAGCGTCGCCGAGTTGCTTTATGTAAATTGCTTTTACAAGCACCAGATTTATTGTTACTTGATGAGCCAACTAACCATTTAGATGCAGAGTCGGTACTTTGGCTGGAACAACATTTAGCGAAATATCCTGGAACCGTTGTGGCTATTACCCACGATCGGTACTTCTTGGACAATGTGGCTCAATGGATTCTGGAATTAGATCGCGGACGCGCATTCCCATATGAAGGAAATTACTCAACATATTTGGAAACTAAATCAGCACGTTTGAAAATTGAAGGTCAAAAAGATGCAAAACGCGCTAAACGTTTAACTGAAGAACTTGAATGGGTACGCCAGAATTCGAAAGGTCGCCAAGTTAAATCTAAAGCACGTCTTGCAAGATATGAAGAGATGGCCGCCGAAGCTGACAAAGTTCGTAAGATGGATTTTGAAGAGATTCAAATTCCACCTGGACCACGCCTTGGAAATATTGTGGTTGAAGTTGATAAATTGACGAAAGGGTTCGGAGAGCGTTTATTGTTCGATGGTCTTTCTTTCTCACTTCCACGTAACGGAATTGTTGGAGTAATTGGACCAAACGGTGCTGGAAAGACCACACTCTTTAAAATGCTTTTAGATTTAGAGAAGCCAGATGGCGGCAACGTAAAAATTGGTGAAACTGTTTCGATCTCATATGTAGATCAGGGACGTGGCGGAATCGACCCAAAGAAAAATATTTGGGAAGTTGTTTCAGATGGCTTGGATTACATGAAAGTTGGCCAAGTTGAAATTCCAAGTCGGGCCTACGTTTCTACCTTTGGTTTCAAAGGTCCAGATCAACAAAAACTAGCCGGAGTACTTTCGGGTGGTGAGCGAAACAGATTAAATCTTGCCTTAACTTTGAAAATGGGTGGCAACTTACTTCTTCTTGATGAGCCAACAAACGATCTAGATGTTGAAACTCTCGGAAGTTTAGAGAATGCGCTACTCAACTTCTCTGGTTGCGCTGTTGTGATTTCCCACGATCGTTGGTTCTTAGATCGTGTAGCCACACACATTCTTGCTTACGAGGGTGATTCGCAATGGTTCTGGTTTGAAGGAAACTTCGAATCTTATGAGAAGAACAAAGTTGAGAGATTGGGCGCCGAAGCATCGCGTCCACATCGAGTTACTTACAGAAAGTTGACCCGCTAATGAAACATCAATTCAAATGTCAGGTTCGTTGGGGCGACTTAGACGCATTTATGCACGTAAACAATGCTGCTTACTTAACCTACATCCAAGAAGCTCGAGTTGACTTCACAGTTTATTCACGTCAACGAGCAAATCTGCAACCGGTTTTGATTGAAATGGTTGTTGCGCATGCTGACATTGATTACATCAATCCAATTTATGACGCAGGAATTGAGATAGATATCGCAGTTTGGGTATCCAAAATCGGAACATCCTCTTTTGTGTTGCAATATGAACTTTCTAAAGATGGCGAAATCTATGCAAAAGCGAAAACTGTTCAAGTCACAGTTTCAATGGAGACCAAAACTTCTCGCCCAGTAAATGAGCAAGAGCAAGCGTTTCTTTCTCAATATTTAATAAGCGAATAAAAGTGTCAGAGACTTTTTATGATGCAATTGGCGGAGAAAAAGCATTTGAGCAATTAGTTTCACATTTTTATGCGCTAGTTGCTATTGATCCCATTTTGCGGCCAATGTATCCAACAGATGATTTACATGGCGCTGCAATCAGATTAAAGATGTTTCTTGAACAGTATTGGGGTGGACCTAAGACCTATTCGGAAGAGCGGGGACACCCACGCTTGCGGATACGTCATGCAGAGTTCAAAATCGGAACAAAAGAGCGAGATGCTTGGTTGCTGTGCATGAAGAGCGCTGTTGGAGAATTAGAGATCACCACCGAACAGCGAAGTGAGCTTTGGAGTTATTTGGAAGGCGCAGCACAATTTTTAATCAATTCAGAGGATTAAATGTTTAATATTTTTTGTCGTATTTAGAAAGAGGGTATTTGTATTTCCTCAAAAACTTCTTCAAATTCAATTCCAGGAATTCCTAGGTCACCTGAAACTCCTTCACTTACTAATTTTCGGATTTCTGCTAGTGAATCTCCGATGACCACATATTTACTTGGGCCTTCTTGATCTTCAATATCAGCATGCGCAAACCATTGATCATCTTGCGTTTGAGATATATATAAATTGTGCTTATTCACCTAATCAACTCCAATCCCTGCTCCAAAGTTAACCCAATTACTATTGTCAAAATCTTCTTGATCTCAATGCCTGAAACCTCTCTTGAATTATGAAAACAATATTGAATAGTTGGGTAGTTTTTAGATTTTAGTTTTTTATGTGAACCTCTTTGACTAACAATATAGTAATTTAGCGGTTCGCGAAATAATATTGCTAGGAATTTTCTGGATTTCATTGATGGAAAATCAGACACATCGCAATTTTGATCACCAAAATAAAAGTTTAAAACAGAGGGTTACATTTTGTGGATATAAGCAGAATTTAGTTACTATTAGTAAGCAAGGAAATGGTAATTAGGTTGAATGAATTTAATCGAGTGGGTCTGGATCTTCTGGCAGGAATTGAGAAATTTTAATCACTATTTCACTGCCGCGATTTTTTGCAACCCACTCATAACCAAAATCACTTACTTTTCCTAAAGTCCGCACCGCTAAAGCAACTCCGCGATAGGCACCTCCAGCAAGTGTTAATAAATCTGCTATAGCTGTGGCACCAGATGATTTGTAATTGCCTTTGATTAATTGAATGCTTTTCTCACACTCTTCGATAGAAATCCCATGTGTTACTAAATCTGCAGTTTGGTATGCATAAAAGTAAATTTCAGCTGAGATAAGTGGGCGAAGCCAAGCGACTCCACGTCGACAAAAATTGCAATCTCCATCAACTAAGACCACAGTTTTCCCATTGAAAGGGGTTATCTCACTCATTGAGAACGGTTTCCAACTTTCAAGATCTCACCGTTACGCAAATACCAAACAACTCCATCTTGAGAGCGAATAGTTGTAATGCGCAGGCCAACATTTTCTACTATGCCTTTGACTTCGAGTAATTCAACTTCATCACCAACGCCATATTGATCTTCCAGCAGCATCGAAAGTCCAGCAAGCAAGTCACGGACAAAAGTCTGAGCACCAAGTCCTAATGCAACACCTACAACACCGGCAGAAGTAAGTAGCGGACCAAGATTTATGCCCA
>CAIUXE010000065.1 GCA_903902965.1 uncultured Actinomycetes bacterium
CCAATAAGTGCAGTCCGCGACCACGCACATCCGCGTGCAATTCCACTAACAATTTCCGCAATGCGCTCTGGGATAACCTTTCCAACCGCGATGTAATCGGTGAGAAAAAGTGGTTCGGCACCGCAAACAACAAGATCATCTACAACCATTGCAACTAAATCTTCACCAATAGTGTCGTATTTTCCGAGTGCACGAGCAATTTCTGTTTTAGTTCCTACACCATCAGTAGATGTAGCAAGTAGTGGTCGATTAAATTTCTTTAAAGCGCTCGCGTCAAATAATCCGGCAAAACCACCGATGCCACCCATTACTTCAGGACGTGTTGCTTTTGCAATTGAACTTTTCATCAATTCAACTGCAAGTTCTCCTGCTTCGATACTTACGCCAGCAGCTTCGTAACTACTCACGCTTGCTCCAACAAGAACTTTCCTGCAGTTGTATCTGCTGGAACTGGGATCGGGTAAACGCCATCAAAACATGCTTTACATAATTTATCTTCAGCCAACGTTGTGGCCTCTACCAAACCTTCTAGTGATACATAACCGAGAGAATCGGCACCAATTGAGCGCCTAATCTCTTCAATTTCTAGCCCAGCAGCGATTAATTCGGCGCGGGAAGCAAAATCAATTCCATAAAAACATGGCCATTTAACTGGTGGTGAGGAAATCCGGACATGGATTTCATGAGCGCCGGCCTCACGCAACATTCGCACAATTGCGCGTTGGGTGTTTCCGCGCACGATCGAATCATCAACTACGACGATGCGTTTGCCCGCTACAACATCGCGCAATGGATTTAACTTTAAGCGGATGCCAAGTTGGCGAATTGTTTGGCTTGGTTGAATAAATGTGCGACCAACATATGAGTTCTTTACAAATCCTGAACCGTAAGGAATTCCAGATTCTTTTGCAAAACCAATTGCTGCTGGTGTGCCTGATTCTGGAACTGGAATAACTAAATCTGCATCTGCTGGGAACTCTTTGGCTAACCGCTCGCCAATAGCGACTCTCGTTGCATAAACACCGCGACCAGCGATTGTTGTATCCGGACGCGCAAGATACACATATTCAAATAAACAACCGCGCGGTTCGGCTACTGCCCAATTATGTGAACGCAAACCATCTTCATCTATTGCGATGAATTCACCAGCTTCAACTTCTCTGATGAAACTTGCGCCAACAATATCTAGTGCTGCTGTTTCGCTAGCGACAACCCAACCACGTTCCAATTTCCCAATCACAAGTGGTCTAATTCCGTGTCGATCCCGTGCCGCGTACAAAGTTGTTTCATCCATAAAAACTAATGAGAATGCGCCTTCCAGAGTTGGAAGTACAGCGAGTGCACTTGCTTCAACGCTATCTCCATGCTCACTAGCGATTAATGCAGTCATAATTTCAGTGTCAGTCGTTGCTCGTTCTTTATCTCCAGATTTGCTAATATTTTTTTGAACACGTTCTGCTAAATCACCAGTATTAGTTAGATTTCCATTGTGCGCTAAAGCAAGCGTGCCACTATTTGTAGAACGCAAAGTAGGTTGCGCATTTGCCCAAGTGCTTCCACCAGTTGTTGAGTATCTGGCATGACCAATTGCTAACTTGCCAGTGAGAGTTTCTAAATCACTTTCGGTAAAAACTTGGGAAACTAAACCCATATCTTTGTAAACAAAAATTCGTTCACCGTCACTTGCCGCAATACCAGCTGATTCTTGACCGCGGTGCTGAAGTGCATAAAGGCCATAAAAAGTTAATTTGGCGACCTCTTCGCCAGGTGCCCATACTCCAAAAATTCCACAAGCATCTTGAGGGCCTTTTTCACCCGGCAGCAGATCGTGTGATAACTGACCATCTGCCTTTCGCGCCATTACGTAATCCTAGGACATCGGCTCGGATTTCTTAGCCGTTGACAAGTGCCGTAACCTGCAGGGATGAAACTAACCGGCGTATTTAATGTCCTTCAAACTCCTTTGACTGAAACTGATGAGATTGATGAGGCCGTCTTTGCTCGCGAAATTGAGTGGCTACTCGAATGCGGTATTGATGGTGCGGTTTTGGCGATGGTCTCTGAAGTTTTGCGCTTTAGCGCCGAGGATCGACGGAAGCAATGGCAATTAGTTCTTAGATTGATTGATGGGCGAATTCCGGTGGTTGCAAGTGTTGGCGCTGAAAGTACTTACATCGCGACTTCACTAGCAAAATGGGCTGAGATTGATGGGGCTGCAGCAGTAATGGCCACGCCACCGAGTGCATTTGCAACTCTTTCAAATGAAATTAAAGATTATTACGTAGCAATAATTGAAAGTGTAAAGATTCCAGTAATTGTGCAAGACGCAAGTAATTATCTAGGTCAGCCGCTTGATATTTCCTTATATGTTGATTTGATTGATAAATACGGTGCAGAGCGCGTGCAATTTAAACCTGAAGCAAAGCCAGTAAAAGAACGGCTTGAAATGTTGCG
>CAIUXE010000066.1 GCA_903902965.1 uncultured Actinomycetes bacterium
ACTGATTTAAAAATTAATTAACAGAAACACCGATCCGCCGGTGCAACATCAGCCAGTGCTTCCTCAATATGCTCTCCACAACCTTCCCAGGTTGGTTTATTACATTTTGTACAGGTAATTTGCTTGCACATATTTCACGCCTCGCATCTCTAAAGTGATTTATTCAAGATAATTCTAAAGCCAAGCCAAACTTTGTCACAAATTATTGACTAATTATCACTAATTTCGCTGACATTTAATTATAAGTGAGTACTCTATTACTACCTAGATTTAACCAAGTTGCCCTCTACGTAATTTTCCAGTTAAGGATCTCTCATGTCACATACCGCCCCTAAAAAAGTATTTACTCACCGTGAAATCTTGGTCATCCTTTCTGGATTAATGACTGGCATGTTGCTTGCCGCATTGGACCAAACCATCGTTTCAACGGCGCTTAAAAGCATTGTTGAGGACTTTAACGGACTTAGTCATTACACCTGGGTCGTTACGGCATATCTACTAACGAGCACCGCATCTACACCGCTGTACGGCAAAATCTCAGACATTTATGGCCGTAGGCCAGTATTTCAATTCGCCATCGTTACATTTTTGCTCGGTTCATTTTTAGCTGGTGCTTCACAAAATATGACTCAGTTGATTGCAACCCGCGCGATCCAAGGTCTTGGCGCTGGCGGATTGATGGCCCTTACTTTTGTAATCATTGGTGACATTGTTTCTCCACGCGAACGCGGTCGCTATCAGGGTTATTTCGGTGCAGTGTGGGGACTCTCATCAGTGGCTGGGCCGCTGCTTGGTGGCTTCTTCTCTGATCACAACACAATTTTAGGAATAACTGGATGGCGTTGGATTTTTTATATCAACTTACCGTTTGGCATTGCTGCTTTGCTTATTACATCTGCAGTATTGCATCTTCCAAAGAGTGATCGTAAGCACACGATTGATTACTTCGGTGCAATTTTAATTGTTCTCGCTGTTTCATCATTATTACTAGCGATCTCTTACGCTGGACCAACATTTGGCTGGACAGATTTTAAAACTCTAATTTTATTTTTACTATTTGTAGTGCTCACTGGAACATTTATAATTTGGGAAGGCCGCGCCATTGAGCCAATTCTCCCACTAAATCTATTTAAAAATCATACTTTTTCATTAACATCAATCGTTAGTTTTATCGTTGGTGCTGGAATGTTTGGTGCAATTGTCATGTTGCCACTTTATTTGCAAGTTGTAAAAGGTGATAGCGCAACTGCGGCAGGACTTAAATTAATTCCACTAATGCTTGGAATAGTTTCAATGTCAATATTTAGCGGAAAGCGGATTTCTCAAACCGGGCATTACAAGATTTATCCAATTATTGGTTTAAGTGTCATGACAGTTGGATTACTACTGATGAGCACATTAAGCATCACTACTCCATTTCCTGTTCTTGCTATCTTCGCCATATTAATTGGTGCCGGTCTTGGTCTTTCAATGCAAACTATCGTTATTGCATTACAAAATTCAATTGAAATGCGAGACATGGGTGTGGGTGTAAGCGCAAATACATTTTTCCGCTCACTTGGCGGATCAGTTGGAACTGCAATTTTTGGATCTATTCTTGGCGCCAGACTTGCTACTAATTTAAGTTCAGGTTTCGCTGATCTTGCTAAGGCAAATCCACAAGCTGCTGCCGCCGTGACTCCAGAACAAATTGCTGGTTTAAAAGAAAATACAGCGCTAATTTCAACATTGCCTCCTGTTGTTAAAGAGACAGTACTGAATGCATTTGTTAATTCATTCCATGTAGTTTTCTTAAGTGCTGCTCCAATTCTTGCATTAGGCGCACTTTTGATGCTCACCTTGAAAGAATTACCAATGCGTCATGCAGGTGAGCACGCTGCCCCACCGACGCTTGATTAATTGTCTCCAGTAGATTTGCAACAGATTTAACTGGTTATTCATACTCGAACCGCTTCATCTGATTTCTGTGCTCATATACGCTGATCAAATGATGATTAGAGGATATTGACCTTCTGCTGTTATCCTTAGGTCAGACGTTGCATCCGCTTCGTTACTTTCCCCCCAAACGCAAACCTTGCGTTTACTTGCGAGTCTTGGCAGTAATCTGGTTGAAGTCGAACCAATTCGAGACACGTTAGTTGTCTCGAAGGATAAATAATGACCTCTTTTTATGATCTTGGTGTTAACCCTGCGCTCGTAAAGCCGCTCAACAATGCTGGCATTCGCGATCCATTTCCAATTCAAATTGCAACCCTCCCTGATGCCATCGCTGGGCGCGATGTATTGGGCCGTGGACAGACCGGGTCTGGCAAAACTCTGGCTTTTGGTTTAGCACTATTGACTCGCTTAGCTGGCCGTAGTGCCAAAGCCCGTCACCCTCTAGCTTTAATTCTCTCCCCAACTCGTGAATTAGCAATGCAGATCAATGATGCAATCATGCCTTTAGCACAAGCAGTGCAGCTTGATTCTCGTTTGATCGCCGGCGGAATGCCATACGGCAATCAACGCCAAGCTTTGCAACGTGGTGTCCCAATTCTTGTTGCAACTCCTGGTCGCTTAAAAGATTTGATGGAGCAAGGCGAAGTCCATCTTTCAGATATCGAGATCGTTGTTTTAGATGAAGCTGACTTAATGGCTGACATGGGATTCTTACCTGTAGTAAAAGAATTCTTAGCAAAAATTAAGCATGAAGCTCAAAAACTTCTATTCAGTGCAACTCTCGACAAAGATGTTGATTTCTTGGTGCGCAAGTACCTGCGAAATCCAGTTACTCACTCAACGCATGAAGCAACCGGATCTGTATCTTCTATGGAACACCATGTTTTTGTTTTGCAGCCTTCAGATAAGGATCAAGTAACCGCATCTATTGCTGCGCGTGAAG
>CAIUXE010000067.1 GCA_903902965.1 uncultured Actinomycetes bacterium
GGTGGTTTAGCAAATGCATCTTGGTCTATTTTGGATGAGAGTGGGAAAAGTAATGGGAGTTGGCGATTAATTGAGCACAACTCTGGCACGCTCCCTGATCCGATACTTGATCAAGAAAGTGGCGATTCAATAGTTTGATTTAGGTCTAGCAACTTCAATGATGCTCTGGTAATTTTCCCCAATGATCGATATCGCAATTCGTGGTGGTTTGGTAATTGATGGCACAGGCGCTCAGCGTTATCAAGCTGATGTTGGAATTTTAAATGACCAGATTGTTGAGATCGGTCGGGTATCTGCGGCTAATCGCGAGATTGATGCCACTGGATTAATTGTTTCACCAGGATTTGTTGATCCTCATAGTCATTCAGATTTTACAATGCACGCTAACCCATTAGCTCAAAGCACTGTTCGTCAAGGCGTTACCACTGAAATCGTTGGTAACTGTGGATTTTCTAGCGCACCAATCACCCCGAAATCAGTTAAACAAATCACGGGCCGATTAAAAGGATATGGCTTTGAAGGCGATCCTGAATGGCGCACTATGGATGAGTATTTTTCACATATCGAAGCAGGTGGAGTTTCAGCAAATTTTGCATTTTTTATTGGACATAACTCTTTGCGTCATGCAGCTGGACTAGATGGCGCTGAAACTGTTACCGATGAGCACTTAAGAATCATGTCTGAATTAGTTGCCGAATCAATGGAAGCCGGAGCATTGGGTTTATCTACCGGACTTGAATTCTTGCCTGGGAAATTTGCAAAAACCGAAGAAATCGAACATTTAGCAAAAGTAGTTGGAAAGTATGGTGGGGTTTACACCAGTCATGTGCGTAACCGTGATTCTGAAATATTCTCTTCGATGGCAGAATTTTTACAGATTGCAAAAACTGGAAATGTAGTTGCACAACTTTCACATTTTAACGTGCGCTTTGATACCAATGCTCCTGAGAATGCATGGGAACGTGCAGTGGGGATGTTAGTTGCCGAAAAAGATAAAGGCTTAGACGTAGCCGCAGATACCACTCCATTTAGATTTGGACTTGGCGGAATGTCTGCGATCTTGCCAGAATGGTTATTGAAAGATGGTTATGCAAATGTTGCTCTTGCGCTAAAGGAAAGCACTGTTAGAGATCGACTAAAAAGTGATTGCGATCGTTATTGGAGATATATTCATAAAGGACAATGGAGTCGAGTGCGCTTACAAGGCAGTCTGCATTATCCAGAGTTCACCGGTATGAGCTTCCCTGAAATTGCTAAAGCGATGAAGCAGGATGAATGGGATTCTTACTTTGATATTTTAATGGCAGCTGGTCCTGACATGGATAAAGTTTTAATGTTCGGTGAAAATATGACAGAAGCACATCTTGCCGAAATGATTTCACATCCTGATTTCTCATTAGGTGTGGATGGTTACACCAGCATTGATCATGGAGCATTAGCTAATGTGACGCAGAGCCAATTCCCTTATTGCGGTCACATAGAATTTTTAGCTCACCACGTGCGCGAAAAGAAGACATTAACTCTTGAATCTGCAATTCATAAGATGTCATCAAAGCCGGCTCAACGTTTTGCTTTGAAAACTCGCGGAGAAATTAAAGAGGGCTGGTTCGCCGACATGGTGATTTTTGACGCTGACAAAGTCCGCAGCGATTCAACACTCGAAAACCCTTGTGTTTATCCAGAGGGAATTCAACAAGTAATCGTGAATGGAACGATTGTGGTTGATGAAAGTCATCACACTTTAAAGCGCCCAGGTCGGGTTTTACGCCGCAAATAGCCGGATTAGAGAGCGCGCAAATCTTCGGCTAGAGTTTCGCTTCTCAAGTGCTGACAAATTCTTGGGGCTGTGGCGCAGCTGGTAGCGCACCTGCATGGCATGCAGGGGGTCAGGGGTTCAAGTCCCCTCAGCTCCACACTTAATTCAGATACTTCTTGATTTAAGTTCTGAATAAGTTCGCTATAGATATTGGTGGGTGAGTAACGATGGCAGCACTTCCAGAGATCAGTCCTAAGTGGAGTAAGTCCCGTGATTTAAGCGGCGAAAATGTATTGATAACGGGTGCAAGTGGTGGTTTGGGATTAGCAGTTGCCAAGCAAGTTGCTGAAAATGGCGGGAATCTTATTTTGGCAGTGCGAAATGTTCGCAAAGCATCGGCTTTGGCCAAACAACTTTCAATTGCATCTCGCGGAAGTATTGATGTAATTGAATTAGATCTCAGCGATTTAAAATCTATTCATGCTGCCGCAGACCAAGTGAAAAATCAGATTGATATTTTAATTTTGAATGCTGGTGTCATGGCTACTCCGCTGCGCCACACAGCTGATGGATTTGAATTACAAATGGGTACTAATCATTTAGGGCATTTTGCATTTTCAGGTCTGCTACAAAATAAACTAAAAGATGGTGCTCGAGTTGTAAGTGTTGCAAGCCAAGCGCATCGCTTGGCTCAGTTTCCAGCAGCAAAGATTATGGATATTTGTCGCGGTGTGGGTGAATATCAACCTTGGCAAGCATATGCACGCTCTAAAGTTTCAAATTTACTATTTATAAATGAATTACAACGCCGAAATAACAAGAGCAAGAAAGTTATTGCCGTATCAGCACACCCAGGTTGGTCGGCGACCAACTTACAAATGGTTGGGCCGCAGATGCGAAATCAATTGATGATGGCACGCGGTTCAGCGTTATTTAA
>CAIUXE010000068.1 GCA_903902965.1 uncultured Actinomycetes bacterium
ACACTGAGAATGTACTGCTGGCTGCCACCGGTACTTCGGTGGGCTGCTGGAGCTACCAGCACAATCGCTGGCACGTGCTGCACAACTTCAAGGCCTTCATCACCAGCTCGAGCAGCTAAATCACCAATAATTCTGTCTGTTTCAGCCAACATGAACTGACCAACTGAGCCATTCCACCAAGCTGGGTTACGTTTTGTTGGATCCGACAAGGAACTCATCGTAGCGTTTTCAATAGTGACCTGGTCTAACCTTGCAACACCGGGTGTCTACTCTTGTCTAGTGAAAGAAAAAATCATGCCGCAAGTTTCCAAGAATCTGTTCCCGAAAATTGACAGATTTAGTGACCTAAAGGAGCATTTAAATACCCTCAACCTCACCAACGACGTGATTGCAGATTTAACTCACTTTCTTCAAGCTGAGAATCTTTCGCACCGCAAACAATATAAAAAGAATTTGCCCAGCGCAGTAAATGACTTGATCGAACAAATTGACATTGAGAGATTTAACTGGGACATACCTTTCAAACCAGTTGAAAATCCTAAATTTACTTTTATTGACTTGTTTGCAGGAATTGGTGGCATGCGCATCGCATTTCAGCAGCTTGGCGGCAAATGTGTATTCAGCTCTGAGTGGGACAAACACTCACAGCTGAGCTACTACGAAAATTTTGGCGAGATGCCTTTTGGTGACATTACTGAAGTCAATGAGCAAGAGGTGCCAAAGCACGAGATACTTGTAGCTGGTTTTCCTTGTCAAGCATTTTCAATTGCTGGCTTCAAAGGAGGATTTAAAGACACACGTGGCACTTTGTTTTTTGATGTTGCACGAATTCTGCAAGAGAAACACCCAGATGCGTTTTTTCTCGAGAATGTCAAAGGTCTTTATGGCCATGATAAAGGGCGCACGCTTGATGTGATTCTACGAACGCTTCGTGAAGATCTTGGCTACTACGTTCCAGATCCGCAGATCATGAATGCGCGTGATTTTGGCGTGCCACAGAATCGAGAGCGAATATTTATTGTCGGCTTTCGAAACAAGGCAGCCGCTAATCGATTTTCATACCCAAAGCCGCTAGGCGTTCACACAACAATTAGCGATATTTTGGAAGACGAGGAAGTTTCTGTGAAGTATTACCTTTCAAATCAGTACCTCCGCACTTTGGTTAATCACCGCGCTCGACACGAAGCAAAAGGAAATGGTTTTGGGTACGAGATTATTCCAAGTGATGGTGTGGCTAATGCAATTGTTGTTGGTGGCATGGGTCGCGAGCGAAACCTTGTCGTCGATGATCGGCTTTCAAATTTTGTGCCTATTACGCATATAAAAGGCTCCGTAAATAAAAAAGGAATTCGTAAGATGACGCCGCGTGAATGGGCTCGACTGCAGGGCTTCCCCGACAAATTCAAAATTGTTGTTGCAGACTCGCACGCATACAAGCAGTTCGGAAATTCAGTTGCGGTTCCAGCGATACAAGCAACTGCACGCAATTTAATCCGATCCCTTGAAGGTTAGGAAGATGCTCTCCGGAAACCGCGGCGAATGGAGTGAGATTTACACGTTTTTTAAATTACTTGCTGATGGCAAGCTCCATGCAGCTAACGCAGACCTGTCTCTCAACCCATCGTCTTACTACCCGATCGTCAAGATAACTCGTCAGCAAAAAAAGTTAACCTTTGATTATGTCCTAGAAGACGCAAATGTAAGCATAACTAAAGATGACAGCAATTCTGTATTGAGATCTATAGACCGCAATGAATTTGCAAATGCCGCGTCAAATCTTTTGTCAGCTATCGATCAAGCTAAATCGACATTTGAAGTACCAGAAGTTGAAGAAATGCTATCTCAATGTGAGATCACATCCCTCAAAGAACCCCACAATGACAAAGGTGATATTTCCCTTGTCGCTCATGATTCAAAAGTGAACCAAGATAAAGAGTTTGTGTTCAGTATTAAATCCCAACTTGGATCAGCATCAACTCTTTTGAATGCATCGGGTGCCACCAATTTTAAGTTCAAAATTGGTGGCAACTTATCAGATATAGAGATTCAATCACTCAATTTACTTGGTCCAAAAGACCTGCTTAATCAACTTGCAAATCAAAACTTCGATATTTCTCTTGACGAGATTTACAATGAGCAGTTTGAA
>CAIUXE010000069.1 GCA_903902965.1 uncultured Actinomycetes bacterium
CCCTTTGGGTTTCTCCATCTTTACATTTTCGTCGAAAAACTTTGCCATTTACTGCACCTTTCAGTTGGTTAGGTTTACTTACATCCAGTTACGAGCAGCTGGCTTTACTTCTGCGATTGGGTGCATGATTTCTGCATGATAGTTGAAATCTAAGTATGGGAATTTCTCTTCGAGATTATCAGCTAACTTAATTCCAAATCCAGGAACTTGCGGTACAGCAAGCTTTCCTTTCGCAGTTGGAAGTCCATCAGCCAAAATTGCATCACGTAGTGGACCTTGGGCAAAGTTAACTTCAACCTGACCGTAAAGTGGTGCACCGGCCATGATGTGCGCATGCATAATCGCCATAGCTCCGTTGTGCCATCCATGTGGATCACATGAAATGCCATAAGTAGCTGCCATTTCCATTACTGCTTTCATTTCAGTAATACCCATCCAACCTGCGTCAGGGTGCAACATCTGCAGTGCGCCTTGCTCAAAATATGGACGGTATTGATCTAGCGATTGCATAACTTCGCCACCACTGATGGTTAGGTCTGGAGCAACTTTCTGCAACTCTTTAAAGCCATCAATATTGGTAATTGCAATTGCATCTTCAAACCAGATGAAGCCCAGATCATTTAGACCTTTAGCAACTTTTAATGCTTCTTCAAGGCTTAAGCGCGCATTTCCATCTACTGCTAAACGGAAATCTGGACCAACGGCATCACGAAGTTTTTTCATGTGCTTGATAAAGCGCTCAGGAGTTACCCCATCGAAAGCCCACTGGGTTCCCATGCGAATCTTTGAGGTGGTGTATCCAAGATTTTTATAGCCAACAACTTCGTCTATTAATTGATCAGGATTGATACTCCAGTCGTAATTAACTCCACCGGATGCATAAGCATCAACTTCAGTTACTTTTGGATCTGCACCAAGCAAAACCGCAACAGTCTTGCCAGTTATCTGGCCAAGGATGTCCCAAAATGCACAATCAAGACCAGCTACCGCACCATCATGTGCCCAATTAACTCCACGCGGACGCGCTACTCGCCATGCTTCTGAAAGTGAACGGCCAACCATGATCCTCGAAAACCAATCAATCCAAGATTTAATAATTGGGGGACCACCATAAGAACAAACTTCACCATAACCAATTTGTCCTTGGTCAGTTTCAACTACCACCATATAAACATCAGCTTTGACAGCACGAATTACGTGAGTACCCCAGGCTTTGTCCGTGTCATGTAAACGAGAGAGCAAAATACTCTTAACTGATTTAATTTTTACATCTGGATAGTTCTCTTGAATTAGTGTGTTCAATTTAGTGCCTTCCCAATCGTCATCTGGCAGCGAATTCAAATTTTCCTAGTAAATCATCAGTAAAACCGTATAGGATGCGATACAGGTAGGCAAGGAAATGGATTAACATTTGTATAACTTTTCTTAATAAAATAAGTAAAGTTTACTGATTAGTTGGCACCCAAAGAGGCGGATACTCATGCGAATAGATTCTCATCATCATTTATGGGATTTAGAGATAGCCCAACGAGGATGGCTAGCGGGTGAAGTGCTAGCACCAATAAATCGCACCTTTTCAATGGATGATTTTTATGCTGAGCGAGCATCGGCGAAAATTGATAAATCAATTCTAGTGCAAACTCTTTCAGATTATGAAGAGATGAAAGAGTTTTTCAATGTAGCTGCAAACCATGACTCAGTTATTGGAGTCGTTGCTTGGATCGATATGAGCAAATCTGATTGCTTTGAAAATCTTGAAAAATATTTAGATTTACCAGGAGCAAATAAGTTAGTTGGAATTCGTGACGGAGCACAAGGAAGAACAGATACCCAGTGGCTATCAAGTCACCAAGTTGTAAAAAATGTCAGCCAGTTAGTACAAGAAGGACTTACTTTTGATTTATTAGTGGACCCACCACACTTGGCTGCCAGTGCAAAATTAGTCCAGCAATGCCCAGACACTACTTTTATATTGGATCACATCGGAAAACCTAATATTGGAAAAGCCGATGACGGAGAGTTAAAAGAATGGTCCAAATTAATTGAAAATTTAGCGGCTAATCAAAATGTTCTTTGCAAAGTTTCAGGAATGGTAACTGAAGCCAATTGGAAATCTTGGGAAAAGAAAGATTTCAAAAAATACTTTGATGTTGTTTTAAATTCTTTTGGCGCAGATCGAATTATGTTTGGATCAGACTGGCCAGTATGCAAGCTTGCGGCGTCGTATGATCAAGTAGCTAATTTGGCGGAGTTTTTAGTTGATGACCTAAGCCAAACCGATAAAGAAAAGTTTTGGAGTTTGAACGCACTAAAGGCGTACGGAATTTAACTAACTTTTAATTCTCATTAATTCTCATTAATTCCAAATAGATGAAAGGCATCTCATGACAGATAAGAAGTTCGGGTCAATTAACAGCTATGAAAACCCAATTTTGCGTGACCATACTTACTTGCGAACAATGCCAGAGTGGGCAGTATTGCAAAGGCGTTTATTTGAGGTTATGGATCAAGGCTGGAGAGTTTTTGATAAAAAGTTTTGCAACCCAGACGGTTCGTTGATTTTCAATCAGAGCATGGATCATTCTCGTGATGGGGCAGATGATTTTTACGAAGCATTTTTTAACTGGCCAGCGCTTTACATGCTTGGCGGTAGCGAAGAAATCTTAAGTGCTGCAAAGAAATCCTGGAAAGGTGTAACAG
>CAIUXE010000070.1 GCA_903902965.1 uncultured Actinomycetes bacterium
CACAAGCGTGGATAGCAGTTGGCAAAGCTCAATTAGTACTGCGTTGTCTGGCTTAGGTTTCACCGGTCGTGAAATTGATCAAGCAATTTCATCAGTTGCTGTGAGTGCGCTTGATCAGCCACTTGAAGAAAAATTGCGATTTGCTTTACTGAATTTACAATCGCCGCAGAATCGAGGTGGCGGACGTGGATGACGAGCACGCATTAACTTCAGGAGCGCTCCATCCTTTAGATGAAGGGATTGATGGCGCTCTGCGTCCAAAATCTTTAGGTGAATTTATTGGTCAAAAACGCGTCTGCGAACAGTTGAGTTTAGTTTTAGAGGCATCAAAACAACGAGACAGTGCCGCTGACCACATCTTGCTTTCTGGACCACCGGGATTAGGTAAAACCACGCTGGCATACATAGTTGCTACCGAAATGAATGCGCCTTTGCGTATAACCAGCGGTCCAACTTTACAAAGAGCTGGTGACTTAGCAGCGATACTTTCAACTCTCACGGAAGGAGAAATTCTTTTCGTTGATGAGATTCATCGGATGTCGCGACCTGCGGAAGAAATGCTTTATCTTGCGATGGAAGATTTCCGCGTGGACATAATTGTTGGTAAAGGAGCCGGAGCGGCTTCAATTCCACTTGCGATACCAAAATTTACTTTAATTGGTGCGACCACTCGTGCCGGATTATTACCAAGTCCACTGCGCGATAGATTTGGATTTACCGCGTTGTTAGATTTTTACGACGCTACAGAATTGACTCGCGTTCTTGTGAGAAGCGCAAAATTATTACAATTAGAAATCTCTATTGATTCAATAAATGAAATTGCGGGCAGGTCTAGAGGAACTCCGCGAATAGCTAATCGCTTGCTTCGACGAGTTCGTGATTATGCGCAAGTCCATAAAGGTTCAGTGAAGGATGGAACGATTTCCGTTGCACAAGTTGATGCAGCTCTTGAACTTTATGAAGTTGATCAATTAGGACTTGATAGATTGGATCGTTCAATATTAAGAGCGCTAGTCGAACGATTTAACGGAGGGCCAGTTGGGATCTCAACTTTGGCCCTTACCGTTGGCGAAGAGGTTGAGACGGTGGAAGCTGTCTGTGAACCATTTTTAGTCCGCACTGGTTTGCTGCTGCGGACCCCTCGGGGAAGGGTGGCCACTGAGGCTGGCTGGCGACATTTAGGGCTAACTCCGCCTGATTCCCTGAACCTGTTTAGCGGCGGCGAGTTCGCTTCTAACCCATTAGAACCCTAGACTCACCCCTCGTGTCTACGACTTCTTCTACCTCAAGGCCTGGCCGCTCATTAACCGCCCTTTTATTGATTTTGGTGGCTCTGACCGCCTCAATATTTATCCAAGGCGCAAGCCAAGTTCGTCTCGGTTTGGATCTTCGCGGCGGCACCAGCGTTGTCTTGCAACCACGAATCTCTGCCGGACAAGAAGGCAAAGTAACTAACGAGGCGATTGATCAAGCTGTTTCAATTATTCGGCAACGTGTTAACTCATTAGGTGTAGCCGAGAGCGAAGTTGTTGCGCAAGGTAGTGGAACTAATCGTCAAATTTTAATCTCAGTTCCTGGTGAATCAGGGGCAAGAGTTGTTGAACTAGTTGGACAGACTGCAGAACTTCGTTTTCGCCAAGTTTTAGCAACGGGCGGACCGGTAGAAGCCCCAGCCCCAGCTGCAAGTGCAACAGCAACGCCTGCGCCATCTGCTTCCGGATCTAAACTTTCTAAGAGTGCGCCATATTTTGCAGATCCAGCTCCAATTGTTACTCCAAAAGCAACTACTCCGGCAGCGCCAGCTCCGACTGATGCGCAAACACAAGCAGTAACTGCCGCAGGAGAATTACTTTCAAAAGAATTTGCCGCACTTGATTGCACTAAAGATGAATCACGTCGCGGTGGTGGTGGAGATTCCGCAGATTTGCCTTTCGTAACTTGCGATCGCGATGGAACTGCTCGATACGTTTTAGGACCTGCTGAAGTACTTGGTACTCAAGTAAAGAAAGCAACTGCCGCAATTGATCAACAAGGTAGTGGTGGTTGGTATGTGGCACTTGATTTTAATAAAGAGGGAACATCTAAATTTGGCGCCATAACCCAAAGAGTTGTTTCACTTACAGCTCCGCAAAACCAAGTTGCAATCGTGCTGGATGGACTTGTTGTTTCTGCTCCAAGAATCATCAGTGCAATCATTGGTGGAAGCGCACAGATCACTGGTGATTTCACGCAACAAGAAGCAAGTGATTTAGCAAATGTGTTGAAGTATGGTTCTTTGCCGCTGGCTTTTGACCGTGGTGAAGTACAACAAGTTTCTCCAACACTTGGTACTGATCAATTACATGCAGGACTTCTTGCCGGTGGCTTAGGATTAATTCTAGTAGTACTTTATTCACTATTTTATTACCGAGCACTCGGATTCGTAACGATCGGATCGCTTGCATTGGCTGCGTTAATTCTTTACTTAACAATTGTAGTACTAGGCAAAAATATTGGTTTCACATTAACTTTGTCCGGTATCGCTGGAGCAATTGTCGCAATCGGTATAACGGCAGACTCATTTATTATTTACTTTGAACGTTTAAGAGATGAGATTCGAGAAGGTAGATCTCTGCGATCTGCTGTTGAAAATGGTTGGACCCGAGCTCGCAGAACCATCATCATCTCCGACGTAGTCTCGCTGATTGCAGCTTTATTGCTTTACATCTTCGCAATTGGAAACGTTCGGGGATTCGCTTTTGCACTTGGTCTAACAACTATTATCGACTTAATCGTGGTTTTCTTATTTACCAAGCCAATCATTACGTTACTGGCTAACGTGAAATTCTTCCGTGAAGGTAATCCGCTTTCAGGACTTGACGCACATAAAGTGGTGCGCGGAACGACTCTGGCTAAGAACGAGAAAGGGAGCAATTAAATGAGTGCCAAACTTTCTTTCGGAGACCGCCTTTATCGAGGCGAAAAATCATTTAACTTCATCGGCAACCGTCGTCGTTGGTATGCACTTTCTGCTCTTTTGATCATTACCTCTGCACTTTCTCTTGGTATCCAAGGGTTGCACTTAGGAATTGAATTTAAAGGTGGATCTGAATTTATTGTTAACAAAGCTGGAGTTACTGTTCCTGATGCTCGCGCAGCGATGGTTAAAGCAAATGTGCCTGGCGATCCAATTATCCAAACAATTGGCTCTAATAAAGTTCGTATTCAAACTGGGGTATTGACTAGCGTCGAATCAAACCGAGTTGCCGATGTTTTATCTTCAACCTTTACAGTTTCTAAAAATGAAATCGATACTCGCTTAGTTGGTCCATCTTGGGGTAAAGAAATTACCAAGAAAGCCATCACAGCCTTAGTAGTTTTCCTCTTTGCGATAATTATATTTTTATCAATTGCATTTGAACCAAAAATGGCTATTGCTGCAATTATCGCGTTGTTCCATGATGTGTGGATCACGGTTGGAATTTACGCGCTGGTCGGCTTTGAAGTCACGCCTTCAACGGTTATCGGTTTCTTAACAATTTTGGGTTATTCACTTTATGACACTGTTGTGGTCTTTGATAAAGTCCGCGAAAATACACGTGGAATATCCGGTGGATCAAGGTTAACTTATTCTGATGCAGCAAACTTGGCCGTTAATCAAACTTTGATTCGCTCGATCAACACTTCGATAGTCGCACTTCTTCCAGTCGGATCAATTTTGTTTATTGGTACCGGAGTTCTTGGAGCAGGCCCACTCAAGGACTTATCACTTGCCTTGTTTATCGGTTTAGCTGTTGGTACTTACTC
>CAIUXE010000071.1 GCA_903902965.1 uncultured Actinomycetes bacterium
AAGTCCTTGCATATTCTTACTGGCATTCTGAAGGTTTACCGGCACGCATCGTGCGATTATTTAACACAGTAGGTCCACGCCAAGTTGGATTTTATGGAATGGTCGTTCCGCGTTTTGTTGATGCAGCATTAAAAAATGAGCCAATCACTGTTTACGGTGATGGCACGCAAACTAGATGTTTTGCGCATGTGAGCGATGTAATAGATGCGCTGCTTAAAGTTGCTGGAACAGATAAAACTATTGGAACTGTTGTAAACATTGGAAATAATTTTGAGATCTCTATTTTAGATTTAGCTAAGAAAATAATTGAAATAACCGGATCAAAAAGTGAAATCACTTTTGTGGATTATGCCGATGCCTATGAAGCCGGTTTTGAAGATATGCAACGGAGAGTGCCAAGCACCCAAAGATTGGTTTCGTTAACTGGTTGGAAAGTAACCAAATCTCTTGAGGAGATAATTCGCGACGTTGCCGCAGATTTAGCTAAGTAAAGAAAGCGAAATATAAGGTGGCAGCGAAAATCCGAGTGATGCGGATAATCGCACGAATGAATATCGGTGGACCCGCAGTTCAAGTTTCGGGATTAATGCGTGGATTTGATCAAGATGTATTTGAACAAAGACTTTTTACTGGTTATTGCGCAGGTGATGAAGCCGATTATCTCGAATTAATTGCTCCAGATATTCCAGTCACGCGACTTGAAGGTCTAGGCAGAAGTATCAAAGCCAAAGATGATCTATTGGTTTTATTCCGGTTAATCAAAGAGATTAGAGCTTTCAAGCCAAATTACATCCACACACATACCGCCAAAGCCGGCCTGCTTGGCCGCCTAGCTGCCATTTTAAGTTTCAGTGATGCGCAGTTAGTACATACCTACCATGGGCATTTACTGCATGGATACTTTTCTCCACTCAAAACAAAATTAGTAATTATCGTTGAAAGATTTCTAGCCAAACGTAGTAAAACTCTGGTGAGTGTGGGCAGCCAAGTTCGTGATGATCTTTTAGCCGCCGGTATTGGCACCCCAGATCAATACGTGGTCATTCCACCGGGAATATCTCTAGGGCCAATCCCTAACGCCACCACATCACGAAATGCATTAGGAGTCTCTTCGGACGCCACAACGATTACTTTTCTGGGCCGAATAACTGGAATTAAACGCCCGGATCGTTTTGCACAAGTAGCTTTGCAAAT
Source organism: uncultured Actinomycetes bacterium (assembly GCA_903902965.1). Classification (GTDB taxonomy): domain Bacteria; phylum Actinomycetota; class Actinomycetes; order Nanopelagicales; family Nanopelagicaceae; genus UBA3012. Next base: position 1,195 of record CAIUXE010000071.1, read on the forward strand.
AGCCAACCAAAATCCAAAAGTACATTTTTTAATTGTTGGCTCTGGAGATTTGGCTGATTCACTCAAAGCCCAACTTTCTAAAATAAGTACGCAAGTTACTTTTCTGGGATGGCGCAGTGATGTGGAAAATATCCTCAGCGCCACAGACATCTTGTTACTAACTAGTGACAATGAAGGAACTCCAATTAGTGCCATTCAAGCTGGTATGGCCGGAATTCCAACCATCTCAACAAATGTTGGTTCGGTTTCTGAGGTTATCAAAGATGGTAGTAGCGGACTATTAACCTCGTTAGATGTGAGCGAGATCGTCAAGGCAGTGCAATCCCTGCTATCTGATCCTGGATTACGTAATCAACTTGGCGAAAGCGCCAAAATAGATATGAGCGCTCGCTACGGAGTGGCTCGTTTAGTAAATGATTACCAAAAACTTTATTTACCCTGATCAACCCAATTTCGAGCCCAAAGTTCTAGCATTAATGCTGGCCACAGAATTCGATCATAATCTCTACCGGATTGATGCATAAGCCAATACTTTTCTATAGTTTTTAGATCAACCCAGCCACGCTCTCTCGCACGCTGGCCTAATAGCAATTCATGCGCCATCTCTTTTATAGGACCGCGCAACCAAAGCGCGCGTGGAATTGCAAAGCCCATCTTTGGTCGATCAATTAATTTGGCTGGAACCATGGTGCGGGCGATCTCACGCAACAGATATTTACCCTCACCATTGTGAATCTTAAATCTTGTTGGAATAGAATGGGCAACTTCTAAATACCTATAATCTAAAAATGGAGCTCTAAGTTCAAGACTATTTGCCATTGATGAAATATCTGTTTTAAATAGCAAATCTCCTGGAAGGTATGTTTGCAAATCCAGCACTCTGGCGCGTTCGCTGTCGTCACTAATTTTTAACAAATCCCACACACTTTGCAATGGGTTTTGGCCGATATTCTTGTTGCGAATATTTGGATGCAAAAGTGCATTCAACTCATCCATGTGAACTAATGAGACTAGATCAAGATACCTATCGCAAGTAGACCCATATGGCTTTGCCGCCTCTAATAATCTTTTGCCTCGACGGTTTAATCTTGCATACCCGAATTGATCAATTAGTTTAGTTAAAGGTTTTGCTACTGTAATTAATTGATTTAATTTCTGCAACGTTGGAGCCGCATGGTAACGATCGTACCCACCCATAGATTCATCTCCACCGTCGCCCCCCAATGCAACAATCACTTTTTTGCTAGCGTATTCATTTAGTAGGAAGGTTGGGATAATGGATGAGTCACCAAAAGGTTGGTCTAAAACTTGGCCAATTTTTCCGATAATTAATACTGGATCAGGTTTTACTAATATTTCGTGGTGATCGGTTCCGAAAAAATTTGCAACATTGCGCGCATGGGTTGATTCGTCAAAAGCTTGATCTTCAAAACCAATTGAAAAGGTATTTACTTTTGTACTTGAATTTCTTGCTGCGAATGCCGTTACTAATGTTGAATCTATTCCCCCGCTTAAGTATGTTCCCAAAGGGCGTTCTGAGGACATCTGACTTACAACAGCATTTTCTAATGCCTCGCTAAGCAGCTTTGTTGCTGCTGCTTTATTTATCTGTTTTTCTTTAAACTCAGGGAGATGCCAATAACGAAGCAGATTTACTTTGCCATCTTTAAACTTGAGCAGATGCCCCGGCGGTAATGTTTTAACTCCAGAAATTATTGTTTCCGGAGAGTTCAGATATCCCAGCCGCAAAAAACTGCCAATTTGTCTTTCATCTACATCAGGCTTAATCCCAAATGCAAAAATTGCTCGCATCTCAGAAGCAAAAATCAAATTACCTGCAGTTGTTTCGCAGTAAAGCAGCGGTTTTTCACCAATTCGATCCCGCGCAAGTAGCAGCGAATTATCCCGACCATCCCAGATCGCAATTGCAAACATTCCGCGCAGATCATTTACAAAATCTTCGCCTTTTACTTTATAAAGTTCGGCAAGAGCTTCCGCTTCGCTATCTCCGCTTAACTTCCCTCCGCTTTTTCGCACAATCTCTTGGACTTCTCTATGGTTGTAAATCTCACCATTAAAAACTATTTCAATTTTTCCGGATGAATCCTGCTTGGGTTGCTGACCATGCGCCACATCAATAATTGCAAGTCTTGCCATTCCAAGTTCGACTCCTGGGGCGGTGAAATACCCTTGATCATCAGGACCACGATGTGCCAGAGAATTAATGGCGGCGGTCACTGCATTTTTTGAACCAGCAGCACTTCCTACTCGCCCGGCTATGCCACACATGAATTAATCAGTCGCCGCTGGGCCGTTAAGTATCTTGCTCGAATTCTCTGCCAACCAATTCTTCGTTTCTAATAATGCATCTTTAAAACTTTGTGGCGTGACATCTGGGAAAAGCGACTTGATTAAAGTTGGTTGGTTTTGGGAATCTTTAACATCTCCAGGCCTAGTCTCAATGTGTTTTATCTTCAGATCTGGGAAATACCCCTTTAAGTCTTTAATTATTTCATTTAATGAAATCCGATTTCCAAACGCAAGGTTTACAGGTTCGGGGTGTGTTATTTTATTTTCCAAGGCACTGGTGATCACAGCAACAGCAGTCGCAGCAGATGTGAAATCGCGGGTCTG
>CAIUXE010000072.1 GCA_903902965.1 uncultured Actinomycetes bacterium
CTGTACGAAATGCACAACAGTAAAGATGCTCAAGTCCATGCAAATGCAGATATGGATTTTCATCTGCGCATTGTTACCGCATCGCAAAATCCGGTGACGCACTTGGTATACGGATCAATTAAGAACTTAGTATTTGGATCTATTACTCGAAGCGCAACTGACAACACAGTAACTAAGCATGGACTCCCATTGCATGATGATGTCTATCAAGCTATCGCCGATAAAGATGCGGTTGTTGCAGAACAAGTGATGCGCAAAATAATTTTAGTATGCCAAGAACATTATGGTGATGATTTAAATTTGCCGCTTTCAACAGTTTTAAATCGCAGAGCAAAAAGCAATCCAGAACATAAAGCATTATTAACCGCAGCAAGTAAAGTTGTTCGCCAACCTTTGCAAAATTCACGGGGGCAACAAAGTAGTATTAGCAGTAGTAGTCGATCGAGTGGGGTAAGGCAAAAATAGGACCTTATTTTTGATCCTATAGGAAATACCACTTTATAGATCTCAATTTTGTAACGATTGCCGAATATAGGATCTTTTTTCGCTGATTAGCGGGAATCGCGTTGCAACCCTGTTGCATTTACCAAGATAATGCCCCAAACAGAGGTGAAGCGTTTCATCTCAAGTGGACTCTAAAGGGGGCCCGTAGTGTCAAAGCTTAATTCGACTCGCAAGGCTGCCGCAGTAGTTGCATCACTAGCACTCGCTTTTGGTGGAATTTCTGCTGCTACCAGCTCTGCAGCAACAGCTGCCGCTGATTGGTCATGTAAGCCAACCAAGGCAAAGCCAGTAACAATTCGTATGATCGAGTACTTTGCAGGACCTGCACGTACTCCACTTCTAAATGCTTTCGCTCGTCAGTACGAGCAGAAGAACCCAGGAGTGAAGATTGACCTTATCTCTCCATCACAAGCTGATTCACCTGCAAAGATCACTCAGCTTATTCAAGCAAAGAACGTAGATATTGTTGAGCCAGCCGGTGCTATTTACAGCCAGGCAGTAGTTGCAGGACAGCTTGCAGATATTGCTAAGCAGTTCAAAGCAACCAAGGCGTACAAATATCTAACTCCTTACACCAAGCAAATGGCAGAGCAGACAACTAAAGGCAAGATTTACGGAATCGGCAATGGTTATTACACCAAGGCATCATTCGTACGTGCCGATCGTTTCAAAGCAGCCGGACTTGCAATTCCAAAAACTTGGAATGATATTTACAATGCAAAGTCAATGCAAAAAGATAATCAATATGTTTACGCTATGCGCGGTGCAGCAGCAGCTCACTCACAAGCGCTATTCATTATCCACGCTCACTTGGCTCCAAACCTAAATCAAACTGGTTTGCAGACCAAAGATGGTAAGTCAATCTTCGCAACACCAGAAGCTCAGACTGCTATGGATCTATTGCTAAAAATCTGGAAAGAAGCAGCACCTGCAGCATCTGTTGCATGGGGTTACCCAGAAATGGTTAAAGGCTTCCACACCGGAGTTGCTAACTACTTAATCCAGGACAACGAAGTTATTCAGATTGTTGAAGAAAACTTTGAGCCATACGAAAAAGGCAACTGGACAATGGCACAGATTCCTAAAGGCCCAACCGGTTACTCAGCACAGTTCATTGGTGCCGGCGGGCTTTGGTCAATCACCCAATCAGCAAAGTGCAAGAACGTCGCACTTGGCTTCCTTGATTACATCACCCAAGATCCACAGCACTCAGCATTTGCTCGTGCATATGGCGTTGGACCTGTAACCACAACTGCAGCAAATGACCCATTCTTTAAGACTGGTGCTTGGTCAATCTATGCAAAGATCAACGCTGATCCAAAGGAATTGAAGTTCAGCGGAGTACGTGGTCCTAAGTTGACCGCTTGCTACGGAGCTATGTACAGCCAGCTAGATAAAGATATGGCCAAGCTTTACACCGGCGACCTAACCACCACTCAACTCCTTAAGGGTTGGGCTGATGGCCTAGGTAAAGCCGATTGCATCGATTAATTTCGAAGCATAAAGTAGCAATATCTTAAAAATTGCTACTCATATTGAGTAGCAAAGTTTGCGAGAGTGGCTGGTTATTAAAAGTGACCAGCCACTTCTCAAATTTTAACTTTAGTTTTAAGTAGTAAAGGGGTAATGGATTTAATGAGCGCGACGATGCAGGGAACGACCCGTAAGCGCCCGGCAAGTACTAGCCGAATGTTAAAAGCGCTGGCCTTCTTAGCCCCCGCAGCTGTAATGATTCTAATATTTGTTTTTTATCCAGTTCTTAGAACCGTTCAACTCGGCTTTCAAAACTTCAATTTATTTGATCAGCTAAATGTTGGATACAACGGATTACAGAATTTTAGGAATTTGATTAATGATCCAAACTTTGACCGTGTACTGAAAAATACATTTATTTGGGTTTTTGTTTCGTTATTTTTTCAATTCACAATTGGATTTGGTTTAGCGCTGTTAATGAAAAAGAAATTTAAATTTATTGGCATTTACCAAGGCTTGATATTTATTCCATGGGCACTCTCTGGGTTTTTGATGGGATTGGTTTGGAAATGGATTTTTGATGAAAGTTTTGGCGTGCTCAATGACGCTTTACTAAAGCTAGGTTTAATTGATAGTCGTATCCCATGGCTTTCAAATGGAAATTGGGGAATGGCAGCAGTTATTATCGCGAACGTTTGGTATGGCGTGACATTTTTCGTAATTATGATTTTAGCTGCACTGCAAGGCGTTCCAACTGAGATGTTAGAAGCAGCTGAACTTGATGGGGCAAATCGATTCCAGACATTATTTCAAGTAATTATTCCCTATATTCGCGCTACTTTAATTTTGATTGTGCTTTTACGTATCATGTGGATTACTAACTTTCCAGATTTAATTTTCGGTATGACGCAAGGTGGTCCTGCCGGAAGGACTCACATCATTTCTTCATGGTTAATTGAAAAATTAACTCTTGACGCAGATTGGGGCGCTGCTTCGGCGCTTGGATTAATGACCATGGGAATTCTTTTTATCTTTACGATTTTTTACTTAATGGCCACCAGACTTGAGAAAGAATCGGGGGTCTGATCATGTGGAACGTACTTGGAAAAAGTGGAAAATTCACCGTATTGGGTATTTGGTTAGCTTTTACAGTATTTCCGATTTATTGGATGGGCCTAACTTCCATCAAGCCAAAAAGAGAAGTAAACGACCTTTACTATTTCCCAAAATCTAATGCGACTCTTGACAGTTATCGGGTGCTTTTTAAGGATTATGCATTTGGTGTTTTCTTAAGAAACAGCCTTGTAGTCTCTCTGCTTGCTTCCTTCATTGTGATCTGCCTGGGAATCCTTGGAGCTTACGCACTGGCACGGTACGAGTTCGCCGGTAAATCCCAAGTCATGTTGGCATTTTTAGCTACCCAGATGATTCCAGGACTTATCGCGCTCGCGCCTCTTTATCTTTTAATGCAAAAACTTAGTTTACTCAACTCACTTTCTGGATTGATTCTTTGCTATGTCGGTGGACAGGTTCCATTCTCCACGATGATGTTGCGTGGATTTATCCAGCGCATTCCACCAGAACTTGATGAAGCAGCTTTGATTGATGGTTGCAACAGGTTTACTGCACTCTTCCGTGTAGTTGCTCCAGTTGCTTTGCCTGGAATTGCGGCAACTTTTATCTTCTCATTTGTGCAATGTTGGAATGAATTATTCTTGGCGATGATTTTGATTGACTCCGAGGGTAATAAGACTTTCCCAGTCGCGATGCGTTCCTTTATCGGTGGATATTGGATCGAATGGGGCAGCCTGTCGGCTGCAGTAATGATCGGAATTGTTCCGACTGTAGTTATTTTCGGATTGATGTCTAAGTTTATGATTTCTGGATTATCTGCAGGAATTGTTAAAGGCTAATGACAACTTTTGATTTGGTCGAGGCAAAATCCGAGTGGAGCCTCGACCCAGAAGTTCATCATTTAAATCATGGAAGTTATGGCGCTTTGCCACGCGTTGTTTATGCAGAACAAAAAAAGTGGCAAGAAGAAGTACATAAAAATCCGGTTGGTTTCTACGCCCGTCTTTCTCGTCCAGCTGTTGCTGATGCCCGTGCCAAAATTGCAAAATTCTTAGGCCAAGAAGCAGATCAAATTGCCTTGGTGCGAAATACCACAGAAGCTGCAACAACCACGATGCGCGGCTTTCCTTTTAAATCTGGTGATGAAGTAATTGTTTTAGATCATGAGTATGGCGCGATTACTTACGCGGTTAAACGTGGATTAGAGCCTGCTGGTGGCAAAGTCGTAGAAGTAGTTGTGCCACGTTTGGCTGTCGATGAAGATGTAGTGAAACTTGTAGAGTCCGCTATCACTGGCAAGACGGTGATGTTAGTTGTTGATCATGTAACTTCCGCAACCGCACGCACCTTTCCAATTTTTGAACTAAGTGCATTGTGTAAAAAGCATGGAATTGCATTTACAGTCGACGCATCTCACGCACCAGGAAATTTCGATACTGATTTAGACGCCCTAGATGCGGATTTCTGGTTTGGAAATTTACATAAATGGGTAAGCGCACCTCAAGGTGCCGGAGTATTTCGTATTGCTCCACGTTGGCAAGGAAAAGTTCAATCACTTGTAGTTTCTTGGAATGAATTCGAACCTTATCCATTGCAATTCGACATGCTTGGCACCGTAGATCTTTCGGCTTGGCTTGCCGCACCTCGCGCAATTGAATTTTATGAAGCATTTGGATGGGAAAGGGTGCGTAAAGCTCACCAGCAGCGAATGCGCTTTGGCCGGGATTTAGTCATGGCAGAACTTGGCGTTGGCACTGATGAGTTGCGTGAAGAGAATCTGCCTATGGGTGTAGTCCCGATTCACAATATGCAAGGCGGAGTTGAAGGTTGTGCAGCTCTAGGTCGTAAGTTGTCATCAGAGTACAAAATTGAAGTTCCAATTACGATCTTTAGCGATAAGTATTTTTTCCGGATCTCCGGCCATCTTTACAACACTCCTGCAGATTATGAAGCGTTGGCAATGGCTGTTCGAAAAGAGTTGAAGTAGCAGCTAATGGTTCTTTCTGAAAAAGATCTCTCAGTTTTAGAGCGCATTCAAGAGCGCATTCTTTGGCTTGCTGTGCGAATGGTTGATCATGCAAATCGCGAGCGTGCAAATGCCGATGGCATTAAAGTTGGTGGACACCAAGCATCTAGTGCTTCTCTGGTTTCGGTTATGACGGCACTTTATTTTCACCACTTGAATAGTGAAGATCGCGTCAGTGTGAAACCGCACGCTTCACCGGTTTTTCACTCGATCCAATATTTATTAGGTCGACTAGATAAAAAGTATTTAACCCAGCTGCGTTCTTTAGGTGGTTTGCAGAGTTATCCATCACGTACCAAAGATCCTGATCCAGTAGATTTTTCAACTGGCTCTGTTGGTTTAGGTGCTGCAGCACCACTATTTGCCGGCGTCACTAGACGGTACGTTGATGCGCACTTTGGCAAACGGCCTGATTCACGGTTTATCGCGCTAATTGGCGATGCCGAATTGGATGAGGGAAATGTTTGGGAAGCGGTAGCAGATCCAGCCACACATGGTCTTGGAAAAGTTATGTGGATTGTAGATTTCAATCGCCAATCTTTAGATCGCGTAATTCCAGGCATTCGAATCGCGCAATGGCGCAGTCAATTTGAAGCAGCTGGATGGCATGTAGTCGAAACTAAATATGGTCGTAAGCTAGAAGCAGCATTTGCTGAACCTGGGAATGCGCTCTTTAAGAAGTGGTTTGATGACATTCCAAATGAGCAGTATCAATCACTTTATGGGCAAAAACGTGAAGAGCTCCGTGGTCGCTTTTTAGAGGGCGCCCCAGAAGGCGTAAAAGCTGAGATTGCCAAATACTCTGATGATGAGTTGTTTACTTTGTTAACTGATCTTGGTGGACATAATTTAAATTCATTACTTTCTGCATTTAAAGAGTGCGATGCGGAAACCGAGCGACCAAGTGTAATTTTTGCTTACACAGTTAAAGGCTGGGGACTTCCAATCGCCGGAGATCCACGAAATCACTCCGCATTGTTGAGTGAAACACAGATTAATGATTTGCGTACCAGCAAAGGTTTGACCGAAAGTGATGAATGGAATTTGTTTGCACCAGGCTCTGCTGAGGCAGAACTTTGTTCACAGCGGGCAAAAGCCTTGGCTAGAGAGACTGCATCTTCTAAAATTGATTTACTTTTCCCAACTGAAACTGGCGTAAAGACCACCGGTTTGACATCTACCCAAGAAGTCTTTGGAAGAGTTTTGAGTGAGATTAGTCGAAACGATGAGATTAGAAAATATCTAGTAACTACAGCGCCCGATGTAGCAACATCTACAAATCTGGGTGGGTTTATAAACCGCGCAGGTGTTTTTCACCCGCAAGAGTTGAGACGTTGGAATGAAGATCCAATTTTAAAATGGGCTGAAGGTCCAACCGGTCAACATATTGAATTAGGCATCAGCGAAATGAATTTATTTATGTTGCTTGGTCAACTTGGACTTTCTTGGGATCACTCAAATCAACCACTAATTCCAATCGGAACTGTTTACGATCCATTTGTTTTGCGTGGCTTAGATGCATTTATTTACAGTGTCTACTCTGGTGCTCGATTTATTATTACCGGAACTCCTTCTGGCGTAACACTTGCCCCTGAAGGTGGCGCGCACCAATCAACCATCACTCCATCTGTAGGAATGGAACTTCCTGGAGTCGTGTTGATGGAGCCGGCATATGCCCAAGCACTTGATTGGTTGCTCTGTGATGCACTTACTCATGTCGCTGGCCAGCGTGAAGAAACAACTCCAGAACTTCGCCCTTCAGAGCTCGCTTTCTACTTTAGGTTAACTACTCGTCCAATTGATCAAGATCCATTTTCACAGGCAAGAGAGCGTTTGGGAGAAGCACTTCTTAGGTCTCAAGTTATTGCTGGCGCATATCGATTAATTGATGGACGTGCCAATCTAGATGAGTCCAATAAGCATGATTTAACCAACGCCCCAGTGGTCCACTTGGTTGGAACCGGCGCGGTCATGCCTGAAGTTTTGATTGCTGCTGCTGAGTTAAAGAGTGAAGGCGTAATTGCACACGTAGTTGATATCACTGCTCCAGGGCGGCTTTACGGGGGATGGCAGCGGACTTTGCGTCAAGGCGTACGTACTGCAACCACTCCATCTTTCCCAGGTGCCATGCGACCAATTTTTTCTGAGCGCGCACCAATCGTTTCAGTTCACGACGGCGCCTCACATGCGATGGCATGGCTAGGTTCAGCACTTGGAATGCCACAAGTTGCATTGGGCGTTGACACTTTTGGCCAATCTGGCACCATCCATGATCTGTATGACATAAATGACATTGATTCCGGCTCGATCGTAAATGCTGCCCTTGCAGCCCTAAGTTTAAATATTTAAGAGGGCTACCCCCAGCATTTTTGTATTTTCCAAGTAATTGAAGATAGCAAAATAATCCTTGCAACAAACAAATACTTGTTGTGAGGGAGCAGAGATGAGTTCGCTAGATCTAGCCCGTTGGCAATTTGCAATAACAACTCTTTATCACTTTATTTTCGTGCCAATCACAATTGGAATGGCCTTTATGGTGGCAGGGTTGCAAACCGCATGGGTACGTACAAATAAGGATAAATACTTACGAGCAACTAAATTCTTCGGAAAGTTATTTCTAATCAACTTTGCCATGGGTGTTGTAACCGGCATTGTTCAAGAGTTTCAGTTCGGGATGAACTGGTCTTCATATAGCCGATTTGTCGGCGACATCTTTGGTGCCCCGCTAGCAATGGAGGGATTGTTAGCTTTCTTCCTAGAAAGCACATTCCTTGGCCTGTGGATTTTTGGTTGGGATAGATTGCCAAAGAAAATGCACCTGGCCACTATTTGGTTGGCGGCTGTAGGTACTCTCTTTTCAGCCTTTTTCATCTTGGCGGCAAACGCGTGGATGCAACATCCTGTTGGATACAAAATGAATGTTGAACGTGGTCGAGCTGAGTTGACTGACATCTTTAAAGTCTTAACGCAAAATACTTCACTTGCTTCTTTCTTCCACACAATTCCATCAGCATTCCTAACTGCCGGCGGAGTTCTTGCTGGAGTATCGGCTTGGCTGATTGTCAAGAAGAAAGATAATGAAGTCGCGCCAACAACATTAAAATTAGGATTAGTAACAGTATTGATTTCTTTCATTTTTGTTGGAATTTCAGGGGATTACACCGCCCGCGTAATGACAACTCAACAGCCAATGAAAATGGCAGCGGCTGAAGCACTGTACGACACAAAAGCTGGTGCTCCATTTTCTTTATTTACTCTCGGAACACTTGATGGTTCTAAATCAACTTTTCAAATTGGCTTGCCATCGATGCTCTCATTTATGTCAACAGGTGATTTCAATGGAGTTGTTGAAGGAATAAATGATCTAGAAGCAAAGTATGACCAGACTTATGGCGTCGGTGATTACACTCCAAATATTCCGATAGCTTATTGGAGTTTCCGATTCATGATTGGCCTTGGTGCGCTAGCGGCATTCTTTGCATTGCTAACACTTTGGCGGATGCGCCGTGGTGGAAAACCAACGGGTAAATGGTTCTTGCCTTCGATGGTTTCGATGCCATTTCTTCCTTTGTTTGCAAATTTCTTTGGCTGGATATTCACCGAAAATGCCCGCCAACCTTGGGCTGTCTTCGGTTTAATTAAAACTGCGGATGGAGTGAGCCAAGTTGTGAGTGCCGGCATGGTAGCGACAACGATGATTGGCTTCACAGTTCTATATGGATTGTTAGCGGTAATTGAATTCGGTTTGATTGCCCGCACTATTCAAGTTGGCCCTGCGCCAAGTGAAGCAGTACTAAACATTAATTCTACCGGCGGGGATTCTGACCGAACCCTGACGATGGCTTACTAAGGAGATTGCGATGTCACTAAATACATTTTGGTTTATTTTGATCGCAGTTCTTTGGGTTGGCTACTTCATTCTTGAGGGCTTTGATTTCGGTGTAGGGATGTTGCTGAAAACTGTAGCCAAGACTCAAGCAGAGCGGCGAGCAGTAATTACAACCCTTGGACCACTTTGGGATGGAAATGAAGTCTGGTTGCTTGTAGCTGGTGGTGCAACTTTTGCTGCATTCCCAGAATGGTATGCAACATTGTTTAGCGGTTTCTATCTTCCACTATTTCTAATCTTAGTTAGTTTGATAGTGCGTGGAGTTTCATTTGAGTACCGCAGCAAGTATGGGCGTACTGATTGGCGTTCTCGGTGGGATTGGGCGATTGTGATTAGCAGCGCTGTTCCAGCTTTGCTTTGGGGCGTTGCTTTTTCAAATATCGTCAAAGGAGTTCCGCTTGAGAAAAGTTCAGCCGGAGTTATCGAGTATGCCGGCGGTTTCTTTAATCTGTTAAACCCATTCGCGTTAATCGGTGGGTTAGTAACCCTTTCAGTTTTTGCTACGCATGGTGCGATTTTCTTGTCGCTTAAAACTGATGGTGTAATTCGCGAACGTGCAAATGCTCTAGTTCTAAAACTAGGTGCGGTCGCGACTGTGTTAACTGTAACTTTCTTGATTTGGACTTTGATCTTGGTAAAGTTTGATACAGCAGTCACAATCCTTGCTGTTGCTGTTGCCCTAAGTTGGCTAACCGCTTTGGGTGCCAATCTAAAAGGTCGCGAAGGTTATTCCTTTATATTCTCTTCGCTAACACTAGGACTTACAGTTGTGACTTTGTTTTCAGCGCTTTATCCAAATGTCATGCCTAGCTCTCTATCTCCAGAAGCAACGCTTGATATTTTCAACGCTTCGAGCACCCCATATACGCTCAAAGTGATGACATATGTGGCTGTGGCGCTGACTCCAGTAGTCCTGGTCTATCAAGGCTGGACTTATTGGGTATTTAGAAAACGTGTGAGTGCCGATCAAATTCCATCACCTGAAATTGGAGTATTGGACAAAATTCACTCGTGAAATTACTAGATCCCCGGCTACTGCGCCACTCGCACAGTAGCCGGGGTTTTCTTGCGTCTGCAGCACTAAATGCAGTTGTGCTGACATCTATAACTATCGCACAAGCATTTTTACTTGCAGACATAATTGTTGCGGCATTTCAGCAAGAAAAATCGGTCAGTGAATTAACTTTTAAGATCTGCATGATTGCGCTTTTGTTTGTTGCACGTGCCTCATCGCAATTTATTGGCGAAATTGTGAGTTCTAAAATGAGTCAGAGAATCTGCAACGAATTACGAACGGGCCTTTTTGGTGCGATCTTTAAAAGTAACCCCGAAATTATTCGCCAAAAAGGAGCGGGACAGATTTCGCTCTTGGCCACTAGGGGCATAGCAAATCTAGACCCTTACTTTTCGCGATTTATGCCGCAATTGTTCATCTCTCTATTTGTTCCTTTAGTCGTAGGTATAACAATTGCAAGTAGAGATTTGTTATCAGGATTAGTTGTACTTTGCACGATTGCCTTGATCCCACTTTTTGGCGCACTAATTGGCAAATTTACAGCAGCTGCTATGGAGAAAAAATGGAAAACTCTTGGGTTGCTCAGCACCCATCTATTTGATTTGCTCTCAGGCCTAACGACGCTACGAGTTTTTGGAAGAGTAGACAAGCAAGAGAAGCAGATCGAATTGGTTGGCGATCGCTATAGGAAAGAAACGATGGGTGTCCTTAGAATTTCCTTTCTCTCTTCATTAGTACTGGAATTGATTGCAACTCTTTCAGTAGCCTTACTAGCAGTTCAAATCGGTATACGTTTAATTGATGCTCATATAACTTTATTTAATGGCCTGGTCGTTTTAATCTTGGCGCCTGAGGTTTATTGGCCACTTCGCAATATTGCCGCATATTTTCATGCAGCTGCTGATGGCGTAAAAGCGGCCGAAGAGATTTATGAAATTTTAGAGACACCTACTGCGGTAGCAAAGTCAGCAAAAATTCAATCCTTAAATAAGATCTCTGAAATTAAATGGAATCAATTAACTGTTGAATACTCCACCTCATCAGAAGTAAATATTCCTGCCGGTCATCTGTTGCCTGGCAAATTAGTTGTGATTACCGGACCTTCAGGAATCGGCAAGTCCACGCTATTTGCACTCCTAATGGGCTTTAAAACCCCATCAAGCGGAGAGATAGAGGTCTGGCAAGGAGAGAATCGAAATCTTTTAGGCGAACTAGATATCTCTGATTGGCGAAGTGAGATCAGTTGGGTTCCACAGGCACCGCACTTTCCAAAAGGTGCACTGCGCGAGACATTCTTGAAGATTGATTCAAAATTGAGTGATCCACAAATTTGGGAGTTGTTGCATCCGTGCGGCATTAGTTCTGTAGATCTTGTTAATGGTCTTGATACTCCCTTGGGAGATTTTGTTGACGGAGTCTCCGTCGGACAAAAAAGAAGAATTGCCCTGGCTCGGGCACTTCTACGAGATTCCAAAATATTTCTCTTGGATGAGCCCACTGCATCTGTTGATGATTTTAATGAAGATGAACTTCTTACTTTATTTCATGAATTAAAGAATGATCAAAAAATAGTAGTGGTTATTTCCCATCGACCTCGAGTAATAGAAGCCGCTGATTATTTACTCATCTTTGAAAAGTCAGATAAGTGATGAGCATCTTAAAGTCGAGCGCACTCTCAGTGGCTAAATCTATTTGGAAGCAAATTGTATTTGCCGCCATTCTCGGTGGAGTTTCCTTAGGTATGGCTACCGCACTTTTGGCGTCAAGTGCTTGGTTGTTGTCCATGGCCTCTACCGGGCCTCCAATTTTGACGCTACAAGTTGCGATTGTGAGTGTTAGATTTTTCGGATTATCTCGAGGAATTTTTAGATATGCCGAAAGAATTGTTAGTCATGATGCAGCATTCAAGTTAATGACAAAACTGAGAGTAACTTTGTATCGGAGTTTCTCTAATTTAAATCTAATTCAGATTGGCAAATATTCACGATCTCAGGCATTGCAACGATTAACAAAGGGTGTCGAAACTTCTCAGGATTTTTGGTTACGTCTGGTCATCCCATGGGCATCTGCGATGATTGCTGGTATATCAGGAATTGGAATTTTGAATTGGCTAGTTCCGCAGTACTCGATAATTTGTGCAGTCGCGTATCTCGGCTTAGCTTTTGTGCTTCCATTTTTAGGATTTATCTCATCAGCCGGTGCCTTGGAAGAGAGTAAGGGAATAAGCGAAGAGGAGATCACCGAATTAATTGCACATGCTTGTGACTCAATTGAAGAAGCGTTGATTTTTCAATACTCAAATCAACTCGGAGCTGACGTAACTCAATCCAGTCGAAAATTGCTTGAGAGATCAAACACAGAGGCGAAATTTACTGGAAGCAGCACCGCTTTGGTGACTATTGTTACTGGAGCAATGACTGCGATTGCAATTATTTATGCGATTGCTGCATTTAAAGATGGATCAATTGGTGGCATCAACATTGCAGTAATTTCACTACTGCCCATGGTTATTTTTGACACCTTGGCGCCGCTACCCGTGGCATTTTCAAATTACAAAGATATTAAGAGTTCTGTTTTAACACTTGAAGAAGTGTCAAAGTTGAGCGTTTTAAACGAATCTCACAAAAAAGAATTAGTAACTTTTGATTACAATGTAAGTATTAAGCTTAATGAGTTCAAACCGTATTGGAATTTAAATGATTCGCTACTTTTCGATCCTTTAACTATCTCTCCTGAAATTGGTCGACCATTAATGATCACAGGCGTTAGCGGAATCGGAAAATCATCAATAGTTTATTCTTTAGCAGGGCTGTTGCCATATTCAGGAAGTGTGAAAATCAACGGTAACGAGCTATCGGATTTGCCTGAATCCCAAATTCAAGAGATTTTTACCATCGGCCTTCAGCGAGATCATCTCTTCGCTACATCCATTTTTGAAAACTTACGAATCGGTAATCAAGAAGCATCGATTGAGAGTATTCAGGAAGTATTGGAAGTAGTTGAACTAACTCAACTTGTCTCGGATTCAACAGAGGGAATACACACCCTTGTAGGAGATTTTGGACGAATTCTTTCTTCAGGGGAGCGGCAAAGGCTTTTGCTAGCCCGATTATTGCTTCGAAAAACTCCCATATTTATCCTGGATGAACCTTTTGAATTTCTTGATCAAGAGCAACTCTCTCGCATAGCTAGCAAAGTATTTGCGCTACTAAATGATCGAACTTTGGTATTAATCTCGCATTTGCCGCTTGGACTAGGGGAACAGGTCATAAGTATTCAGGCAAGGCGGTAAATTACTCCATATATCAACTGAGTGGGGCGGTAGATGGCGATTTCATTAGCAGAAGGCTTAATGGAGTCAGTCGGTCGTATCGCAAATTTAGAGAGTTTAATAAGAGTGGTTCTTTCAGGAGCACGTAGAAATATGGTTCCTCCGGCTGAGCGAATTGATATTCGTCCGGTTTTGATTAAAGAAAAGTTAATGCTGCAGATTGCCACCAATGATGGCAGAGCGGTTACTACAAAAAATATTGATTTTGATAGCACAGTCATCGCAGAACTCTTAGATAGTGGTTTTGCAAATATATTGGTGGAATCCACAGATTCAGCGATCTCTATTCGAGTTACCAAAAAAGGAGAAGCGCAGATTCATTATGAAAAAGTAAATAAGACTCAAGATCTAGCACATGATCGAAAAAAAGAACGTTTGTTAGATTCTGCCGACCCATACTTGATTGAGGTTGGAATTTCAGATGCACATGGACAAGTTAAACCTTCGCGGCAGGACAAGTATCGCCAAGTTGAAGAATTTTTACGGATCCTAGTTCCAGCGCTTGAGAGTGGAATTTCTGCTGGGCAGATTAAAGCGCCAACTATTGAATCACCACTAGAGATTGTGGACTTAGGTTGCGGCAATGCTTATCTAACTTTTGCAACTCACCAGTATTTGATTGGTAAGGGATTTCCAGTACATGTCACAGGAATAGATGTTCGAGAACAGGCAAGAGAGCGAAACTCACAGATTGCTAAAAAGCTTGGAATCGAAAAAAGTATCGAATTCAAAGCTGATGAGATTGCCAGAGTTGGCGGCAGCCAAGTAGATATTGCAATTGCACTACATGCTTGCGACACCGCCACCGATGATGCAATCGTGTGGGCGATAAGCAGCGGAGCTAAGTTGATATTGGTAGCACCATGTTGCCAAAATAATTTGCACTCGCAATTGAAAGATATTCCTGATCCATGGTCGGTTGTAACAAAACATGGAATTCTTAAAGAGCGCCTCGCTGATATTTTGACAGATGCAATTCGAGCTCAGATATTACGTCTGCTTGGATATAGGACAGATGTAATTGAATTTATTGGAGGAGAACATACTCCAAAGAATTTAA
>CAIUXE010000073.1 GCA_903902965.1 uncultured Actinomycetes bacterium
CGAATCTCTTGGAAACTGTACAAGATTGTTCCAGTTTTACAATGGTGCAGCATCTGGCGCGACAGTTAGTGAATCAATTCTTGATCTTGCTACAGGAAAAGTAACTGCTGCTAAAGATTTCATCAAAACTGTTTCCTGGTATGACTATGACAAAAAGATCTGGGGCAACAATCCAGGTGCTCCCGCTGGTTCTGCGTTGGCAGACCAATACGGAACTCCTAACCATGGAAAAATTCTTAATAGATTCTGTTCCGCATCGATTTCACAACCAGGTGCGTTGAGTTATGTTGAAAGCAAAACCACCGGAACTGGTAAAAAGAAGAAGACCGTCAATACAACTTACGGTTATGAAGGTGCGGTTTACTTCACTGGCGAAGAAGGTACCGATGAATCTCGCGGCTTTGTAATTGACCAAGACGGAAATATGGTGCAGATTCCGGCATTTGGTTTAGCTGCGTGGGAGAACTTCCTACTTGCCCCAACTGCTAAAGGGTTAAAAACTGTTGTACTCGGAAATGAAGATGGAAGTGCTACTAATAGCCAACTTTCATTGTATATCGGAACTAAAACTACAACCGGACCATGGTACGAGCGTGCTGGATTTACTAATGGTAAAAAATATGTTCTCTCTGCTGACAAAGTTGTAAGTCTTCCGAACGACAATATTTGGCGAAAGTACGCAGGCAAAAATGCTCCGACTGCAGTGACGTTCGAAGAAATAAATTGGAACGCAAGCGGTCCTGATCAAAGCTTCGAAGTTACCGCAAAAGGTATGGAGTTTGCTCGTATCGAAGATGGCTCATTTGATCCAAAAAATCCAAATGATTACTACTTTGTAACAACCGAATCCAATAAAGATCCACTAGCAACTGCTCCAAACCCAGCACTACCAACTGTTTCTCGTGACGGTGGCGCTCTATGGAAGTTAAGCTTTACTGATATTAACGATCCGCTAAAAGGCGCTAAGTTAACGATGCTGTTGGATGGCTCAGAAGCTCCATATCTAAGCAAGCCAGACAATATCACCGTTGATCTTGCCGGGAATATTTTGATCCAGGAAGATCCAGGCGGAAATGATGCAGTATCACGCCTCGTTGCTTACCGAATCTCGGATGGCAAAGTTGGAGTTATCGCAAAATTTGTTGATAAATATTTCAAACCAGGCGGATCTGAATTCATGACAAATGATGAAGAGTCGAGTGGGGTTATTGAAATCACTGATTTTTACAAGAAATCAGCCACTGACACCAATCGCTATTACATGTACGACGCCCAGGTTCATACAACACTAAAAATTGCTCGGCCAGACATCACAGATTCAGCCGCGCAAACCGCCTTGGCAGACTCAATTGAAGGTGGTCAGCTCTACATTTTGACCATCGCTGATTGGAACAAAATCTACGCGTAAATCTTTTGTTCCCTAAGTAAAGAGGAAATTAGCCCGCATAGACCCATGTGGGCTAATTTTTTTGCCAAATCCCAGACTAATCGTGAGAGGATGTGACAATAAATTTCTAGTTGATTTGGGTGGATAAAGATGGCTGACTTTAGTTTTGATATCGTCTCTAAGGTTGATTACATGGAGCTTGATAACGCTTTGAATCAAGCTGATCGTGAATTAACTACCCGCTTTGATTTCAAAAATACTGGCGTGAAAATTGAAAAAGACGGCGAAAAGATTTTAATTGAGGCTCAAACTGAAGAACGTGCAAAGGCAGCTCTTGATGTTTTTAAAGATAAATTGATTAAACGTGGAGTTTCCCAAAAACATATAGATCCAGGTCTTCCGGTTCTCTCAGGCAAAATCTATAAAATCGTTGTACCGATCAAAGAAGGCATCTCTCAAGAGCATGCTAAGAAACTTGCGAAATCTTTACGAGATGACGGCCCCAAAACTATTAAGACTCAAATCCAAGGGGATGAATTACGGGTAAGTTCAAAGAGTAAAGATGATCTTCAAGAAGCAATTGCTTTTGTTAAAGCCCAAGATTTAGATTTCGCACCTCAATTTACGAACTTCCGTTAACAACTTGACTAGATA
The DNA here is from genome assembly GCA_903902965.1 of uncultured Actinomycetes bacterium. Lineage (GTDB taxonomy): Bacteria > Actinomycetota > Actinomycetes > Nanopelagicales > Nanopelagicaceae > UBA3012. The sequence goes on from CAIUXE010000073.1 coordinate 2,042, forward strand.
CCGCACTGGCCTAGTTTACGGCGTAGCTGCATATGTAATTTGGGGATTGCTTCCTCTTTATTGGGGCGCGATGGGGAAGACAAAAGCCTTTGAAATTATTTCCCACCGAGCAGTCTGGTCTTTGCTTGTTTGCTTTATCGCACTTGCTTTCCGTAAAGAATTCCGCAGCGCATTTAAAGCGTTAAAAAATCCACGCACTCTTGCTTTACTTGCACTCACCTCAGGACTTCTTTCAGCGAACTGGGCTATTTATATCTGGTCTGTGACTGTGAATCGCGTTGTTGAAGCATCTCTTGGTTATTACATCACTCCATTAGTTAACGTCGCTTTTGGGGTATTTATGTTGCGCGAAAAAATGCGTCCACTTCAATGGGCTGCAGTTTCAGTGGCTGCGATCGGCGTTGCAGCACTTACTTTTGATTTCGGACACTTGCCCTGGATTGCCCTCGGTTTAGCTGTTTCGTGGGGACTTTATAGCGTCATCAAAAAATCTTTACCGGTGACTGCTCTACAGGGATTAACAGTAGAAACATTGATTGCCATGTTCCCTACGCTTACATATCTATCGATGCTGCAAATAAATGGCGATGCAGCCTTTGGAAATTCTTTGTGGCTTTCATTAGGACTGGCTGGGGCCGGAATTATGACCGTGGCTCCCCTACTATTTTTTAATGGATCTACAGTGCGCTTACCGTTATCTGTAGTTGGCTTACTTCAATACATCACACCAACAATCATGTTCATAATTGGAGTAACCGTTAATGGAGAAGCAATGCCATTAGCGCGCTGGATTGGATTTTTTGCTATTTGGGTTGCTTTAATATTTTTAGGTAGTGATTTATGGAAATCAGGAAGAGCGAGTAACCAAGGAATCGCACAAAGTTAAAAAGGCTGAAGTAGTTTCATTAACCGGCAATACTGATAACAATTTCCGAGAATTTTCAGCGTAATGCAACGCTATGGTGCGTGCCTCTTCTAAGGCTGGATGAGCCCTAAGAGAGGTTAAAACTTCTGCTACTTCACTCTCATCAGAAATCGGACCAGCCAAGGAGGCAATTAACTTTTGATCTTCTGGACGATTAGCTTTTTGAACGAGCAAAGTCACTAATGTCGGGACGCCTTCACGCAGATCAGTTCCTGGAGTTTTGCCAGATTCATTTGTTTGACTTGCAATATCAATAACATCATCAGCTAGCTGGAAAGCTATGCCGATCTCTTCTCCAAATGTCGTTAGAGCTTCAACAACTTGCGGCGCAGCGCCAGATAATAAAGCCCCAAATCGAATGCTGGTTCCAAATAGTGAACCAGTTTTATCTGCTATCACTGAAATGTAATGCTCTAGTGGATCAACGCCATTTTGCGGACCTTGAGTCTCCTTAATCTGCCCAATAACTAATCTTTCAAATGTACGAGCTTGCAGTCGAACCGCTTCAGGTCCTAAATCCGCTAATAAATCAGAGGCTTTTGCAAAGAGGTAATCACCGGTAAGAATTGCAACAGCATTACCCCAGCGCTCATTTGCACTTTCAACTCCACGCCGCAATGGTGCTTCATCCATAACATCATCATGGTAAAGAGTTGCCAGGTGAGTTAATTCGCAAACTACTGCAGCTTCAATTACTTCACGATCTCCGGTATTTCCATAGTTAGCAGCTAACAATGTCAGGACCGGACGCAACCTTTTGCCTCCAGCAACTATTAGGTGTCGCGAAGTTTCATTAACAAATGGATACTTTCCTTCGACATGAGCAAAAAGCAATTTTTCTACTAGATCTAAACGTCTAGCAAGATCTTGCTCAATCTCAGGAGCTAGATCTGGAAGCTTTGCCATTTGCTAACCTGCAAAAAATGCAAGTGAATTTATAGCTGAGATGACTGGCTGTGGATAAATTCCCATTACTAATGTAGCTACAGCGCATATTGCGATCGCTGCAACAGTCACCTTGGATGGAATAACAACAGAAGTGCCATCTTCAACAGGATCACTGAAGTACATCATCACGATGATGCGAATATAAAAGAATGCTGCAATTGCACTAGCAAGTACACCGGCGACAACTACTGATATATTCCCACTCTTGTATGCGGCAGAGAAAATCGCAAACTTTCCAACAAAACCACTTGTTAGTGGGATTCCAGCAAGTCCTAGCAAGAAGAGAGTGAAAGTTGCAGCAACTAGTGGTGAACGCTTTCCTAGGCCTACCCAACGATTTAAATCACTGACTTCGCCACCAGAATCGCGCACCAAAGTAAGAATTGCAAAAGTTCCGATTGTCGTAAAACCGTAAGTGAATAAATAAATCAAAGTTGCATTCAAGCCATCTTTACTTAAGGCAATAATTCCAGTTAGCAAGAATCCAGAGTGCGCAATTGCAGAGTACGCAAGAACACGTTTGACATCTTTTTGGGCAATCGCAATGACTGTTCCAATAGCCATCGTTGCAATTGAAATTGCGATCAAAATTGGGCGCCAACTCCAAACTAGGCCACCGACTGCGAAGTAATAGATTCGAATAGCAGCACCAAATGCTGCAACTTTTGTCACAGCAGCCATGAATGCAGTTATTGGTGTTGGTGAACCTTGATAAACATCTGGAGTCCAAGCATGAAATGGAGCAGCGGAAACCTTAAAGAGCAATCCAACTGTAAGTAGAGCTAAGCCAACTAGTAAAAATTGGTCGCTTCCGCCTGATTCGACAATTGATTTACGAATACCATCAAAGGTAGTGCTACCGGCCTGGCCATAAATAAAGGCTGAGCCAAATAAGAAGAATGCAGACGCAAATGCACCTAGTAAGAAGTACTTAAGCGCCGCTTCCTGGGAAAGTAATCTGCGACGCTGCGAAAGCCCAGCCATCAAATAAAGTGGAAGTGATAAAACTTCTAAAGATACAAAAAGAGTTAACAAATCATTGGCTGCTGGGAAAAGCATCGCCCCTGAGATTGCAAAAAGAGTGAGTGGGAAGACTTCGGTTTGCTGCAATCCCGAAACAAGTGCTTTTTGCTCTTCGTTTGAACCTGGAATTGCTGCTGCTTGCGCCGTGAATGATTGAAAGCCACGCTCTGCAATTAATAGTAAGCCTAAGAAACCAAAAATAAGTACTGAGCCTTGTAAAACAATCGCAGCACCATCGATGGACATCGAACCCACAGCTGCTTTTGAACTTGTGTGCCGAATTAAGAAAAGTTGTAAAAATGCTAGTGCAACGGCAGCAAAGGAAGTTCCTACTTGTAGGACATAACGGTACTTACGGGATACAAATGCCTCAATAAGCACTCCGATTAATGCTGCTCCCAAAATGATAAGAATTGGTCCAAGCATTCCGTATTCAATATTTGGAGCGTTCATTACTTTCCTCCCGTGATTCCAGTAATTTCGAGAGCTGAAAGTGTTGCGCTAGCAGCAGGATTGATTACATCCAATAAAGGTTGAGGGTAGAAACCGAAGAAAATAATTACGGCTATCACCGGAGCAATAGCAACTTTCTCACGCAAAGTTAGATCAGTTAAGTTTTCATTCCCCGGGGCAATAGGACCGTGCAAAGCACGTTGAACGGGAATCAAAATGTAAAGAGCTGCAAATATAATTCCGATAGTTCCGATAATTGCTGGAATTGGATAACGCGCAAATGTTCCGACCAGAACTAGGAATTCACTTACAAAGGAAGAAAGTCCAGGTAACGCCAAGCTCGACATTCCAGCGATAAAGAAAGACCAAGCCATTATTGGTGTGACTCTTTGCAATCCCCCAAAATCGGAAATTCGCTCAGATTTGCGACGTGAAATCATCCATCCGGCAATTAAGAATAAGGCGGCGGTTGAGAAGCCATGATTAATCATGTACAAAGTAGCGCCAGAGTGTGACTGCTCCGTAAATGCAAAGATGCCAAGTGTGATGAAGCCAAAGTGTGAGATCGATGTGTACGAAATCAGGGCTTTGATATTTCCATCACCAGATGATGTGCCTTGGGATATCGCCAAGAAAGCACCGTAAAAGATTGATATTAAGGAGAGCACAATAATTGTTGGGCCAAACTCCTTAGATGCTTCTGGGAAAAGCGAAAGGCAAAAGCGGATCATTCCGTAAGTGCCGACTTTGTCCAGTACGCCAAGAAGCAGAACCGAAGTTCCTGGGGTAGCCGCACGTGCAGCATCTGGAAGCCAGGTATGGAATGGCCATAGTGGTGCTTTGATAGCAAATGCAATAAAGAAGCCAAGGAACAACATTCGTTGAGTCACAGGGTCAATTGATAATTGCGAAAGCTCAGTGATATCAAAAGTAGGGGCTTTTAATTGATTTCCACTAATTACATACAAGCCAATTATTGATGCCAGCATCAATAGCCCACCAAATAATGAGTAGAGCAAGAATTTAACTGCTGCGGCAGCTTTCTCGCCTGTTCCATATCCACCAATAAGGAAATAAACCGGAACCAGCATTGCTTCGAAAAATACATAGAAGAGGAAAATGTCAGTGGCAGCAAAAACTCCAACAATCATTGTTTCAAGAATTAAAATTAAGCCAAAGAAGTTTTTTACCGACCAACGTCCACCTTCAGCTTCGTTCCAGCAGGCCAATATGACTATTGGAGTTAGGACCAGAGCCAACAGAATCAATAGCAGCGAGATTCCGTCGACACCTAATGCATAGTTAATTCCGAAAGCTGGAATCCATTGATGTTTTTCAACAAATTGAAAGCCAGTGACAGAGCGATCAAAAGAAAATGCCATCCCTAATCCAGCAATTGCGACAACTATTGAAACCCCAAGTGCAACTTGCTTCGCAAGCAAATCACTGCCTTTGGGAAGTAAAAATAGTGCTGCGCTACCAACAAGTGGAAGCAAGCCTAAAATAGTTAAGGAATTCATAGTGTTACCACCAAAATTGCTGTAAGTACGGCCACTGTTCCAAGCAAGATCAACAGCGCATATGAGCGAACATATCCGGTCTGTGTCTTTCGAAGATCTCCAGCGAGTCGAAGGGTCATCGCTCCTACCCCGCTAACAGCACCATCAACAACTCTCTTATCAAGATATGCAAGGACTCTTGTTATTGATTGCCCAGGGCGCATAAATACATTTTCGTTGAAATCATCTTGCAATAAATCTCGACGTGCGATTTTGGTCCAAATCGTTACATCAGTTGGAGCTGATGCAGGAATTGTTTTACGACCATATTTAGCAATTGCGATAGAAATACCAATTGCGACAGCTAGCAAAGCCAGACCAGAGACAACCATTGGTGCCAATAATTCAGCTTCGTGTTCATGATGATGTTGGTCGACCACTGGTGCTAAAAAGTTCTTCAATCGATCGCCATTGCTAAAAATAAATCCTGTCGTGATAGAACCGATCGACAATAAAATCATCGGTATTGTCATCAACCATGGGGACTCATGTGGGTGCGCTGCAGAATCCCAACGCTTTGTACCAAAGAAAGTCATCAACATTACGCGCGTCATATAAAACGCAGTAATAACTGCACCGAGCAAAGTTATGCAACCAAGGATGATTCCTTTGCTTCCACCAGCATTAAAAGCAGTTTCTATAATTTTATCTTTTGAATAGAAGCCAGCAAATGGTGGGACTCCAATAATCGCTAGGTACCCCAGACCAAATGTTGCAAAAGTTATTGGCATAACTTTACGAAGTGCTCCATATTTGCGCATATCCACTTCATCATTCATGCCGTGCATTACTGATCCGGCGCCAAGGAACATCCCGGCTTTAAAGAATCCGTGCGTAAGCAAGTGCATCATTGCGAATGCATAACCAGCTGGTCCGAGACCCGTTGCTAAAATCATGTAACCAATCTGAGACATTGTTGATGCTGCTAATGCTTTCTTAATATCATCTTTAGCCATACCAATAACTGCGCCAAATAGCAGTGTTATGGCACCAACGATTACAACTAGAAGTTGAGCTGTAGGAGCATTGTCGAAGACGAAATGCGATCTAGATATTAAGTAAACGCCAGCGGTAACCATTGTTGCGGCATGGATCAAAGCTGAGACTGGAGTAGGACCGGCCATGGCATCGCCGAGCCAAGCTTGCAACGGAAATTGCGCTGATTTACCAACAGCTGCAAGCAAAATTGCCGCACCCATTGCATTAAGCGCAGTTGAACTTGCTGATCCAGCTTCAATTCCTTTTGCAACACCTTCAAAAGTGACTGAACCAAATTGTACAAATGCAATCATGACTGCAAGAGATAGACCTACATCGCCGACTCGGTTGGCAACAAATGCTTTTTTCGCAGCAGTCGCATAAGTTGGCTTTTGATTCCAGAAACCAATTAATAGGTACGAGGCAAGGCCAACGCCTTCCCATCCAACATAAAGATTTAGGTATGAATTACCAAGAACTAATAGCAGCATCGCAGCGATAAAGAGGTTTAGAAAGGCAAAAAAGCGACGTCGGTCAATGTCATGAGACATATACGAGATTGAGTAAATATGAATAAGAGTTCCGACGCCAGTAATAAGAAGCACAAAACATATTGAAAGTTGATCAAGCAGCAATGTTGCATCTACTTGGAAAGAGCCAACATTTATCCAAGTGAAAAGATGTTGAGTTACGCCACGACTTTCCCCATCGCGCCCAAGCATTTTGTTTAACTCAAATAACGCAACAATAAATGAGCTCGCAGATGCTGCGGTACCAATCAAGTGTCCGATTCGATCTAAGGCACGACCGGCAAGAAGTAAAAATGCTGAGCTAAATAATGGAATTGCAATTAAATAAACTAACGTGCTGCTTGTTCCTAAGCTCATTAGAGCCTCAACAATCTTGCATCATCAACTGAGGCAGATCGACGAGAACGGTAAATCGTCACGATAATCGCGAGGCCTACGACAACTTCGCATGCTGCAACAACCATTGTGAAGAAAGCGACTATCTGTCCGTCCAGTGCTCCATTCATACGTGAAAAAGTTACAAACGCAAGGTTTGCTGCATTTAGCATTAACTCAATGCACATGAAAACTACTATTGCATTTCGTCTTAATAAGACTCCAGCGGCACCAAGAGAAAAAAGAATGCATGAGAGGTATATGTAATTCATTGGATTCATAATTACTTCCCCTCTCTATCTTCATCTGTGGTTTCGATAAATTTGAAATCCCCTGGTTTAGCCAAATGGCCACGTGCACCAATGACATCTGAGACTGACAAATCAGCCGGAGTTCCATCAGGCAGAAGTGCCGGAATATCTACTGCATTGTGACGAGCAAAAGTTCCAGGTCCAGGCAATCCAGCAACTGGCTGAGAGCTTTGACGCACACGCTCTTCAGACAGGGCGCGTTGATTCTTTTTGTCACTATCTGGTTCGCGATGTGCCAAAACCATTGCACCCAAGGCGGCAGTGATTAGTAACGCCGATACCACTTCAAAAGGCCATACATATTGGCCAAAAATTAATCTCGCGATTCCTTGCACATTTCCATCACCATTGGCCATCTGTAGCCCAACTAGTGGCCGACCAAGATTTCCTTTTGAAACTAAAGCAATAAGCAATCCACCTACGCCCACAGCAGCAAAAATTCCAAGGATGCGTTGCGCCTTGATTGTTTCAACTAGAGAATCTGCAGAATCAACTCCAACTAGCATCAAGATAAAGAGGAAGAGCATCATTACTGCGCCCGTATAGACAATTATTTGCACAATTCCTAAAAATGGCGCTTCGTTCAAAATATAAAAAATAGCTAACGAAATCATTACAGCAGCTAACAAAAGAGCTGAATGGACTGCCTTTTTAACGAGCAACATTCCCACTGCGCAAATTACAGTTATTGGTGCCAATAAATAAAATAAAACCGATTCAGCATGCGAAGTTTGATTTTGAATAATCGCTGCAATATTCATTAATTCACCCCACCATTATTTTGTTGTGATGGGTGTGAAGACTTTACTTTTCCATGGTAATAATCTTGATCATCGGTACCAGGGTAATAAGGATGCGGTGCTTCAATCATTCCAGGTTGCAATGGTGCTAATAGATCAGTTTTTTCAAAAATTAACTTAGCGCGATCATCATCTGCTAACTCATACTCGTTTGTCATAGTGAGGGCACGAGTTGGACAAGCTTCAATGCAGAGGCCGCAGAAAATACAGCGCAAATAATTAATCTGATAAACCGCACCAAACCGTTCACCGGGTGAGTATCGAAGTTCATCAGTGTTATGTCCGCCTTCAACCAAAATTGCATCCGCAGGACAAGCCCATGCACACAATTCACAGCCAATACATTTTTCTAAGCCATCAGGGTGACGATTTAATTGATGGCGACCATGAAAACGTGCGGCTGTTGGCTCTTTAACTTCTGGATATTGGACAGTATTAACTTTTCGGAACATCATCGCAAAAGTTACCCAAAACCCTTTTAACTGAGTTAAAAATGGTTTTGCGTTTTCATTTCCGATCGAAATATCTGTGTACTCAACTGAAGTTAAGTCGCGCTTCTTGGCTATCTCACTCATGGATTACCCCTTCTTGCCCGGCTCTTGGCACAGAAATAGTGGAAATATCCATCGGAAGTTTCGGGATTGGGAAAGATGGGGCGGCAGGTATTGGACGAGAACTCACAGTTTCCGCACGATTCTTGGCTGCGCGCTCCCAAAGCATGCTTCCGATTAAGTAAATCAAAATTACGCCACCAGCAAATGCAATTATTACTGAACGAGAAGTTCCTTGATTTGAGAAATAACGCAAGAGTGCAACAACCATAATCCAAGCAACATTTGCTGGAATTAATACTTTCCAGCCAAATTTCATGAACTGGTCATATCTAAGTCTTGGCAAAGTTCCACGTAGCCATACAAAGATAAAGAAGAAGAAAAGAATTTTTGCGAAGAACCAGAAGAAAGTAAACCAACCACCTAGCCAACTTTCGGTAAATCCAAGACCAGGAAATGCGTGGTAGCCGCCTAAAAATAAAGTTGTCGCTAGAGCAGATACGCCAATGATATTTACATATTCAGCTAAGAAAAATAATGCAAATTTAAGTGAAGAGTATTCCGTGTGGAATCCACCTACAAGTTCACCTTCTGCTTCGGCTAAATCAAATGGTGCTCTATTTGTTTCGCCAACCATCGAGATTGTGTAAATCGCAAACGATGGGAAAAGAGTTACTGCGAACCACCATGAACTTTGTGAATTGACGATATCTATTGTGGACATTGAGCCTGCGTACAAAAATACGGCTACAAGAGAAAGTCCCATTGCAATCTCATATGAGATTACTTGAGCGCTTGATCGCAATCCACCTAATAGAGGGTAGGTAGATCCAGAGGACCATCCGGCTAAAACAATTCCATAAACACCGATAGAGGCGATGGAGAGAATGTACAAAACCCCTACTGAAATATCAGTCAACTGGAGTGAAGTTTTCTCACCGAATATTGTAATTTCTCCGGTCATTGGAATAACTGCGAAAGCCATAAAACATGTAGTTGCACTAATAATTGGAGCAATAATAAAGACAACCTTGTCAGCAGCTGCTGGAATTAAATCTTCCTTGAGTGCAAGTTTTACTCCGTCAGCCAATCCCTGTAAGACTCCAAATTTTCCAACACGGTTTGGTCCAAGGCGCATCTGCATGCGAGCGACAATTCTTCGTTCGCCCCAAACCGCCATAATTGTTGATACTAAACAGATCACAAATATTATTACCGCTTTAAGGATGACTATTGAAAGTGGATCGTCAAGAATTAGTTCTCTCATATTCCTTTACGCACCTTTACCCCGTCGCCATTAAGAGCACCAAGAATTCGAAGTGACTCAGCTCCAACTCCATTGCGCGGTAACCAAATTACGCCATCTAGCATCTCGCTGATTTCAATCGGAAGTGCAAGTGAACCTCTATCTGTTGAAATCGTTACAAGTTCACCATTTTTGACACCAAGTTCATTTGCAAATTTTGTACTCACTCGCGCAAAATTCTTTCGCGCTGTGCCAGCTAGATTTGGTTCATTTGCCTGGAGAGAACCGTTATCTAACAAGTGACGCCAAGTTGCAAGAATTGTTCCTTCTTGAGAATTATTCGCTTGCGTTGCGGTAAACGTTGCTCGTGCACCATCCCAAGTGCCTACTGCTGCTATTTCTTTTGCCGCGGCTTTTGAACCCGTTAAATTAATTGGAGTTTCCATTGCGTCAGACAAGATTGATAGTACGTAGGCATCGCTCCGATGCTCGGCATCGGGTGCAGCTTTTTCGAATGAGCGAGTATCGCCAGCCCAGCTCATAAATGAACCAGATTTTTCAGTAACTGCAGCGACTGGGAAAATTACATCTGCAAACTCTGTAATGACACTTGGTCGCATTTCCAGAGAGACAATAAAAGTGTTTTCCAAGGCATTAACTGACGGTTGTGTCATATCAAATGGATCGACTCCGCCAATAACCAAGGCTTCTAATTGGCCAGAATTTGCTGCTGCCAGGATTTGATCAGCGCTTTTTCCAATTTCTGTCGGCAGTGAATCGACTCCCCATGCTGCGGCAAGGTCCACTCGCGCAGTTGCATCACTTACTGGTCGACCGCCAGGCAACAAGTTTCCGATTGCGCCAACTTCAATAGCCCCACGCTCGCCAGCACGACGTGGTACCCAAGCAATTTTTGCACCACTCTTATTTGCTAATTGCACAACTGCGGAAAAACCACCAGCTGATTCAGAAAGACGTTCTCCAGAAATAATAATTGATTTATTTGTTAGCGTTAAACCACTAAGTGCAGCAGCTTCTTGCCCCGGAGCAGTCAATACTGCTTTCGCATTTAACTTCTTAAAACCTCGTGATAGATATGGGGTTATGGCAGTAACTGCAAGCGCGCGCTTGTGAACTTGCTTCCTGATTCGCAAGAAAATAATTGGTGACTCTTCTTCAGGTTCGAAACCAACAAGAACAACATGATCAGCTGAATCAATATCTTGATAATTAACTTTTGATCCAACTACATGAGCTGCTAAGAAATCTGTTTCTTCTTGTGAATGAGGACGTGAGCGGAAATCAATATCGTTCGTATTTAGCGCAATTCTTGCGAATTTTGCATAACCATAAGCATCTTCAACGGTAGAACGTCCGCCAACTAATACGCCAGCACGCTTACCTTTTAATCCCGCAGCAGCAACAGCAAGTGCTTCTGGCCATGATGCTTCGCGAAGTTGCCCATTCTCGCGAATCAATGGATTAGCGATGCGATCTTTTGCCATTGTGTATTGGAATGCCCAACGTCCTTTATCGCAGTTCCACTCTTCATTAACATTGGCGTCATCACCGGCAAGTCTGCGAAGAGTTTTGTTTCGACGCACATCTGTACGTAGTGAACAACCTGACGCGCAATGCTCACAAACGCTTGGTGTTGAAACTAAGTCAAAAGGACGTGAGCGGAATCGGTAAGCAGAACCGGTTAGCGCACCAACTGGACAGATTTGAACTGTATTTCCAGAAAAATAAGATTCAAATGGGTCTTTTTCATAAATACCAACTTGTTGTAGTGCTCCTCTTTCATTTAGAGAAATGAAAGGGTCTCCGGCAATTTCTTCTGAAAAACGTGTGCAACGTGCACATAAAATGCAACGTTCTCTATCAAGCAATACTTGTGATGAAATGTTTACTGGCTTTTCAAATGTTCGCTTAGTTCCTTCAAATCTTGATTCACTTTGTCCAGTGCTCATGGCTTGATTTTGTAATGGGCACTCTCCACCTTTATCGCAAACAGGGCAATCAAGCGGATGATTCACTAACAAAAGCTCCATTACGCCCTCTTGTGCTTTTTGAGCAACTTCAGAAGTTAATTGAGTTTTTACGATCATTCCGTTTTCTACCGGGATTGTGCAAGAAGCTTGTGGCTTTGGAAAAGCACGTCCATTAATTTCAATATCCACCAGACATTGGCGACAAGCGCCTACAGGGGCAAGAAGTGGATGATCGCAAAACCGTGGAATTTGAATTCCTAGTTGTTCTGCTGCGCGGATTACCAAAGTGCCTTTAGGAACGGTTACTTCAAATCCATCAATGATTAAATTAATTTGTTCAATTGGCGCAACTGCTGATTCTGTACGACCTGAGTCAATGGTAGTCATTAAGCACCCGCCTTTGAAGTTTCAAATAAAGTTGAAGCGACCGGATCAATTGGACATCCACCATTTTTAAAGTGTGCTAAATAATCATCACGGAAATATTTTAATGAAGAGATAATCGGAGCAATTGCTCCATCTGCAAGGGCACAGAATGAACGTCCACCGATGTTGTCGCATACATCTAACAACTTCACAAGATCAGATTCAGTTCCGATTCCATTTTCAAGATCACGCAACATTTGGACAAGCCACCATGTGCCTTCGCGGCATGGGGTGCATTTGCCACAAGATTCATGCTTATAAAACTCGGTCCAGCGCAACACGGCTCTCAAGATGCAAGTTGTTTCATCAAAAATTTGTAACGCTTTAGTTCCCAGCATTGAACCTGCTGCAGACACAGACTCATAATCAAGTGGAATGTCCAAATGCGCATCTGTAAATATCGGGGTTGAAGATCCACCAGGTGTCCAAAACTTTATTTTATTTCCGTTACGGATTCCGCCAGCAAGATCTAGCAATTCACGCAAAGTGATTCCAAGCGGTGCTTCAAACTGACCCGGATTCTTTACGTGTCCAGAGAGTGAGTACAAGGTAAATCCCTTGCTCTTTTCTGTACCCATGGAACTAAACCATTCTGCACCATTTTCAATAATCGAAGGTACTGAAGCTACAGATTCCACATTGTTTACAACTGTTGGTCGTGCATAAAGGCCAGCGATTGCCGGAAATGGTGGTCGGAGTCTTGGTTGTCCACGGAAACCCTCAAGTGAATCAAGAAGTGCAGTCTCTTCGCCACAGATATAGGCACCCGCACCAATATGCAAAGTAAGTTCAAGATTAAAACCAGTTCCAAGAATATTTTTACCTAGGAATCCGGCTTTATAAGCATCATCAATTGCCTGTAGTAAACGGCGCACAACATGTGAAACTTCACCGCGGATATAAATAAAAGCGTGGTTAGCTCTAATTGCATACGAGCCAATAATTATTCCTTCAATTAATACATGTGGATTAGCCATCAATAGCGGAGTGTCTTTGCAAGTGCCTGGCTCAGACTCATCGGCATTGACTACAAAGTAATGCTCGCGATTATCTCCCTGTGGGATAAAGCCCCATTTAGTTCCGGTCGGGAAGCCGGCACCGCCGCGTCCTCGCAAACCAGAATCTTTAACAATTTGAATTACTGCGTCTGGTTCCATCGCCAAAGCTTTTTTAAGTGAGGAATATCCACCATGACGTGAGTAACCCGCGATGGTAAAAGAATCTTTATCATCCCAATGTGCAGAAAGAACAGGTGTTAATTTATTCATTATTAAGCACCCATTTCTTTCGCTTTTTTCAAACCTAAAAGTGTTGCAGGGCCAGCTTGGACGCCCTCTTCAGCATGACCATCATTAAATCCAGCTAATAATTCAGAAGTTTCTTTAAATGTGGAAACTTTATTAGGTCCACGAGTTGGGGCAGGATTTTTTCCACTTCGCAAATCATCTACTAAAGTTTTTGCACTCTCGACTGTTTGATTATCAAAAAATTCCCAGTTGACCATTACAACTGGGGCATAATCACATGCAGCATTGCACTCAATATGTTCTACTGAAACTTTTCCATCTGAGGTTACTTCATCATTTCCTAAACCAAGGTGGTCTTTAAGACCGGCAAAAATTGCGTCTCCGCCCATTACGGCGCACAAAGTATTTGTGCAAACTCCTACGTGGTATTCACCAACTGGTTTGCGTTTGTACTGGGAGTAGAAAGTAGCTACTGCAGAAACTTCAGCAGTGGTTAACCCAAGTTTTTCAGAAACAAATTCAATTCCGGCTGGAGTAACAAAACCATCACGGGATTGGATTAAATGCAACATTGGCATAATTGCCGAACGTGATCTTGGGTACCGCGCAATGATTGCATCCATCTGTCCATTAGTTTTCTCGTCATAGGCCATTAGCGATCAACTCCACCCATAACAGGATCAATAGAAGCAACTGCGGCAACAACATCTGCAATCAAACTTCCTTCACACATTGCTGATGTTGCTTGAAGATTATTGAAAGATGGGTCACGGAAATGAACTCGATATGGTTTTGTTCCCCCATCAGAAATTACATGTGCACCTAATTCACCACGAGGTGACTCAACTGTTGCATACGCTTGTCCAGCTGGTACTCGGAAACCTTCAGTGACTAATTTGAAGTGGTGGATCAATGATTCCATCGAGCTTCCCATGATTTCGCGGATATGATCGAGGGAGTTTCCAAGTCCATCTCCACTTAATGCAAGCTGTGC
>CAIUXE010000074.1 GCA_903902965.1 uncultured Actinomycetes bacterium
AAAAATGCATTTAGATAATTCGGATTTGGAAATGCAAGAGCTGTTCCAACTAGTACCGGCGCGACGGCTGCTGGAAGTGTTTTAGGCCTTGCTCCTTGAATCCACTCGTTGGCTTTTGCCACTTACATCTCCTCAGTAGCTTGGGCACGTCTTAAAAGTACTAAATCTGGTTTACCAATTCCGATCATTGGCATTCGTTCAAGATGCAATAGTGAACGAGGTGCTGCAAAACGTCCAATCTGTAAACCTACAATGTCGCGAATCTGCGCAAGAGTCAACCCACGATTCTTTCCAGCGACGACAACTCTTAAAGCTTGCCCCCATTCGATATCCGATATTCCTATGACAATAATTTCTAAATCAGGGAAGTGAGAACGAATCAGAGATTCCACTTTTACTGCTGAAATTTTTTCTCCACCACTAATTATTAGGTCGTCACTTCTGCCAAGAATTTTCAGCTCCCCATTATTAATTTCCCCAACGTCAGAGGTGATAAACCATCCTGACTGAAAATTCTTATTTGTTGATGCTTCGTCACCAAAATATGAGTTAGCAATCATCGGTCCTTTGAGATTAATTAATCCATTTACATCAATCCGCATTTCCACGCCTGGAAGAGGTTGTAAGTTATAAATACATCCCCCACTCATTTCAGTCATTCCATAACTTGTAACAATTGAGATGCCGCATTCATTCGCTTCATCAATTAAATTCTGAGAAATAGGTGCGCCACCAACCAATACCTTTTTGGCCGCAAGTAAATTGTTAAAAAGAGAATCTCGATTTTGGATCGCTCGATGCAACTGAGTAGGAACGATCGAAATAAACTGTGCACCTTCTCCATCACTAGGAGCAGGAGAAGATTTCAAATCAATCGATCGAGTCAATTGATTAATCCCGGCAATATGGTTGAGTGGCAAAGTTAAAGACCATCGATCACCAGGTTCGGCGCCTAAATATTGATTTGTAACTTCTGCCGATGCCTTAATCGCTTGGGCGCTAAGAGCTACTAATTTTGGAGTTCCCGTACTTCCGCTCGTCTCAATCAAAATAGCAATCTGTTCGCTACTTTGAGATTGGGCATTCAAAAGCGAATTGAAGATTTCGTTCTCGGGAGCAAATTTTGCACTTGAAGAGATCAGGACTGTAGGACCGGATCCCTCCAGCGCCTGGTGAATCTGCTCACGCGCGAGCATGGGGTCAAAAAGATTGGCTCGCTTCACTTGCAACACGCCTCTAGGCTATCGTCTTGTGAGCAAGCCCATAAAAGCCGAGCCTGGCAGTAGGCAGATTCCCGCATGGATTTCTAGTGGTTCTTTCGGAGATATCACTTATGAAAGTGCCGAAGGCATTGCCAAAATCACGATTAATCGTCCAGAAGTGCGCAATGCATTTCGTCCCCAAACTCTTTTTGAATTACAAGATGCCTTTAATATGGCAAGAGATGATGACTCGGTTGGCGTTGTAATTTTTACTGGCGCCGGAAGTGAAGCATTTTGCTCTGGTGGAGATGTAAATGTTCGCGGAGATGATGGATACCTTGGCGACGATAAGTTGGGCAAAAAAGGAATTGGAAGATTGAATGTTTTAGATTTACAAATTCAAATTAGACGTCTGCCAAAACCTGTGATCGCAATGGTTGCTGGGTGGGCAATTGGTGGAGGTCATGTATTGCATGTTGTGTGTGACATTACAGTTGCTGCCGATAATGCAAAGTTTGGTCAAACCGGGCCAATGGTTGGATCTTTTGATGGCGGATATGGCGCGGGACTTCTCGCTGCACACATTGGTCAAAAGAAAGCTCGCGAGATTTGGTTTATGTGTCGTCAATACGATGCAACAGAAGCGTTAGAAATGGGATTAGTTAACACAGTTGTGCCAGTGAAAGAGTTAGAAGCCGAGACTGTTTCTTGGGCTCGCGAAATGTTGCGACATTCGCCAATGGCACTTCGCTTACTAAAAGCTGGCTTAAATGCAGCAGATGATGGATTGGCTGGCGTACAACAACTTGCTGGCGATGCAACTTTGCTTTTCTATTTAACTGAAGAAGGTCAAGAAGGTCGTAACGCATTTCAAGAGAAACGTCCTCCAGATTTTGGTCGCTTCCCAAAGCGCCCATAATTTAAATGCAATTAAAAGAAGTGCTTGATCGCACTCACATTGTTTCCATCCCCACAAAAACAAATTTCCGTGGAGTTCAAAAGCGAGAAATCGCGTTGATTGAAGGCGATGAGAATTGGGGAGAGTTTTCGCCATTCCTTGAGTACGAAGCAAAAGAAGCAGCGCAGTGGCTTAAAAGTGCAATTGAGTCCGCGGTTACTCCTTTTCAGGGTAATGGAATCGATTTTATTCCGGTAAATGCGACTTTACCTGCGGTGCCAATAGAGCAGGTGGGTGAAGTCCTCTCATGGTTTCCGGGATGTAATACCGTAAAAATTAAAGTTGGTGCCAATGAAGATTTGCAGCGAATTAGAGAAGTTTTTCGGATTAACGCTGGAGCACAGATCCGACTAGATGCAAATGGTTTATGGAGTGTTGCCGAAGCAAAGTCTTTCTTAGAGAATTTAAATAAAGAGTTTGGAAGTTCACTTGATTACGTTGAGCAACCATGTCAGACGTTAGCTGAGAATAAAAAACTTAAAAATGAAATCTCTTTTCCTCTTAAAATTGCAATTGACGAGAACCTTAGAAAAGTCAGGCAAGTAGGACAAGGTAGAAACCTTAATGAAATTTTGGAAGTCGCAGATTTGCTAATCATTAAAGTTGCACCTTTGGGTGGGATATCTGCGTGCTTGGAACTCATTGAGAAAGTAGATATTCCAGTTGTTGTATCTAGCGCACTTGAAAGTAGCGTAGGTATTTCAGCAGGGGTGGCACTTGCTGCTCAACTCCAAATTAAAAGTGAACCACCGCTACCATTTGGATTGGGAACTGTAGCTTTACTAGAAGGAGATGTTGTGACTAATCCACTTCTTCCAATAGACGGAAAAATTAAAGTCGAGAAAATTGATATCGATATAAATCAGCTAAATAAATACTCTGTAAGTGACTCCCGAAAAAAATGGTGGCACCAGAGAATTATTGATATTTATAGTTTGGGATCATTATGAATCCAACTACTGTTCTGGCTGAAGTGATTGTTGACCAATTAATTTTAAATGGAGTTAAAGAAGTAGTTGTTGCACCTGGTTCACGAAATGCACCGATCACTATGGCATTTTTCCGCGCGCATCAAGCAGGCAGAGTTAGATTACATTCAAGAATTGATGAAAGAAGTGCAGCATTTTTGGCGCTGGGAATTTCCAAAGCTTCAAACCTGCCGGCAGTTGTAATTTGCACAAGTGGAAGTGCGGCTGCAAATTTTCACCCTGCAATTCTTGAAGCCCATCACAGTGATATCAACCTAATTGCGATAACTGCAGATCGACCAGCACGACTACGCCACACTGGTGCAAATCAGACAACAAATCAAGTGAATATTTTTGGTGATGCGGTTAATGTTTCGTTAGATATTTTCGCGCAGTCGAAACCAGAGGTTGGACAGGTTTCGAAATGGCGAGAAGAGATATCTGCGGCATTAATCGAAACTGGTCCAATCCATTTAAATGTGCAATTTGAAGAGCCGCTAATTGGTGAGCTGGAATGGATCGAGCCACTTTCTACAGGAATCCCTGAGGTAGAAGAAAAGATAGAAGCATTGGCCCGCCAGCTAGGTAAGTATGAAACTCATGGTGTGATTTTGGTAGGCCATGATCGAGCTGGAATTCTAATGACAGATATTGAACTTTTATCTGAAAATTTGGGCTGGCCGATTCTTAGTGAGGATCCACTCTCCAGCAATAAAGTGATACCGCACGTTTCATTGTTGTTAGGTAATTCGAAACGCCGTGAATTGCTAAAACCCAGAATTGCTATGGTGATTGGCAGATTGACCTTATCCAGATCATTAAATTCATACTTAGAGTTAGCAGATTATAAAATTATTGTTGATTCGCGAATCGCAGAGATAGATACAGCCAGAAGTGGCGACGAGATTCACTTGACGCTTCCTGAGACCACTCAACAAAAAACAGAACCAGAGTGGATGCAACTATTTGTAAAAACATGGAAAGAGATCCACAGTAAAGTATTGATGCATCTTAAAGACTGGAATGAACCAGCAGTTGTTAATCAATTTGTGTCACAACTGCCTAAAGACAGTGCCCTTTTCGTTTCTTCTTCGCGGCCGATTCGCGATATCGAAAGTTTTGCAACACCAAGAGTGGGTCTAGAGACATTCGCAAATCGCGGCTTAGCAGGAATAGATGGGAATATTTCCACAGCAATAGGAATAGCGCTTAATCGTAAAAAAACTTTTGCGGTAGTTGGGGATCTGGCTTTCCTGCATGACATAAATGGATTACTGCTAGGTCCTGAGGAAGTTCAACCAGATTTAATAATTTTAGTTATTTCAAATGATGGGGGAGGAATTTTTTCAACCTTGCCGCAAAATGGTGCACCTGGGTTCGAAAGAATTTTTGGAACCCCACATGGAAGATCAATTGCAAAAGTTTCTGAAAGTTATGGAATTCCAGCTATTGAAGTTCGCACACTTGAGGCATTAGGGGCACAAATCGCTCGCGACACCAAAGGAATACGAGTGATAGTGGCACTTATGCCTGAGCGCGAAGCCAACGCCAATTTACTAAAACAGATTTCAACGGATTTAGATTAACTAAATTAATTCAGTAACTTTCCAATGCTTCACGTATTGGAAGAAGCTTGGCTTGGCTTTCGGCAAACTCTTTTTTGGGATCAGAGCCAGCAACGATTCCACATCCAGCAAAAAGTCGGATTTGTTTTTGATTATTAGGATTAATTTGTGCACATCTAAGAGCGATGCCCAACTCTCCTTCGCCACGTGAATCTATCCAACCTGCAGGGCCGGCATAGCGCCCACGACTCATGCCTTCAAGATCGGAAATAACTTTTTTTGCTACTTCTCTTGGAGTTCCGCAGACTGCAGCTGATGGGTGGAGTGCTCCAACCAATGCAAAAAGGTCAGCTGGTGTTAACGAATCACTGATTACACCAGTTACGTCAGTAGCTAGGTGCATGACATTTGCTAAGTGAAGTACAAAAGGTGATTCTGGAATATTAGTTGATGAACAAAATGGCATCAGTGACTGTGAAACAGATTGGACTGCATATTTATGTTCTTCTAAATCTTTAGATGATCTTGCCAGCGAACCGGCTAATGCCAAATCGCGTTCATCATCTCCGGTGCGTTGAATAGTTCCAGCAAGAACTCTTGAAGTTACTAAACCTTTATTTAATCGCAGCAGTAACTCTGGAGTCGCACCGACGAGACCATCAATGTTGAAGATCCACGTGGCCGAATATTTCTCGGCTAACTTGAGCATTATGTGTCGGGCATCAAAAGGTAAATCTGAATATGCAATTAAATCTCGGGCTAAGACAACTTTATCAAGTTCACCAGAAGCAATTCTTTTTACAGCTTGAGCAACGATTCCTTCCCAAGCATGTGGTTCTAGTGCACCACCCGCCCAAGATAAATTTAAAGGAGCTTCTGGTTTTGGATATTCAACAACTTCAGGTTTCGGAATATCTCCAACCCAGGTCAACCAACTTTTACCGTTACGTTGACCAATAATAATTTTTGGGATCACTAAAACACTTTTTTCGGCAGGATCAAAAGAAGCTGAAATAAATGCGATTGGACCAGTTCCAGATAGATGAAGATCGTCAGCAACAATAAATTTTGCTAATTTTGCATGCCACCATGCACGCATCTGATCAAATCTATCTTGGTCGTTTGCACTAGAACTTCCCCCACCAACTTCAAACCGATCAAATTCTCCGATGCCAATTACGCCATCTCCACCGCGGATCCATGCCAATGAGGCCAATGAGTTTGCTTCAGGCAAAAGTTTGAGTAAGTCAAGTCCGTGACTTATCTCTAATGTTTTTACAGGTATTGAATTCACGAACGACGTTTATCCACAACTTTCCAAATCGCTGGAAGAGTTACAGCAGCAATTGAAATCTTTATTGCTTCACCAAATACGAAGGGAGTGAAACCTGCACTTATAGTCCAAGACCAATCTTTACCAGTTGCATGTTGTAGCCAAATCAATCCAGGTATAAACGTTAAAACCTCACCGATTAACATCGCAGGTAATGCAGTACGAAAACGTGCATCCCATTTTTTATTCGCGAGATATCCAAGAACAAGAGAAGTTAAAACCATCCCAGCTAAGTAACCGCCAGTTGGTCCAACTAATTTTGCAAAACCTGATCCGCCATTTGAGAATATCGGAGCACCTGCTGCACCAATTGCTAAATAAAGTGCGACGGTAGAAATACTTAATGCTGGACCATAACTTGCGCCAATTAAAAGCACTCCAAGAGTTTGTCCAGTGACTGGTACTGGAGATCCAGGAACAGGGATTGCGATTTGGGCCATGATTGCTAGAAAGCCTGCGCCACCTAATGCCAGTAGTGAATTAGTAAGTGAGTTTGCGCGAGGGAAAAATGCAGCCCTCAATGTGAGCGGTGCAATCGGAAGTGTGGTCATAGCAATTCCCTTCTAAAAGAACTTTCTTGTCGGCTTGTAATGAATTGGCATAAAAAGCATAACCGGACAAAGATATACGTATGGCCGGCCCGAACCTCAATAAAGTTCCATTTGATATCGCGAAGATGTTTGATGGAGTTGCCCGCCGCTATGACATCGTCAATGACATTTTGAGTTTGGGGCAGACAAAAGCTTGGCGGGGAGCCGTAACTGGCTGCATTGAACCAAAGCCTGGAATGTTGATTTTGGATTTAGCCGCTGGAACCGGAAGCTCAACCGCCCCTTTGGCAGCTGCCGGAGCGGTGGCAATTCCAGTGGATTTCTCGCTCGGCATGCTCAAAACTGGTCGGAAAAGACACCCAAACCTGCCTTTTATGGCTGGAGATGCCCTGGCATTGCCTTTTAAAGATAACTCTTTTGATCTGACCACCATCTCATTCGGCTTACGGAACGTGGCTGACCCAAAAGCGGCCTTAATTGAGGCGCTTCGAGTTACCGCCCCGGGCGGATCTCTGGTGATTTGTGAATTCTCACATCCGACATTTGCCCCATTTCGGGCGCTTTACCTTAAGTATCTGATGCGAGCGCTGCCAGCCATTGCCAAGCGCACCTCATCCAACCCCGAGGCTTATATATATCTAGCCGAGTCGATCCAGGCTTGGCCCGATCAGGCTGCGCTCGCCGCTCAAATCAGTGAAGCTGGCTGGAACCGAGCCTCGTGGCAAAACCTGACTTTTGGCATAGTGGCGATCCATCGGGCCTGGAAAAGTAAATAATTACCCAAACTCCCAGCTAGGTAACACAGGTAACACTTGCAGTGGGGAAAATAGCCGCAGAAGCCCCCCTAGAATTAAGAAAGAGCATTAGATCAGATCAAATTGCTGACCATATTTCTTGTTTAGCGGAAGGGCGGGTGGATGAATCCCTACCTACCGATTATTGCAATCGGCGCCGTGGGATTTGGCTTCGCTGCATTTTCCGTAGTTGCCGCAGCAATTTCTGGACCACGCCGTTATAACCGTTCGAAAATTGATGCTTATGAGTGCGGCATTGAGCCAACTCCGCAAGCTCCGGGTGGCGGAAGATTTCCAGTTAAGTATTTTCTAACTGCAATGTTATTTATAATTTTTGATATTGAAATTGTATTTCTTTATCCGTGGGCAGTTTCATTTGATCAACTAGGATTATTTGGAATTGTTGAAATGTTCTTGTTTATATCCACAGTATTTATTGCATACGGTTACGTTTGGCGCCGTGGCGGGCTGGAGTGGGATTAAATGGGAATTGAAGAAAAATTACCAAGTGGTTTTCTATTAACATCAGTTGAAAAACTTGCGGGTTACATGCGCAAAAATTCATTATGGCCAGCAACTTTTGGTTTGGCATGTTGTGCAATTGAAATGATGGCAGCAGGCGCAGGTCGCTACGACTTAGCTAGATTTGGAATGGAAGTTTTTCGTGCTTCCCCTCGCCAAGCAGATCTAATGATTGTTGCTGGTCGCGTTAGCAATAAAATGGCACCAGTTCTTCGCCAGATTTATGATCAAATGGCAGAACCTAAATGGGTTATTGCAATGGGAGCATGCGCATCTTCAGGTGGAATGTTTAACAATTACGCAATTGTTCAAGGTGTAGATCACGTTGTCCCAGTTGACATCTACTTACCTGGTTGCCCACCACGTCCTGAGATGTTGATGGATGCAATCTTGAAGTTACATGAGCAAATCGGTAATGAAAAACTTGGAATTAATCGCGAGATGATTGTTCGCGAAGTCGAAGCAGCCGCACTTGCAGCACTCCCAACTCACCAAATGAAGGGGTTGTTGGCGTGAGTGACATCGCAAAAAGTGCCCCTAAGGTTTCCGACCACGGTTCTTTTGGAGTTAGCGGAACCGGAGATACATCTGGTTACGGTGGCTTAGTACGTAAGAGTTCTCAAATTGGATCAAGTGAACGTCCATTTGGAAGTTATTTTGATGAAGTCGTAGATGATCTAGAGCGTGCATATCCAGGTTTTAATGATGCAATTGAAAAAGTTGTAGTAGACCGTGGAGAGTTAACACTGCATGTTAAAAGCTCACGCCTGTCAGAAGTTTCCCATATTTTGCGTGATGAATTGAAATTTGAAATGTGTATGGGTGTTAGCGGTGCACATTATCCAAGCGAAGCTGGTCGAGAGCTACACGCTTTGTATCCATTGCTTTCATTAACGCGTAATCAAAGAATTCGTTTAGAAGTTTCTGTTCCTGATAGCAATCCACACATTCCATCTCTTGTTGAAATATGGGCGTCAAACAATTGGCAAGAGCGCGAAACTTATGACATGTTTGGAATTATTTTCGATGGCCATCCAGCATTAACAAGAATAATGATGCCAGATGATTGGCCAGGACACCCACAAAGAAAAGATTATCCACTTGGCGGAATTCCAGTTGAATATAAAGGCGCAACTGTTCCACCACCAAATGAGCGCAGGTCCTACCGATGACTACTTTTAATACTTCTAATCAAAATACAGATCCATACGCATCGGTTCGGGAAACGACCGAAGGTCGGGTTTACTCAGTAACTGGTGGAGATTGGGATGATCTTGTAACAGAAATCGGAGCAACACAAGAAGAACGTGTAGTTGTAAATATGGGACCACAACACCCTTCAACACACGGTGTGCTTCGTTTGATTTTAGAACTTGAAGGAGAGACTGTCACTGAAGTTCGCTGTGGAATTGGATATCTACACACCGGTATAGAAAAAAATATTGAGTACCGCTCTTGGACTCAGGGAGTCACTTTTGTTACGCGTATGGATTATCTTGCGCCATTTTTTAACGAAGCTGCATACTGTCTAGCTGTCGAAAAATTATTGGGAATCACAGACCAGATTCCTGAGCGCGCATCAATTAT
>CAIUXE010000075.1 GCA_903902965.1 uncultured Actinomycetes bacterium
CATTTAAACCAGCTTGGATTAATTTCATTACATTTGGATCGGCAAGTGTTGTTGAATCTCCTACAGCTCGATTCTCAGCAACATCTCGCAAAAGTCTGCGCATAATTTTTCCACTTCGAGTTTTTGGCAGTTCGGCAACAACTAAAATTTGTTTAGGTTTAGCTATTGGTCCAATTTCTTTGGCAACATGGTTTCGAAGTTCTTGGATAAGTTCTTCGCCACCAACATTTGGAATGCCTCCACGTAAAATTACAAATGCGGCAATTGCTTGCCCGGTCATTGCATCATTTGCTCCTACAACAGCTGCTTCAGCTACAGCAACATGTGAAACGAGTGCGGACTCAACTTCAGTAGTTGAAATGCGATGACCAGAAACGTTCATCACATCATCGACGCGACCCAATAGCCAAACAGCGCCATCGTCATCTAATTTTGCGCCATCACCAGCAAAGTAATATCCAGCTTCGTCATATCGAGACCAATAAGTCTCTTGGTAACGCTCTGGCTCTCCCCATATTCCTCGCAACATTGAAGGCCAAGGTTCGGTTAATGCCAAGTAACCACCGCCACCATTACCCACCACATTTGCGTTGTCATCAATGACCGCTGCGCTGATTCCGGGAATCGCTCCCATTGCTGATCCTGGCTTAGTTGCAGTGACTCCAGGCAATGGTGAAATCATGATTGCGCCAGTTTCTGTTTGCCACCACGTGTCAACAATTGGACAACGGTTTCCACCGATAACTTCTCGGTACCACATCCATGCTTCTGGATTTATTGGCTCCCCAACTGAACCCAATAAGCGTAGTGATGATAAATCTGAAGCATTTGGAAATTCATCGCCCCATTTCATCCAAGTACGAATCAAAGTAGGTGCTGTATACAAAATTGTGACGCCATGCTTTTCGATAATTTCGAACATTCGACCTTTAGTAGGTGAATCAGGCGTACCTTCATAAATAATTTGTGTTGCGCCATTTATAAGTGGACCGTAAACAACATATGAATGTCCAGTAACCCAACCGACATCTGCCGTGCACCAGTAAATGTCTGTTTCCGGTTTTAAATCAAATACATATTTGTGAGTAAAAGCTGCTTGAGTTAAGTAACCACCGGTTGTGTGATAAATACCTTTTGGTTTTGCAGTTGTTCCTGAGGTGTAAAGAATAAATAAACCATGCTCACTATCAAAAGATTCTGCAGTATGTTCTGCGCTCTGGCGATCTACGATTTCGTGCCACCAAATGTCACGATCGTTATCCCATTGAACTTCTTGTCCAGTTCGTTTTACAACTAGAACATGTTTGACATTTGTTTCACCCTTTAGCGCATCATCGACGGCAGGCTTTAAAGCATTTGCGGTTCCTTTTCGATAACCACCATCTGCGGTAATTACAATTTTTGCATCGGCATCTTGAATTCTTGATAACAATGCATCCGCAGAGAATCCGCCAAAAACAACTGAATGTGGAGCACCAATTCTTGCGCAAGCAAGCATGGCAATAGCGGCTTCGGGAATCATCGGCATGTAAATAGCGACGCGATCTCCGTCTTTGACACCAAGTTCAATAAGGGCATTGGCAGTTTTTTTAACTTCAGTTAATAACTGCGCATAGGTATATGTACGTGAATCTCCTGGTTCACCTTCAAATATGAAAGCTACGCGATCCCCGCGACCTTCAATTACATGGCGATCCAAGCAGTTATATGAAGCATTTAATTTTCCACCAATAAACCATTTGGCAAATGGTCGCTTCCAATCAAGAACTTGCGTCCACGGTTTATCCCAATGCAACGCGTGTGCTTGCTTTTCCCAAAAAGCCAAGCGATCGGCTTTAGCTTCAACATACATATCTGCTTTGGCATTTGCAGCTGCAGCAAATTCTGGGGTGGGTGGAAATTTCCGGTTCTCAGTTCCAAGATTTTCAAGCGATGAGCTCATCTGATACCTCCGAGAGTGAGGGTAATACTTGCGGCCAATTTGTGAAACCCGTTATCCAATATTAAGCGAGATCTCCACCACTTTGATTGCTCTTATTGCCTTTACGCTTTTTGACTAACAAAAGTGTGATGAAGGCGCCAAGGCTCAGCGCTGTAGCGAGTGCTGGCTTACGTGGAACTCCAGAAAGCCGTTCCCGCAAAGGTACGGACCTACTAAAGGAAAGTATGGGCCAATCTAATTTTTCAGCTTCTGCCCTAAGTGCTCTGTCTGGGTTTACCGCACATGGAAATCCAACTGATTTCAGCATCGGCAAATCTGTGACCGAATCTGAGTAAGCAAATGAAATTGACAAGTCGTAACCTTTTTCGGCAGCAAGCTTTTTTATAGCTTCAGCTTTTTTCTCACCATATGCATAGAAAGCAACTGCACCCGTGTACTTCCCATCTTCAATAATCATCTCTGTAGCAATAACAGTTGTTGCACCTAGCAATTTACCAATCGGTTCAACAATTTCTTTACCGGAAGTCGAAACAATAATAATGTCACGTCCATCGGAGATATGTTTTTCAATGAGTGTTGCTGCTTCGTCATAAATCATTGGGCCAATAGCAGAATGAATTGATTCATTGATTATCTCTTTAACTTGATCTACAGACCATCCTGTAACCATTGCAGTAAGTGATTCACGCAATTTCTCCATTTGGGCATGATTCGCACCAACTGTCGCAAAAAAATATTGATTGACTACATTTTTTAGCATTCGCTTTTTTGAAATTAACCCTGCCGTACTAAAAGGTTTCGTAAATGCGAGCAGTGAGGAGCGGGCGATAATTGTCTTGTCTAAATCAAAGAAGACAGCGCTTGTACTCACAGAGTGAAGCGTAGTGATGACAGCCGGTTTTCCCCACTTATGGGTTATTCGCACTCTGAATTAAGTATTAATGATGAGTTAACTTTCTATGCGACTCTGAGCAAGTGCCCCAACTCCGCCCCCTAAGGATTTGGGGCACTTTCCCAATTTGTGGCGGCGCAGGAGCAAGTACAACAGCTTTCTACCTCGCGCTAGCTGCAAAAACCCTTGGAGTTAAATCGATTTTGGTTGAAGGTGACGCATTTAGCCGTCGGAATTTTCAATTTGAAGATCAAGAAAGAAACTGGAACAGTTATAAAAATCTTGAAATTAAAATTCCTGAGAATGCTTTTCCGGTACCGCTTTCATCTGGGATCACTTATTTATCTTTTCAACAAGCTAGCGAAAATACCGGCATAAGCGCTGCAAATTTAATAGACGGTGCAGCAGAAGAATTTGATTTAATTATTATTGATTTACCTAGACATTTCTCCGAATTCACCAATTCACTTATTTCAAAAATAACAGTATTAAATCTAATTGGGTTTTCTGGAATTGAATCAGTCAAAACTTTAAAGAGATTAAAAGATTCTCAACTAGACCTGAAAATGAGCAATCTTTTCTTGCGAAACTCCCGAATTTCAAACTTATCCGCAAAAGAGAGTGCTTATCAAATGGGATTTGAAAGTTTTGTAACTTTACCTGAATCTGAGTCAGTACAAAATTTTGAAACCTACGGCGTCTTTCCTTCATCGAAAGATGTATTAATGAAAGTTCTGCAGAACTATCTAAATGTAAATTTATGAGCACAGAAATTTTTCACAAACTACAAAATGAATTTGCGGGAGCAAAAGAGTTAGGGATAGCTGATGTTGCAGCTATAATAAAAGTTTCTTCTCCGTGGCTCTCAGAAGCACAATTAGATAAAGAAAATCGAAATTTTATTGATTGGATTAATGGGCATGGACCTTTTCAAGAAATTCTTACCGATAGACAGATAACTGATTTATTTATTAATGGTTCTGGGGCGGTATGGGTCGATCGCGGGCTTGGTTTGCAAAAAATGGACGTAGAGATAGGGAATGAAAAAATATTGCGCGAATTTATAAATTTTTTAGCATTGCAACGCGGAAGATTATTTGATGACGCTCATCCATTTTTTGATGCCGAACTTGAACATGGCTTGAGACTGCATGCAATCATTTCGCCACTGGTTGAAGGCGGCATTCACATATCGATTAGGTCGAATCAAAGCCGATCGGGCTCAAACAGAAACTGGTTGGACTTAGACATTAGTAAGTATCTATCGAAAATCGTAAGGGCACGAAAATCATTTTTGGTATCTGGCGGAACAGGAACTGGCAAGACAACTCTGCTTTCAGCCATGTTAGAGATGACTGAGGCAAATGAGAGAATTTTGATTTTAGAAGATACTCATGAACTACGGATCAATCACCCGCATGTGGTTCAGATGCAAAGCAAAATGGCTAACAGTGATGGTGTTGGAGAATGGACGTTGCAAGACCTTATTCGTCAAGCACTTCGTATGCGTCCTACGAGAATAGTCATGGGGGAAGTACGAGGACGAGAAATTATTGATTTCTTGTTAGCTCTAAATACTGGCCACGATGGGGGTTGTGGAACTATTCACGCTAACTCCGCAAAGGATGTCCCATCACGGATAGCCGCGCTGGGTTTATTGCATGGTGTTTCCAGAGAAGCTATGAATGCCCAATTTGGGAGTGCATTTGATTTGCTGATTCACCTACATTCAATTAATCAACGTAGATCTATTGAGTCAATAAACATCGTAAAAGAGGTAGCTGGGGTAGTTGAAATAATCCCAGCAATCAGAATTGATTCAGATCTAAAAATAATTCAAGAAGATGGTTTTGAAGAATTTGAAAAAATGTTATGAGAAATATTTTATTAATTATCTTTGTTGTTATTTTTATTTTTTCATTTCCATTCCCAACATTACTAAAAAAGCCTAAACAAATTGGCGAGGTAAATACCTTAGAGTCTTTGGATATTTTGATTGAAGAGATTGAAAGTGGGATTTCAGTTTTAGAAGCTTGGTTTGTCGCTCGAAATGGTGAAAATTTCCTTGAAATCAACGAAGGGGATATTAACGATTTAGAGCTGCGAGCCATTATTAGAATTACTAAGTTAAGTACAAGTTATGGGATAGCTTTGGCACCTTTATTAAGATCTTATCAATCTGAAGTCTTTGCAAAAAGAGACCTAAAAAATTTAATTGGGATAGAAGCAGGTGCAGCGAAAGCCACAACTTTATTGCTGGCGGTTTTGCCTTTGCTTCTACTTACTTTGGCCCAAACGAGTGGATTAAATGTCGTAAATACCTTGAGTCATTCTTTAATTGCTCAAGGATCAC
>CAIUXE010000076.1 GCA_903902965.1 uncultured Actinomycetes bacterium
CCAAGTGGAATCTTTATGTGCTTCATAAGTAATTAGTAGATTAAAAGCTGACTCTGCTGAAGCGCTAACTATCGGCAACCTTGAAACTTGAAATCCCCATTCCAGGGCGTAACTTTCAACTTGCTCCATCATCTTTCTTTCAGGAAAGTGCCGCTCTGATATGTGCTCATTCACAGTATCAAATGCGATCATCTCAATTAGTAGGTCCAATACAGAATTAGGAACTTTAGCCATTACATCGCACGCCAATTACTAAATCTTGAACAGTCCATCTCAAATTCGATCTCGGAAACTGGGGGTTTGGTAAGCCAAGAGGTGTATCCATGCACATTCATTGCTGGAAGTTTTTTTGAAATCAACTCTTGTTGTTTCAAAATTTCATGGATTGTGTAGACATTAATCACTGTTGGGGAAAGGCCATTAAATCCCAAAGCTAAAAGCCTTGCCAACATTTCTTCAAGTACGCAATCCACTTTTAATGACATTCCACTCTCTGAAAGATCACCTCGTGCAACAATATTTGTCGGATCCAATGTCCCAGCAACTTCCCCTGCTCCGGCCACTATGAAATCTTTACCGCCTTCATTTTGAGAAGGATGTACTAAAAAAGCGGTAGCGATACAAGGTACAAGGGGAACATCTTTTATCGGAATCACATTAGTTCGAGGAATTGGATTTACATCTCCCAAAATCAGTGATCGTTCTAACAATAAATTACGATACTTTTCATTAAATTCTGAAAACTCATTAAAAGAAAATACTTTAGGCGATCTAAGTTGTATACCGGCAAGAGAATCTGAATTAAGCCCTCTCCTGCTAATCTCGCTAGCAATAACTTCAAATCCTGCTTCCAATGAAACAGGGGTCGTAATTCGAAGAGCAGTAATTTCAAAGCCTGTCATTGTTGCAATTCCCGCAGAGTAGGCAGAGATTGCTGGTAAAAATTTATAACTGCCATTTGGGTGCACGGCAACTTTAAGTGTCATCAAACTCTCCTTCTCGAAGATCAATTTTACGTGATTAATGTTGTTAATGCTCCCGCGGTCGACTCTGGAACGCAATAGGTGCTGCAATAAAAGTGCTATCAAAAGTATTAAACTTGTAAAATATTCACAAAACCCTGATTTTATATGGCAAAAATCTAGTATTTCGATTCATCCACGCCTATTATTTAGCAACCCACCCTACTTAATTGTTGAATTGAGAGCGATCATGGACCTTAGAGTAAAAGATGTAGAACGCATTGTTGTAAAAGTTCCATTTCGTGATCGCGCTCGTCCATGGCTAGAAATCATGGTTGCCGAGTGGGCTATTGTGGAAATCTGCCGAGTTACCTGCAATGTTCCAGGGATCGTAGGTTATGGCGAAACTATTCTTTATTACTCTTGGGAGTCAGTAACTGATTCATCCATAGCTCGTGTTATTGGAAGAAATCCGGTGTCCCTACTTTCGGATGACTCATTAGGCGCCGGATTGCAAATGGCTTTGTATGACTTAGTTGGCAAAGCTTTGGAAGTTCCTATGCATAATCTTTTAACAAGTGCTCCTGTTCGGGAAAGATGCCCGATTTCTTGGTGGAGCACGAAGATGCCGCCAAAAGTGCTTGCTGAGGAAGCAAAAGAAGCTTACAAAGAAGGTTACCTTTCACATAAATTTAAAGCGAGACCTTGGTTTGACGTTCGTGAACAAGTAAGCGCAATCGCTTCCGTTACGCCAGAAAATTATCGACTTGATATTGACTGGAATGAGATGTTGCTAAGCCCAGGAGAAGCTGTACCACTTTTACAAGAATTGGATAAGGAACCTCGAATAGGAATTTACGAGGACCCAATTCTCCGAACGGATATAGCAGGACAAAAATTTGTTAGAAATAAAGTTTCCCACCCGGTAGCTACTCATTTTGACTTAAAAATGTTCCCGACTTGGATGCGTGAAGATGCACTAGATGGTTTTGTGGTCAATACCGGCGGGGTGACTAGATTCCTAAAAGAAGGTCAGCTGTGTGCTGCCTTTGACAAAAATTTCTGGCTACAAATAGTTGGAACTGGAATAACAACTGCGTATACCTTGCAACTTGGAGCCGTACTTACTCACGCGAGATGGCCCGCAGTTACTGCAATGAATATCTATGCCGATGACATGATTGTAGATCCACTCAAGATTGAGTACGGATTGGCCGAGGTGCCAACAGGTTATGGCCTTGGCGTAACCGTGGATGAAGATGCAATCGAAAAGTACAGAATGAAGCCACCGTATCGAGCTAACTTGCCTCGTAAAATATTGACATTTACATTACCAAATGGCCAGTCACAACAATTTGCAGGCGTTAACCATTTATGGCGTGACATGTGGACCAACGGGACTCTTCCACTGCAAAGCAAGGGTGCCAACTTGGAAATGTGGGATGACGATGGATCACCAGAATTTGCCAAGGCGTACCAAAAGGCCGAAAGCACGGCCCTTGGAAAGGGTGAAGCCATTTTGGCCCACCTTTTGCCTGACGAAGAAATTATTGAAGGGTAGTAACTTCCTTAATTTCTAGTTTCCAGCAACATCCCAAATTGGATTTTTGCTGGCTTGAGTAAATAATGCGTCGAAACTCTTTGAACCATCGTCATCTAAAATCTCCATAGAAGATCCTCGATGTTGATGCGGCATATTTCCTTGCACTTGGGTATCTGCCCAAAGTTGTGCAACTGTCGCATACTTTTTTGAACGACCATCTCCGACATTGAATGTGTAAATTCGACGTGGTAATTGCAATTTATATGGTGGTTTCATACGCAAACGATCTAAAGCGTTATCGTCTACTTGAATTCCAAGTCCAGGACCATCTGGAACTTTTGCATATCCACCTTTTATCGTTAGCGGCGTTGCAAGCAAGTCTTCCTTAAAGGAGGTAACCATACTTACATATGGCCAATGTGCCTGGCTAAGGATTGCTCCCAATTGCAGAGATAATGCGACGGTGATTCCTGATCCGCACAATTGAATGAAAGCACCCTTATTGTGTGCTGCTAATAATGTTCCAATTTTTAATACTCTATTTATGCTGCCATCAACAACATAACCATCAACAGCATTTTCACGCATTTGTTCAACAAATAAATCTTCAGCAAAATGTGTAGCTATTGGTCTGCTGGCTCGCTCTCTTACTGCTCGCTGTCCGACGACATCGTCACGAGCAATTGGATCTTCAAATAATCCAACTCTTTCTTGTAAGCTAAGTTCTGCTAACACTGGTACTGCATTTGCAGATTGATTAAGTTGACAATTCCAGTCAATATCAATTGCATAACCAATAGGGGTGACTTTAGAAATTTGATTCACCTGTTCGTAAATATCAAACCATGGCCTGGCCTTAATTTTATGAGCCATATATCCAGCCTCTAGAGCTAGCTTGGCTTCAGCAGCTAAAACATCAGGTGGGGCTTCCATATTCCACCAAGAAACTGGGCACCACTGTCTAACCATTGGCTTGCCTAGCAATTGATGTATTGACATCCCAGTTGCTTTTCCTACCGCATCGTAAAGTGCCATCTGGACGCCGGCGCCCAAAGTCTCATCAGTCATTAAATCGCTGATAGGTCTGCCAATAATCCGGGCCACACCTTCATCTGTCACTGAGTGAGATACGGCAACATAATCAATCATCGTTTCGCCATAACCAACAACATCTGGATCATCGGTGATTATTCTGATTACCTCAATAACTTGGCAGTGGTTGGCACTAATAGAAAACCACTTTGCGACACTGTCTCTAAAGGGGATTTGGACAACGATTCTCTCTACATCTTTTACGCGAGGGAGCATGGCTATTTTCCACTTTCTCTAGTAGTTTTTTTGAATTCTTCAATCAACTCGGGTGAAGGAGGATAAGTGCCCGGCAGCTTTGCTCCTTGGCGAACTTTCAATAAAATAAAATCTTCGATTAAGTGTTGTTCTGCTGCAGCAACGGCTATCTCATCTGCAATTTCATGTGGAATTACTAAAACTCCTTCTTGATCGCCAACTAAAATATCTCCTGGGAAAACTGCGACTCCTGCACATCCAATAGGCACTTGGAAATCAACTGCATGGTGGTGGATCAGATTTGTATTAGCACTAACCCCTGCGGTGTAAACCGGTATCCCTATGCTGTCCATTTCGAATGAATCTCGAACAGAGCCATCAGTAATAAATCCGACTCCTCCTCGCTTTGCTATGCGAGTTATGAGGATCTCTCCAGCAGAAGCGGCCCTGCCATCGCCGCGAGAATCAACAACCATGACCTGTCCTGG
>CAIUXE010000077.1 GCA_903902965.1 uncultured Actinomycetes bacterium
AGTCCTTGGCCAGAGTGCATTTACGCCAATGCCATCTCTCTTGAATTCTTCTGCCATTCCAAGCACACACATACTCATCCCGTATTTCGACATTGTGTACGCGACATGGTTTTTAAACCATTTCGCCTTCATCGAAAGTGGCGGTGACAAGGTAAGGATGTGCGGATTACCTCCAGCCTTTGCGCTTTCGCGAAGATAAGGAAGAGCCGCCTGCGAGGTCAAGAAGGTGCCACGGACATTTACATCAAACATTAAGTCAAAGCGCTTTGCTGGAGTTTTTTCGGTCGGAGTCAGATTAATTGCACTGGCATTATTTATCAGAATATCTAATCCCCCGAATTGATCTGCGGCCTTTGCAACAGTGGCAGCTATCGCATCTTCATCTCTGATGTCACATTGGATTGGCAGCGCTTTACCGCCAGCAGCTTCGATCTCTTTAGCTGCTGAGAAAATAGTTCCTGGTAACTTTGGATTAGCTTCTGTAGTTTTGGCAGCGATTGCGATGCTTGCGCCATCACGTGCAGCTCGCAGCGCAATTGCTAAGCCGATACCCCGTGAACCACCAGTTATAAATATTCTTTTTCCAGCTAGTGACATTCCTACCCCTTATTTTTTTTCTCAAGGAATTTCATAAAAGCGATCTGTGCTTCATCTGATTCTAAAGCGATACGGAAGAGTTCGCCTTCAGCTTCCATAACCATTGCAACGGCTTGGTGATGTCCGCTCTTAAGCAAGGCTTTGGTATTGATAACCGAGGTTGGAGGTTGGTCAGCAATTACTGCGGCAATTTCCATGGCACGTGAAAGTGGATCATTAGCTATCTCATTAACCAATCGCATCTCGTGCGCCTCGGTTCCAGAGAAAGTTCTTCCAGTTAAGAAAATTTCAGAAGCAATTACGTGTCCAACAAGTCTCGGGAAGAGAAGTGAAGAACCCGCCTCAGGAACTAATCCAAGTGATACAAATGGCATTGATAATTTTGCATCAGCGGTCGCATAAATCAAGTCACAGTGCATCAACATTGTTGTTCCGATTCCAACAGCATTTCCATGAACTGCTGCAATTAGTGGTTTTGGGAAATCATGAAGGATTGCTAAGAACTGCATGACAGGTGAATCGGGACCGGTAGGTGGGGTATTTAAAAAATCTAGGATGTCATTTCCGCCAGTGAATGCGCTTCCTGCACCTGATATAACAACTACTCTAATTTCGAAATCGCCCTTAGCTTGCGTTAAAGCCTTTGAAAGGTCGGAATACATCGCTGGCGTGAGCGCATTCTTCTTCTCGGGACGATCCAAGGTTAGATGGAGAACTTGGCCCACTTTATTAGTAGAAATATTTGTCGTAATATCCGCCATTATCAGAGTTTATGGTGGAGAATGAAAAAATCCTAGGGCAAAACCAAAAGTCGGAGAGGACTTCGGTGATCCAAATATGGAAATCAGAATTTTGTTGCGAGATTTAACTCCATTCGAACACTTAGTTGCCGACCACCTATGCGATGGACTCTCAAATGTCGCTATCGCAAGAGCAACAGCCCATAGCGAAAAAGTAATTGAAAATACCGTTTCCCGAATGGCCCGCGCCTTCGGCATTACATCTGATGGCGACACAAATATTCGAGTCCTACTTGCATTGGCATATCGGACTCACTTCGGGGATGCCTCATTCGATAAGTTAAATGTCGATTGCTCGCATAGCAAAATTGGCGAAGACGGTAAAAAATATTGCGATAAGCACGTTGATTAAATCGCACCTGAAGGGCTAGCACTCGGAATATTTCAACTGGTGTTAGCACTCGTCTTTTTCGCTTTTGAAAATCTTCAATGCTCCAAACTAATGGCGATGTGAAGCCCCTCCAAGTTCCACATCTAAATTTCTGGAGAGTA
>CAIUXE010000078.1 GCA_903902965.1 uncultured Actinomycetes bacterium
CCTTGTAGACGGAATTCCATAATTCGGTGAGTTCTTCACGACTATTGATGTATTCGTTTTTGTCGTATGGCTCGCTTGCAAGTACGCCGAGCACTGCATCTTGTGAAAAATTTGAAAGCGCCAACCAGTGAAGTGGTGGTAAGTAAAGAGTTGTTCCGATGCTCATGGTATGAACTGAAATTTCACCATTTCCACGGGTAATGGTTGCATCTAATGTCCCTTGCTGGCAGATGAGTAGCTGGTGGCAACTCCTATGGCCATGGTTTGCTCGAGTGGTATCTGACCCAACTCCGCTGAGCCAAAAAAAACGCTGAGGAGTGAATGGAACATTTCCAAACTCAGTAACCCCAAGAACACCTTCAATCTCATAAATAATGCTGGTGAGTTCATTTTTAAAGGAGTCGCTCATGATTGAGTTCCATGAAAACTAGTTAGATCTGAACCATATGAAAACGAGCGAGAGTCGAGTTTCGTCATATTCGCGTATTTTGCTGCGACAGCCCTGGCGCTGTTCATCAATTCGAACTTCTTTCTCCACCTCGGTTTAACCGCGTCAGCCAAACCCCTCCATAAGTCTTTACCTGGGTGGGTGCAACCATAGGTCCACGGTTTTCCAAAGAAGGATCGGTGATAATGAATAATCGCCGGATTGGTAATCGCTTCACCAATGGTTTGGTCAGATTCAACAGTGTCTAGGTAGCGCAACATAATTAAATGGTGGTAAGGCATTGAGTTATATCGCGGGTGCAATTGATCAAATTCACCACGCAAGGCGAGGTTGAGGGCATCCTGGTCGACGCAGGGGAGTTCATATTTCGCAAGGTACTCAAGGGTGCGTTCGGTCAATTTCTGTTTGCGCCACCTGGCGAGGTCGATCAGCATTGTTCCGGTATTGAGATAAGGGGTAAGCGGAGAAAGTGCTTCCTCCCTCCATGGCCTCCACATTGATGGTGAGGCCGCCCACACAATGTGTGCATCAAGCACGGCACCAACCGGAGTCTTTAATTCGGTATCCCAAAGTGGGCCAAGATCTTCAGTTACCAACATGTCGGCGTCTAGGTATAGAGCACGTGTTTCATCTTGAAGGAAATAGGTTGGTGCCAAAATGTTGTAGGCGGTAGCTAAAGGGAATCCACGACTGAGTTTCACATTTTCAAACTGTGCAGTATCAACGGCACGGACTTCCACTCTTACAGAGGGTGTCGAAAACTGTTCCAACCAGTTGGAATTCCCCTTTGACCATCCATTTCCAAAGACCACTATTCGTGTCATTCTGGTTTGAGTCATGCAAATGGACTTAATCCAAACTGCGGCCTGAAGCTTGTAGTTTTCGTCGGCTGCAGTGTAAATGAGCATTAGTTCCAATCTATTCCATACGTCTAGACGAAGATGTCAATGCGACACTTGTCGTAGAATCTTCAATTGATGACTAACGCACCAGTACTTTTGTTGGGATATAACCGGCCTGAACAAATGGCTGGTCTAATTAGGAGCCTTGAGCGCCATAAGCCAGAACTGATACTGCTTGCTGTAGATGGTCCTCGAGTTACCAAACAAAACGATGCTGAACTAGTTAAACAAACTCAGGAAACAGTAAGTCTCATAACCTGGGATGCTCAAGTTTTAACCCGATTTAGAAAATCAAATATGGGATTGCGAAGGGCAGTAGTTGATGCTGTTAACTGGGCGACGACTACATACGGAAATGTAATTGTTCTGGAAGACGATGTTCGTGTCGGTCCGGAATTACTTGACTATTTCAATTTCAATTTAGACAAGTTCAAAGCCGAGGAGAGAATTGCCCATATCAATGGCTACAACCTTGTTCCCGTGGAGTATCTATCGCAGCCCGATCGTCAAAGTAGGTTGAGTAACTATCCAGAGTCCTATGCATGGGCTACTTGGGATAGGGCGTGGGAAAAATATGATGATGATCTCACATGGGCAAATAACGCGAGCGTTGACGAACTCAAATTAATCGTTGGAACAACATTCGGGGCGTTGAAGTGGAAGCAGAACTTTTCGGACGCAAGTGCAGAGCGTATAGATACTTGGGCTTATAGATGGCTTGCTTCAATGTGGGAGCATCAATTGCTCATGGTTTCACCAAATAGAAACATTTCAACCTATGAAGGAAATTTAAGTGGCACGCACACTCGCAGAAAACCAAAATGGAGTGAATTAAAGGTAGGTCAACTTCCAAAGCGCAATGGTCAAGAAGTATTGTGCTTGGACAAAGTTGCCGATCAATGGCTGAGTAAGAATGTGTTTAGGGCTAAGCCAATTGGTGTTCTCGAGGGAGTAGCCATTTCCACTGTCTTGGGCATGATGCAAGTAATTAAATGAGTTTGCTGAATTTGTGGGACACACAAAGTACAAATAATATGATCGCTATGAAAGAAAGAGACGACTTATGAGCACCTTTTTCGGGCTTCCTGAAGTCGTTAAATTTTGCAAGAGATGTGTTATCTCAAATCAGCGACCCAGTTCAACAGTTGAGCTAAAACATAAAATTGAAGAAAAAAAAGAAACGATTGCATTTGATGAATTTGGTATCTGCGATGCCTGCAGGTTTCATGAGGTAAAAGAAAAAGGGATCGATTGGGATTCCC
This sequence comes from uncultured Actinomycetes bacterium, assembly GCA_903902965.1. GTDB lineage: Bacteria > Actinomycetota > Actinomycetes > Nanopelagicales > Nanopelagicaceae > UBA3012. Next base: position 2,613 of record CAIUXE010000078.1, read on the forward strand.
GAGAACAGCAACTTATTGAGTTATGTGATAAGTATCGAAAACCCAGTGGTTACGACGTCGTAGTACCTGGAAGCGGTGGGAAGGACAGCGCGTTTACTTCGCATATTCTAAAATATAAGTACGGCATGAATCCTTTGACCGTAACTTGGTCGCCGCATCTTTATACAGAAATTGGGTGGCAGAATTTTGAAAACTGGATTCATGTCGGAGGGTTAGACAACATTCTGTTTACCCCTAACGGCCAACTTCACAGACATCTAACAAAACTCGCATTTATCAATTTGCTCCACCCTTTTCAACCATTCATTGTGGGACAAAGAATTATTGGACCACTAATGGCCAAAAGATTCGGGATTGAGTTGGTGATGTACGGTGAAAATCAAGCTGAGTACGGAAATAATTCAAAAGAAAATTCAAAACCAACAATGGACTCAAAGTTCTTTTCCGTTGAAGATCCAATGAACATAACTCTTGGTGGAGTGCAAATACGAGAAACGATTCAAAATACAAGCTACAGCTTAAATGACTTCTCTCCGTATATCCCATTGACAGAAACTGATTTACATGAATCTAAAGTCGCAGTTCATTATTTGGGCTATTACCTCAAGTGGGATCCCCAAGAGTGTTTTTATTACGCGGTAGAAAATACTGGGTTTGAACCAAATACTCAACGCACAGAAGGTTCATATTCAAAATACAGCAGCATTGATGACAAAATCGATCCGTTTCATTATTTTACAACTTTGATCAAATTCGGTCTAGGACGTGCATCGTACGACGCTGCACACGAGATCAGAAATGAGAAAATAACGAGAGAGGAAGGTGTCGAGTTGGTGAAGAATTTCGACTTGGAGTTTCCTTCAAAGTACTTTGAGGAATTTCTTGAGTATATAGATATATCCAAGGATCAATTTTTTTCGACACTTGATAAATTTCGTTCTCCGCATCTTTGGAACAAAAATGGTGATAATTGGGAATTGAAAAATCCAATCTGGAACGATGGGGTATGAATTGCCCTTAAAACGACTGATAGCTCGTCTTGATATTAAGGGTCAAAATGTTATTAAAGGGATTCAATTTGAAGGGCTTCGTGTTATTGGAGCACCTCAGCAGTTGGCAAAAAAATATTATGACGAAGGCGCCGACGAACTACTTTTGATTGATTCAGTTGCGTCTCTCTATCAGCGAGACAATATTCTCAACATTGTTGAAGAAACCGCAGAAGAGATATTCATTCCTCTAACAGTTGGTGGCGGAATTCGTACGTTATCTGATGCAAAAAAGCTGCTGCTAAGTGGAGCCGACAAAGTTGCCATTAACTCTGCAGCAGTGATGAGACCAGAGTTGTTAAATGAGATCGCCCAAATCTTCGGCAGTCAATGTGTGGTTTTGTCGGTTGAAGCGAAGCAAAACGGATCTAATTGGGAGGTTTACACAAATAATGGGCGAGAACCATCCGGAATTAACGTTCTGGAGTGGGTAAGTCGCGCTCGAACTTTAGGTGTTGGAGAAGTTTTAATCACATCAGTTGATAGGGATGGGACAAAAAAAGGTTTGGATAACGAGTTGATGAAAAAAGTGAGAGAAGTTACCGATTTGCCCTTAATCGGTTGCGGAGGGATTGGCGCAAACGAGGGCGTTTTGAGTTCATTTGAGCAATGTCAATTAGAAGGAATAGCAATGGCGTCAGCTCTTCATTCAAAAAAGGTTGAGTTAATAGAATTGAGGACATTCCTGAAGTCATCTGGGGTGCCGGTTAGGAATATCGGGTGAATTCCGAAGTTGCAATCCTGGACTATGGAGTGGGAAATCTTCACAGTGTCTCCCGCGCATGCAAGAAATTTTCCAACAATGTAAAAATCGTCAATCGACCTGAGGATTTATCATCTGCGACTCACTTAATTTTTCCAGGTGTTGGAACCTTTGGTGTGGCAATGAACGAAATCATTGATCGCGGCTTAAAGGACTCAATATTTAGTCACATAGGAGCGGGCAAATTTGTCCTGGGAATATGTGTCGGAATGCAGATTTTCGCCCAAAGAGGCACCGAAAACGGTTTGCATGAAGGACTAGGTCTTATGGATGCAGAAGCGATTGAAATCGATCAGTTTGTTGGTTCGAAAACAGTCCAGAAACCAAATATGGGTTGGTCTGAAATCAAAGTCATTGATGATACAAAATCAAACAGATTGTTGAAAGGTACTGCCAGTGGAGAGTCTGTGTATTTTGCACACTCCTTTGCCTTAAATATTGCTGGAGCTGGTTCAGTTACTAGCAAAGTCACAATCGGTAGTACTGAAATCCCTGCTTCAGTTGAAATCAATAACATCTTTGGGGTTCAATTCCACCCCGAGAAAAGTGGAGAAGTAGGGCTTAGGATCCTAAAGAAATTCATTGAATTAGGAATTGAAGAATGACCGGAAAAATTTTGAAAGTCGGACAACTCGGCAGTTTTATAGGCAATATAGGTGACATCGTAAATCATGAGAGTTTCAGAATATGGTTTGAATTCGTTTTGGGATCAAAAATACAATGGCAGAATTTTGAAATTCGCGACTGTTATCGAGGTAAAAAAAAGTTAAACCCAGACTTCATTGAATTCGCAAATAAACAAGATTTAGTGGTTATCGGTGGAGGGAATTTTTTCGAACTCTGGCCCGAAAACAGTTGTAACGGCACTTCTATTGACCTTTCATATATGAATCTAAAAGCGATTGAATGCCCTGTATTTTTCAACTCGCTTGGCGTAGATGGTGGGCAAGGAGTTGGAAACCAGGCTCAAAAAAACTTTAAGAACTTTTTTAACGAAATAGCTAATGATGATCAATTCTTTATATCAGTTCGTAATGACGGGTCAATTGCTCAGTTGCAAGAAATGGGAATATCGACAGCGAGGGTAAAGTGCCTTCCCGATGCCGCTTTCTTTTATAAAGGCTCGGATCAAAGGTCACCTCGGTCAGATACGTCCATTGCAATCAACATTGCAATGGACATGCCACACATCAGATACAAGGATGGAACTGGGGAGCACTTTCTTGATTCAATTGCAGAAGTTTTGAAAGAGTTGAGTTCTTCAAATCATCATATGCAATTCACTTTAGTACCGCATATATATTCTGATTTGATTTTCATAACAAGATTGTTGGAGCGATTACCGGAGCAAATAGTTCGAGAGAAGATAACCGTAGAACGATATGACGCATCCGTGCTTGGAGCGCGAGAAATCGCAAGAACTTACGCTACATGTAACCTTGTAATTGCTCAGCGATTTCATGCAAATGTAATACCAATTGCACTAGGTACTCCAGTGATTGGCCTTGATTCTTATCCACAAATTTGGAATTTGTATCATGAAATAGATAACCAAGAAAACTCATTGAAGATAGATGCAGATGACTTTTCTTTAAACCTGATTCAAAAAGCTTCTCTAATTCTTCAAAATCCAAATCCAATAATAGATTTACAAAATTCTGTTGTAACAAAACTTGAACGTGAACGATATGAAGTCGGTAGAGAATTAGTGCCTTGGCTTTCAGGTCGTCTAAATGCTTAACATCGACTTGCGAAAAGAGGTAATGTTTTTTTCACCATACTCAGGAATCTGGCCGCACTCGGTAAGCGAGCATCAACTTGCGCGGAACATTGATAAACGGCGATTTAAGTTATCAATAGTTAACTGCGGCGGCGTGCTTGATCTGCATTGTGCAGTAAAGGAGTCCAAAAAGATCTATAAACCTTCTAGAACAAACGAAACGAAAAAAGTATGTTCTGATTGTGTGAAATGTGCTGCTGAAGTCGGGAACGAGGTATTTGATTATCAGATTTATCTTGCAGACAGAATTAGCTCAAAAGAAATTGACGAAATAGAAACATTTGTTAATAACACGGTAAAGAATGACTTTATAAATTTAGTGGTTGATGGAATTGAAATTGGTCGCTTGACGGCATATGAAACTCTAATTAAGTTTAAAAAAACCTCAATTGAATTGACAGATTATGAGTTCAATCATTGGAAAACTTCCCTTTTCCAGGGCCTCATCACACTTCGGACTGCAAAACGAATAATTGATGAAAGAATGCCATCGAAAATCCTTATATACAGCCCACAGTATTCCTCCGGATCGGTTTTCGCTGAATACGCTCGTTTAAGGGGAATCCAGACGTACTTTGTTGAAGGCAGCTCAAATATCGCTGAGCGATACTCTGCAGTAAGAATTTGGGATTGGGAAAAACACGGTCTTGTTAATCCAGCGCTAAGCAGTATCTCGCTCTTGCCCGTCGCTAACGATGAGGAGACGGCGAGAGTTATAGCTCATATAAATGAAATAGCAGCCGCTCGATCATTCTCGGTATATTCTCCGAAGGCTTCTAAGAAATTGAATATACGTGAACACTTCAAGATCCATGACCATCAGAGAGTTCTGATTGCCGCAATCAGTAGTTACGATGAAGCATATTCCGCCTACATTTTGGGGCGATTTCCCTTGAGTAAGTACCAAGGGCAAGTGTTTAAGGATCAATTTGATTGGATTTCCCAACTAATTCAGTGGGCTGTGAAAAATCCTGAGCACCATGTCATTATTCGGTTACATCCACGGGATTTATCAACTCGAAGGGAAAATGTAGTCTCTGAACAATCGCAAATATGGCGCGATCTACTTAGAAATCTTCCTGAAAACGTGTCTGTTGACTATCCGGAGGATGAAATAAGTATTTTCGACTATTACGATCAGGTTGACTCCTATACAACTGGCTGGTCATCGACTGCGTTAGAAGCAATGATTAATGGTGTTCCAGCTGTAACTTATGATTCAGGAATGCCGTCCTATCCATCGTCGATTCACTTTACTGGTACATCAAAAGAAGAGTATTTTCATAACTTAGAAGTGGCACTTACAAATGGCCGCAACGATGCAAACCACATAAACGCCATAAATTGGTGGGCTTTGATTTTTGCAAAGGGAACGGTAAGACTTCCTGGTCGACTTCAGGAACATCGATTTGTTAAGCATTCAAATGTTTTTGTAATTGCGGTTAAAATTCTAGAACGTTTATTACCGCGAATTTCGCACAAAATAGACATGCGAATATCAAGAAATGCACCGGTTTCACTTGATTCAGAGAAGTTGAATACATTGCTGGATGAAGGGAAACCCGATTTATTTTATGAATCTGTTTGAAAGTTGCAGGAAGATTTATCCACGAGCGTCAAACTCGAAAACTGGATTTTATTTGCGATGGTTACTCGGATTGATTAGGAATAGCACTTCAATAAATGGTATCGACAAAGAACTATTGAGGTACCTACCGGATACTCCAGGATTTTTTATCGAAGCTGGTGGAAATGATGGTATTAATCAAAGCAATACATTCATTTTAGAAAAAAAATATGGTTGGCATGGATTATTGATTGAACCCGTACCACGATTAGCACAATTGTGCTCCAAGTCACGTTCAAGATCAATAGTAAAAAACATGGCATTGGTGGCTCCGAATAACGTTGGTAATGAGGTATCCATGATCGATCTTGGTCTTATGACCTTTGTCAACGGTGGTTCAAATGAAAATAGTGAAAAGCGAATTCAATACGGAGTGAAACACACCGGTAGGAACCCAAATACATTTCAAATATCAGGTGATACTTTAAGCAATGTCTTATTGAGCATTGGAAGTCCTCAAATAGATTTTCTATCGCTAGATGTTGAAGGCTATGAAGTTGATGTCCTAAATGGATTGGATTTTTCAATACATAAGCCACGATTGATACTTATCGAGACTAAATCTCCTATAGAAATTTCGAAAATACTAGAAAAAATGTATGTTCTGATTGCTCAACTTAGTCATCACGATTATCTATACCGTATTAATGACTAAGGAATCAATTAGTGTCGTGGTATGGGTATATACCAAGACTGTCTATTTATATCAATTATTTTAATTTCTATCATCCTGATTGGAAATACAACCAAAAGCATTTCAGAGACCTTTGTTTGGACCTCGGTTCCACTACTTGGAATTGGAGTCATGTGTCAATTATTAGAACAACATGGGCTTGAGGCTACTGCTGCTCAATTAAGCTTTTGTATAACAATTTCACTTCTATTAACCGTCGTTGCTTCGCGTCTTCGTAAAATTGACAGCGGAAAGATGCAGTCTCATTCTGCGGCGAAACATATTTTTCTAATTGCATCAGCAATTGTTTTTGTTTCACTCATTGTCTCGCGTATGTTGTCGCAACACGGAGAAGCAGGTGTTCTAGTCCAGTTTGCTCATTTTACGGGAGCAGAAGACAACGGAGGCTGGTTAGATGTAGCCGCGAGGATGGCTTCAGGTCAAAGTATAAATTTCGGCCAAGTCGGCGGACCACTTGTCGTTTTTTTGGCCATTTGTCAGAGCATCGGAAGAATTATTTCAAAGATAATGTCTTCCAACTCGAACGAACTTGCGGCAACAGCCAACACGTTACTGGTTGCTTATTCGATGATATTTGTGATGGTTTCCGTACCGCTTACCATTTCAGTATCCAAATTAAGAGCAAACGGTAAAAACCCAAAGCTAATTCTAATCAATATCGCCATTTGGTTTTTAGCATGTGGTGGCTTCGCTCTTGCTCAAAGTTCAGGTCACTTGAGTTTTGAATTTGCGATGGTTTATTACCTACTTGGAATCACTTGGTTTTACCACCGTCCTGACGGTAGCAATTTCGAAAACTTACTCGTCATCACTTGTTTAATTCTTGTATCACCTGTTTGGCTACCGCTCAATTTAGTCGGCCTGCTTCTAGTCGTTCCTGCCTTTTTCTTATCAAAAGAAAGTGTTAAAGATTCAAAATTAAATCTATTTCTAACCGGCATCGTGTGCGCAATTAACGCAATCGGTGTACTCATTTTGTGTCAATCCATTAAATATGCAACGTCGACTATTACGCAAACCAAAAATCTCTTCTCGGCAGATGGAGGAACAGCAGCAGTATCTTCAGGTGCCACACTTGCACTAGTCACTGGACTAATAGTGTTGGTGGTCATAGAGCAGAAATTTAAACGAAAACACGACTCGAACCTAAAAGTAATACTTGCGGCGGTTGCATATGTTCTCATAATCACATTTGCAAATTATTGGTTAACCGGATCATCAGGATATGGATCAACGAAACTCTATTTTGGTTTGTCATTGATCTTGTTTCCAATAATGATCCAGAAAATCGTATCGCATTATGTTTTAGGAGAAGGCATGGACAACTCTTGGAGGATTATTTCTGCCGTGATCGTCTTAGTCACACTGTTCTGTCTCGTTGATGGTAGGGGATCAGCCATTACCTGGTATCTATCACCAAACCAATTCACCGAAGTTGAAACAAGTCAAATGTCAGGCTGGCAGAAAGTTGTTCACATAACTTCGGAACCAAAAGCATTGAATTCACTACCTATTGGATGTGTGACAGTAGACGATTCTGGCGATATCTCAGCTGACATGGATACTTACACATGTACTCGGCTCCTGGTTTCTCTAGCCGGGAGATGGAGCGACTCCTTGCCGTTGATTGAATTTCAACTTATGCCGGACGAGAAAAGAATTAGCCAACTGATCAATCTGGATATAAATCTATATGATTCAAATCTCTTAAAACTTTACGTGGTTGATCATGAGGTGTTAGGTACAATTAAGGTTTCTGAATTTATTGAGAGCTATAGCCAAAAATAGTACGAAATGGCAAATATATACACTCGTAAATCAGGTTCGGATTTGGTTGTTGGTGTTAGGCAGCCAATGGTGGAAGCTCTTAGAGCGCTGGCAATCGTAGCCGTTGTTGCTAACCACGTAGCGCCCAGTCTTTTGCCAGGCGGATTCTTGGGCGTCGATGTTTTCTTCGTGATTTCCGGATACGTGATTTCCAAAGTGATAACAGGCAATGTAGACAAAAAGGGCTTCTTGACCGACTTCTATGCAAAAAGATTCGCGAGGATAACTCCTCTTTTCATTTTTGCCGTAGCAATTGGAACCATTCTCGCCATTACTTTTATTGATCCACTCTCGATCAACTATTGGACAAACATAACCACTTCGTTAAGTTCAATTTTCGGATTGTCAAATTTCTTTCTAATTCTCGAACAGAGCAACTATTTCAGTTCCTTATCAACCTATAACGTATTCACACATACGTGGTCACTATGCGTGGAAATGCAGTTCTACTTAATATTCCCGATAATTTTCTTCTTCACGAAACGATTACAAAAGATTAAGAGAGAGAAAATTGCTCCTGCAGTAATACTTTTTATAAGCGCGGTATCTTTTGCGCTATTTGTCTATCTTTATCACAAAAATCCAATGCTTAGCTACTACTTGATGCCTACAAGATTTTGGGAATTTGGTGCTGGTTCATTGTCATATTTTCTTAGCGTAAAAATAACAATTGATAGATTCAAGATAGGACATCAACTCTTAGTTGTTTCAATTATCGCAGCCTGCGTAATGATGCTGATATCTGATCGATATATTTTATACAGCGCACCCATAACTGTGTTTAGCATCTCGGTCGCTTTAGTCCTAGTTGGATTCACTAATTTGTCTAGGGCACTTCATAAAAATTTCCTACTCCAGTTAATTGGGAAAATTTCGTATTCGGTTTACCTCTGGCATTGGATAATAATTTCCATATTTCGTTGGACAATAGGGATCGGTATTCTAAGTTCAGTATTTGCAGTTGTCATAACGATTGCTATATCAATAGTTTCCAATCGGTTGGTCGAGATTCCAAGCAAAAGGTTGTTGAATGGGCAAAAAAGCAGCAGGGTAAATTGGATTTGGTTATACGCAACCACTATTGCTTTTGTTGCTTTATTTCTTGTGGGATTCGGATTTCGGGGTGATCTTTTTGCTGGGAAAGTCATAGATGGTAATGGCCACACGAAGTCAATTTTCTCATCTGGATGTGATGTGCGTAATCTTTCGCAAACAAATGGTTCTTACAAATTGAAATGTACTTTAGCAAGCAGCAATTACGCCAGTACTGTGTTCTTAATAGGCGACTCTCATGCGAAACAATTTGAAGATCCAATACGGATGCTGACGAAAAAGAATCGGACCAATTTTCGTAGCTTTTGGGGTTCGGGTTGCCTATTCCCGCCCATCCAAACATCTGGTGCAGAATGCAAAAATGGTGGCGCTACAGCTGAAAATTTGATAATCCAAGATGTTCAACCAGGCGATTTGGTCATAGTCGGCAACCAAATGTTGAACTATTTATCCACCGATAATGCGGATATCCATGATGCCACGCATAAAGAGGAGGTTGTCTCTGGCGTGCTTAACGACGAATATTTCTCCGGTCTTGAAGAGTTCGCTTCGATCATTTCTAGCAAACAAGCAAATCTGATTTTCTACACCGACAGTGTTCAGTTTCCCAAGCTACAGGTAGGCGCTTTATGTGCAAAAGAATGGTTTCGTCCCGCCGTACCGATCTCATGCTTCCGAGATTTGGACAATTTTAAAGAGACCTACAAACCAATTATGGATAAAGTTGAAATGCTACGAAAGAAAGGGCTCCTAACCATATGGGACGGAATGCGTTGGTCTCAGTGTAATGAATCATTATGTAGTGCTGTAAGAATGTCTGACAGTAATCACTTTGTTGATTGGTATACATGGCAGATTGTTCAAGATTCGAAGAATTTATTTGCCATAAACAACTAATTTCTGGAAATTAACTTAGATTTTAGCCAAGAAAAGGCTTTTCTCGGTAGTGCCGCGATCCTATTGTGAAAAGGATTGTCAAGCAGATAAACAGAAGATATTTCGACGAAGTATAGCTACTCCGTAAAAATCTTTTCAAAGGTTTTTCCTCTGATCAAAGGTTACTCTGGGAAATTAGATTATTTCCTCTGCTAAATGGCAATACTCCATCCGTCGCATAAAAGTAGAGATTTGTTCTCGAAGGAAACTCAGTTTCAAAAATATGAACGTTTTTGAAATGCGGAGAAAGAAATCTGGCTAGATCTTCCTTACTATGGAATTCGTACTCATGTTGATGGAGATGTTTTCCTCCATTTGGCGGTTCAACAATGGTGTAACCGCTGAGTATTCCTTTGGGAGTAAGAACCGTTTTTATTCTTTCCATTATTAAAACGATTTCATTTTCTTTGAAATGTTCAACTGCAGCATCCCAGACAATGTTGTCAAATGGTCCTTCAGGAATATCTGTTCGAATATCTCCAACATTAAACATCAAATTCTTTGCCGTGTAGTTGCGTTTCGCCCAACGAATTGCTTCGCGTTCAAAATCAATAGCTGTAACTGATGACGCCCGAAGCGAGTAAAAATAAAATGAATTAAATCCATCACCACAGCAAAGATCAAGTACATTACTGTTCGGAGACATGGCAAAACTGGAGAACACTCCTCGTTCAAGCGGGAATGATTCACGGGACCGATGCCACGACGAATATAAGTCAATATTGTGATCAAAATACTCTGGGTTATCCACCGACCACTCAACTAAAAACTGAAATCGATGTGTTAAAGCAGAAAATCTCCTCACACCAAAATTCATCCAGCGAATCATTGCAACTATTGGTGTGTATCTCTTTATGGATCGAATAAGTTTTAAAACAAATTTATTCATGTCACTTTTCCGATGATTTTTGTATAGCGACTATCACTTGAGCCGTACCGCTGATCACTAGAGACTGAGTTGGCCATTGAATTAAAAATTTGTCATCCTTATTTGGCCATAGATTGTGAATATGTGCAGAATCAAACATGTATCCGCTATCTGAACCATAACTTGGGCTGGGGTTGTGAGGGCTGAGATGATGGTCGCCAGTAATAATTGCTATTCCAGTGTTTGGCTTTATCACTCGCCGAAGCTCCGAAAGTAATTGCTCTTGATTTTTAGAATAAACCAAAATCCAGGAAGCAATTACTGCATCAAAACTATTCTCTTCAAAGTTCAGTTGGTGCGCGTCACCAACTGTGATGAGTTTCGAATATGAGAAGTGATCAACCAATGAAATATTCGATTTTGTAAAACCGTAACCGCGAGCAAGAAAATAGTCTGATTCGTACCGGGGACCAATGATCAATAACTTTTTATTAAACGGTTCTGGCCAAAAGAGTGATGAAGCAAGAGAAATTGGTAAGACCGAACGTGTGAGAGGTCGAATCAGTGCTTTTGAATAAGCAGATTTTGAATAGTCGTAGTTAACGGTTTTTTCCTTATCTACGGACCACATTTGAAGTTTTCTTCGAAGTACATATTTGATTACAAAGAATCGAACGGATGTAATGAGGAATGAAATCCAGGGAACTCTTAAAAGTGAATCAAACATGACGTACTTCACTCGGCTAACGAAAATTCTCACACCTGTGAGACTAGCAATTGAAAATCGGGAGTTAAGCGCTTTCTCAATTGAGGATGTATGTTGAACGCAATTTCATTCAATTCTCTGGGAAGTAGTGGTACATTCTGTGGTTAGTAGTGAAGACAACCACCAAAATCCCTTCAGTATTGAGTTTTCCTTCATTAGTGATATTCGCGTTCTTGATTTGGCCAATTGCGATGGAATTGCCAGTGAATGGGATAGAAGCTGGTGCGGAGGCGAAATCAGTGCTCCTTCTCTCCTCTTGGGACGACGTGTACTCGCTTGAGTACAACAACTATTGGCGTTCGGAGGTGAGCGAAGACTTCGTCGAGGCACGTTACGACGAAGTATTGGATGCGGCGTCGTTGGGAGACGATTTCTTCAATCAATTTCTACAGACAAAAGGTATTACTCACGTTTTGGTCCCGGAATCAACAAGCGTACGTGGTCAAATTTTCCACAAATGGGGCGAACGCGGTTCAATAACCATTGACTTGAATTCACGTTTTTTTACGCTTGTTGAGAAGACAATTGGTCCATTTGCTTCAGCGTTGTATAGCGTGCGTGAAAGTGGTTCCAATTTTGATCAGAAAGTAGCTGCTGACTACTCGTTGGAGTGGTCGAATGTTGACTGGTGGTTTTACCGGAGCGGTAAGTCAAAGAAGGAAGTCGGGATGTA
>CAIUXE010000079.1 GCA_903902965.1 uncultured Actinomycetes bacterium
CTGCATTATCTGAACTGCATCCTTATTCCCGGTCTCGGCAAGGCGAGCAAGATCCTTCGCATTTTGTTCAGCAGTTAAAACTCCGCGCTCAACTCCAATATTTTTCAATGCCGTGCCTGAGACTAAAGCTTCCAAGCAGCCATTTCTGCCGCAGTAACAAAGCGGACCTGTTGCATCAACGTGCACGTGCCCTGCTTCGGGATGCGCACCATTAGCACCTCTATAGACAACTCCATTATTGATGACACCAACACCTACGCCAGTTCCTAAAATCAAGCAGGCGACCATCTCTGCGCCTTCACCTGCTCCAAAGATTGCTTCACCGATGCAAGCCGCATTTGCATCATTTTCAACGGCGACTTTGAGATTGAATCTGTCTTCTAAAGTTTTTTTAATATTGCCTTGAAAAAATGCAGGTAAGGTAAATGGATTATCAATAATTCCGGTTTTCACATTAATTGGCCCGGTAACTCCAAAACCAATACCAAGTGGTGGATGCTCTTGATTACTTGAAATGATCTCATCGACAATTGAAATTATCTGAGCGAAGTTTGGTGAATCCGCATAGCTCTTATCTATTTCTACAAAAATTGGTTGTGAAACTTTGCCCAAGAGGTCAACCTTGGCGACGCGAATATTCGTGCCACCAAGGTCAATACCTACAGCCCAATCCAGCATTAATCCTCGCAACCTTTGTGCAGATCCTCTGCATCTTTGTGATTCGTTGAGTTTAACTTAGCCCAGCGTTAGACCAAAAGTGCGACTGTTATCATCGGCACATGTCCAGATTCCAACTCATTGAGAACGCCCCGTACTTTGCTGATATCCAGGCACAGCCGGAAGCAGTCCAGAAATTAGTATCGGCTGGCGTTCCTTTGGCAACAAGATCTTTGCTCGATGAGATGGCTAAATTTGATCGCATAATTTTGACCGGAATGGGTTCCTCTTTAAATGCGCTTTATCCGAGCTATCTACGACTAGTTTCAGCTGGATTTCCAGTGTGGCATGAGGACACCGCCGAACTGCTGATAAATATCAAGGGGCGTTTAAAAGGCAGAACACTTTTTTGGGTCGCATCTCAATCAGGTGAATCTGCTGAAGTAGTTCAATTGCTAAATGAATTGGCCAGTGTCAAAGGTGATGTCACGATTCTCGGTTTCACTAATTATGCGGAGAGCTCACTTGGCTCTAGGTCTAATATTCTTTTCAATATCCAATGTGGCCCCGAAAACACGGTAAGTGCGAAGAGTTATGTAAACACACTTCTTGCTGCAGGAATGGCAACCTCTGTTGCTTTGTCTGAAGAAATAGATCCGGAGATATTCCAACTGCCAAAGATTTTAAAAACATATTTAGAAAATTGGGAACAGTGTTATGAAGCTCTAGATTCCGCTATTGCACAAAAGAGAATTTTTATAATTGGCCGCGGCGAATCGATGGCTGCTGCCCGTACCGGTTCACTGATTATCAAGGAAGCAGCACGCGAAGCTTTGGAAAGTCTTACAACAGCACAGTTCAGACACGGTCCGCTAGAAATGGCTTCAGAAGATGTAGCAGTTCTCATTTTTGATGGCTATGACGATCTTCGCTCTCTCAATTCATCGATGTACAAAGATTTGATTAGGCTAAAAGCAAATCCAATCTGGATTTCTGCAGAGGCCCAACCTTTACATCCAGGTATTTCCGCGCCTGCTTTAACATCTCAACTCACCCGGCCAATTGGCGAAGTAATTGTCATGCAGATTCTCACTTTAGTATTGGCTAACCGTAAAGGTGATGAGCCCGGCAAGTTTCGTCAGATTAGCAAAATCACCACAATTTTATAATCCCATAATTCCTTCGTTCTGAAATTCTGAGCGTTCGCGACTATTCTTTGTGCCATGCCACGTATCGCAAAGGATAAGAATGGGTTTTCCCCAAAAATCTGCGTCCGTTGCAACCTTGA
>CAIUXE010000080.1 GCA_903902965.1 uncultured Actinomycetes bacterium
CTTATCCCTCATGGAAACCACGGATTCAATTTGACCATGCACTCTCAGCAGATTTCACTGCGAGTGAAATTAGGAAATTACAGATTCCAAATCTTGGTATAAGCGATCATTTGCCAATAGCTTTTCAGATCATATAAAAATAACAGATTCGGATAAGTAATTTTAAAAGTTATGAAGTTGGAACTTGATTTATCAAATTGATTAATCCATCTCGGTCCAATAAATCTGCCGGCCTAATTGTTTCTTGCGATGAGACGTAATGAAAAGCTGCTCCTACATCCGAGACTTTACAATTTGCAATTTCAGCGTAAGCAAGTCGGTACATAGCTAATTGAATTGCCGCTAATTCAAGTTCCCGCCCGCTTTTTGCTGATCCAGTTTTCCAATCAACTACTTCAAAGCCACCGGTAGGAGTCGAATAAACAGCGTCCATTCTGCCGCGCAATAAAACTCCCGCGATGGTTCGCTCGAAAGGAACTTCCACAGCAATTGGTGAACGATCTCCCCACTCACTCACTAACCATTTCTCTTTTAGCGAGGAGAGCACGCTCTCATCAAAAGCACCTTCATCTGCACTGCCTGGTAATTCATCTTCATCCAAGAGCGCAATATCCCCAAAACGCTCTTCAAGCCAACTGTGGAATGCAGTTCCACGACGGGCTATCGGATCTGGTTTAAATGGAAGTGGCCTTCTAATTCGAGCAGCAAATTCCTTTTGATCTGTCGCGAGTGCAAGCAATGCTGATACCGATAAACGCGGTGGAAGTTTAACTATTATTTCACTCTTATCTCGTTGCTGCTCTTGGAGCGCTAATTCAACACCACTCTTAAGTTCCAAAATTCTATGATCTAAACTTTTATTTTCTGAAATCATTGAAAAGTCAGAATTATCATTTTGCATTGCACTAATTAGGGTTTCAAAATTTGTTCGGCGCTTACCAAGTGGGTCAACCGGCCATTGTGCACTCTTTGGATTTACCAAACCAGGATTTTCTGGATCAGTAGGTGGTACATCGATTTCTCCAGCGACTGCTCCACCAGTCTTTACTACTTGATCAAAGACATCTTTGTATAGCGCACTAGGTGGCACGAAATTTTTTCCATTACGCCACCACGAAGTGGTGCAAAAAAGATGACTACGTGCTCTGGTGACCGCAACGTAGGCCAAACGTTGTTCTTCATCGCCTTTTCGATCGTTGCAATACAAGTGGTACTGCCCAAGTTCGTCGCGGACATCTGTTGTTGTGACGCATCTGTTTAACTCAAGCATTTTAAAACGATCACGGTCCAATCGCAGCGGAAATGGAACCGTTCCTTCATCTTTAAGCCAATTCTCGCCAGATTTATCTGATGGGAAAACACCTTCTGCCAATCCAGGCAAAACCACTAAATCCCACTCCCCGCCTTTTGCTCCATGCACCGTCAAAATCTGTACAACATCTTTTCTCACCTCTACTCCACCAGCGCGAAGACCGCCTTCTTCGCGGTCTGCTACATCGATCCATGTAAGGAATGAATAGAGCGATCCACCTTGGCTATAAAAATTATTTGCTTCATCAATAAATCGATCTAGGTAACGGCGATTATGTTCTGTCAGTGCAACATCAACTGCCAGATGCAATTCGCGTTCAATTGCAACAATCAAGTCTGGGATTGGCAAATGCACTTTTTTGCGCAATCGTTGAATCTGTTTTGCCAGGGATACTAAACGCGTATAACCGACTTCAGAAAAACTGTTACGGATACCGGAATTGTCATTGCTCGCTTCAGCTAACTCATCAAGTGCTTCTACAATTGATGAACGGGTCAACTCATCACTTTCGACATCTGAACCATTGAGTACGCGCTCGACTAGATTTCGACCTGGTTCACGCTCGGTTGCCCTTCTGCGCGCGAATTTTCCTAAGGCAGCAATATCAGCCGGGCCAATCCGCCAGTAGCCGTTGTTGAGTAACCGCATTAGGGCGGTTCCGGCATCAGGCAATGCAATAACTCGCAACATGGCATGAATCTCGGCTACTTCTGGAATGTGAATCAAGCCGTCAATTCCAACAACTTCTACCGGGATTTCTCGAGCGCGAAGTGCGCTTTCTATCTCAGAAATCTGTGAGCGATTACGAACGAGAATTGCTGTTGATTCAACGAATCGAAAAAGTGGATCTTTTTTCTTTTTTTCAATTAATTCCGGAAGTTTAGCTCGAGCTTCTTTACTCCAAAAAATTTCAAGATGGTCAGCAATTGCCTCTGCCTCGATTTCAACGCTTGCGTAAATTCCACAACTTAATTCACCAGGAGCTGCTGTTGGCTTTGGGCCAAGTTTGGAAATTTTAGAACTTGAGTCGCCAAAAGAATTAATTGGATTTCGTAAAGTTTCTGAGACAGTATTTGCAAGATCTAAAATTCCATGGTCATTCCGCCAACTTATTAACAATGTATAAGTCTCGGATAACTTTCCATCCCTAGTTCGAAAATCTGCTGGAAACGCTGCGATCGTGTCACTGCTAGCACCACGCCATGCATAAATTGCTTGACACGGATCACCGACAGCCGTAATTGGATGACCGTCTCCAAATAGTGATTGCATGAGTCGCAACTGAGAAGCTGATGTATCTTGATACTCATCAAGTAGCACAACTTGATATTTCTCTCGTTCAATTGCGCCAACATCAGGGAATTTGCTAGCAATATCTGCGGCTAAACTCATCTGATCGTCAAAAGTTAGTTCAGATCTTCTAGCTCTCTCATTAATTACTCTCTCCACGATCGGAAGCAATTGCAACCGAGCTTTTTGGGCTGTAATAACCGGTGCAACTTCCGCGTAAAGCGGCGCAGATTTATTTCTAGCCACTGGTTCCACATTTAATACCTCAGAAAGGAACTGTTCGGTGAAATCTGTAATTCTAGAAATATCCACTTCATGTTCTTTGATCTGTGAAACCAATTTCAAAACATCTTTAATTACCGTGCTGAGAGAACTTTCTACATCTGACATATCTCCGTCGTAATTTCGAACAATCTTTTCCACTTGTTGCCAAGCTGCAGCCTCACCCAACATTGATTCAGGTGGTTCAATACCTAATCGCAAGGAGTGTGATGCTGCGATTTTGTTTGCATAAGAGTGATATGTGGAAATACTAGGTTCACCAGTAAAAATCCGGACTTTTTCATTGACACCTAATTTTGCGCGGTATTCGGGTGAGCGCTCAAGTACCCGCAAACTATTACGCACTTTTACTGCTAAATCATTTGCAGATTTTCGGGTAAAAGTTAATCCTAAAATTTTATCTGGCTCAACCAAGCCATTAGCAATTAAGTAAATAACTCGCGTACTCATCGTCTCAGTTTTCCCAGATCCAGCTCCTGCAATTACAACTGCTGGTCGATCGTGTGGAGAGGAAATAATTTTTGCTTGTTCGGGAGTAGGTCGATATTGACCAAGAATTGCGGCTATCTCTTCAGGTGAGAATTTCACGATTTCGCTCATGAGAATAAGGACCGCCCCTCATTCTTAATTGGGCATGATGCAATTACGCCACAAGTGCGACAAAGTGTGTTTTCGGTAGCTATAAATTTTGCTGCTGCCATCAGCTCGCTATCACGTAAGATTTCTCCGCGTACATTTTCAACATTGATTGGCGCTTGTTTTCGATCGGCACCCTTTTTTCCATCTGCCGCGAAATAAAGTAATGCCCCACCCGGAGTTTTATTCTCTGGAAAGTTTTTGAAACCGCCTTCTGCTACAGCAAGTTGATACGCCGCCAATTGGGCATGTTCCTGACCTTCGGCTATAGAGACAACATTTTTAGCAGTTTTCAAATCAACAATAATTAGGGATCCATCAACAGCTAATTCAAGGCGATCAACACTTCCCTTAATTACCGCTCTACCTAATGTAAATGAGAAACTCTCTTCAACAGCCAACAACTGAGTTGGTCTTTGCTGGTGCCAATTTGTAAATTTGACCAACATATCTACAGCGCGATCTCGTTCCTTACTTTCACTCCAGCCTTCACCTAGCTCCAACTTGGTCCATAAAGTTTTTAATTCGCTGGTTAATTCATTAACAGTTGCTCCATTTATTACTCGCGAAGCTAACTCATGGAATGCACTTCCTAGTAATTGTGCATTTGAATCACCATCGCGACCACCATGGCTCTCTAATACCCATTTCAGCGAGCATTTACGTAGCGTTTCTAATGAGCTGGGTGAAATTTTAAGTGGCTCTCCATCTGCGACCAATGGAGCATCGGTAGAGAGTGGAAGTGCGCCATACCATCGCTGAGGGTTTGCTGCTGAAATCCCAGCTGTATCTAGGGTTTTTAACAAAGTGACAGCAGCTGCAAAATCATCTTTGTTGGTATTGGAATCTTCCGCGATTCTCCTTAACTTTGCCACCAGTAAAGCAGGAGGCAAATATGTTGGAGCTTTTAACTCTGGTGCACCTGTTGGGTAAAGGTGTTCCTCAACTTCAGCAAAAAATTGTGAAGGTTGTTCATCGCCTCCCGTAGTTGAAGTTAACAAGAGATATCTGCGCGCTCTCGTAAGTGCGTTGTAGAACAATCGACGCTCATCATCTAACAAGGCAGATGCGGCACCTAATAAAAGTTCACTTTCACTTCTTGCCGCTGCAACTTCTCGTCTTGCGATTTCAGCTAATCGCTCACTTCCCAGCAGCGAACCACGAGCTTTTAGGTTTGGCCACCTACCTTCCTCGATCCCAGCTACTGCAACCACATCCCATTCACGACCTTTTGCTGAATGTGCTGTGAGAATTTCAACGACTCCATTTCGAGCTGCTCTAGTGGCGATGGTGTCTGCTTCAATAACTTCACTCTCGATCTGTTTAATAAATGCTCCAGCACTTGCTCCTGGATACCGGTCTGCATGTCTAGCCGCTGATTCAAAAAGTGAGAGAACCGCATCTAAATTGCTATCTGCACTGCTATCGCCATCAATAGCTGCACTTTGCCAGACTTGGGAAATTTTTCTTCCATCTTCAGCAATTGCGTTATCCCAAATCTCCCACAAAACATTTTCACTTTGTGCCGCTTTTCGATTTGCGGCTTTTATAGATACAGCAATTAAATCTGAAATTCTTTTTGCTACAGCAAACTCATTCCAATCAAAATCCGCCATCGGAGTCAGTAATAAGTCACGTAAAATTTCATGAGTATTTTGTTGGGTCTCACCAACTTCACTACTGTTGATATCACGCATCTTCAACAAGGTATAACGCATTCTTCGTAAAGTGAGAGGATCACCTCCTGCGAATGGTGATAGCAATAGAGATTCAACATTTTCTGGAGTTAGTATCTCGCGGCGCCGTTCATCAGAGTGAGCCAAACCAATTCTTGCAATCAAAATCATTGGCGAAATAGCGCTTTGTAAAATCAATGGAATTGAATTTGAATCCTGGGCGACTGGAATTCCTAAGGCACCTAAAGTTCTACGTAATGTTGCAGTCCTTGCGCCAGGTGAACGCAAAATAATTGCCATTTTGTTATAAGGAATTCCTTCTCCCAAATGCAGCGAATGAAAATGATGTGCAATAAATCGAGCCTCTTCGTGTGCCGTCTCTAAACGTGCCGTTAAAATTTCACCGTTCGCTTGATTATCTTCCGTACTTTGCCCAACTTCCTTGATGTTTACAGAAGCACAGACTCGCTCGCGGTGATTGACAATTCTGGAATATCTAAAACTTTTAGCAATTGAAACTGTTAAATCATTTAACTCCAAAGATGAACGGTAATTTTTTAGCAAATAAATTGTTTTCGCAGGATTGCCGTTGGAATCTGCAAATGAATCAGCAGCACGCGAAACTCCTTCAGGATCTGCTCCCCTGAACCTTCCAACCGCTGAATCTGGATCTGCAAATAATGTTAACTCTTGTGCCGAAATTAATTTGATTAACGCTCGATGTGCTGGATCGCTTTCCTGATATTCATCAACCAAGATGACCTTGTATTTATCACGCAACTCTTGATGCAACTGTTCATCTCGGCCAATTAAATTGATCGCATTAATAATCAACTCACTTGGATCTAATTTATAATCTTCATCGATAGTTCGACTTTGCGTGTATTCTAAATAAAATTTGCTTGCCGGTAACCACAATGGAAAATTCTCACGTGTGCTTAATTGTGCTAACTGATCTGAAGATATTCCACGCTCTGTTGCGCGCATAATTAAATCTCGCATTTCACGCGCAAAGGCAGCAGTCTTAACAGCAGCTAATAATTCTTCTGGCCAATCAGCTGAATTTGAAATTGCAGAAGGGCCTAATAATTCTCTGATATAAAAATCTTGTTCTGCACCTGATAAAAGTGTTGGTGGTTTTTTTCCATTTTGCGCAGCATGTGCTCTTAGTAATCCATACGCAAATGCTGGAATTGTTTTAACAATTGCTCCATTAATACTTTTGGGAATCTGGGAAACAATTGCGTCATTTAATTCAGTCGCTCTTTCCCGATCAAAAGTCAGTAATAAAATTTGATTTGGATCAATGCCTTCTTCAATATATGACAACGCTCGCTCAACCATTAATGCGCTTTTGCCAGTGCCGGGACCACCTAAAACAAGCAGTGGTGAACCGCGATGAGAAAGTACAGATCTTTGCTCATCGGATAA
>CAIUXE010000081.1 GCA_903902965.1 uncultured Actinomycetes bacterium
GAATTAGCCAGACTGTGAGCACGTTATTTGTGTCATTTATTTCACCAACAGTTAATGAGACGCCATCAAGACAGATTGAACCTTGATTCACAATGTATTTACTTAAATGCGCTGGCACTTCAACATCAAATTGAGCCCACTTATCCCCTGGAGTTAAACCAATTACTTTTGCGACTCCATCAACATGACCTTGAACGATGTGACCACCCAGGCGCGATGTAGCAAGGGCGGCAAGTTCTAGGTTTACTGGTGAACCAACAACGGCTTGCGAAAGCGAAGTCAGGGCCAAAGTTTGAACCATTACATCAGCGGTGAATGTTGTTCCAGATACAGAGGTAGCAGTTAGACAAACGCCACTAACAGCGACCGAGTCGCCTTCTTTAATCTCTGAAATCAGAACTGGTGCGTTGATGGTGAATACCGCGGAGGTCTCACCTTTATTGATTGAGGTGATGGTTCCAAGCTCTGCGACAAGTCCAGTAAACATCATTCACCATTCCTAATGCGATAGACCGATTTAACATCCCCGTCTAAAACCACCGTGCTGATGTGATCTAGGCGCATTTGATTGCTAATTGTTGATGGAAAATCAAAAGTAAAGAATGGCTTGCCAGAGCCGAGCAATGATGGCGCTTGATAGATGACTAGTTCATCCATTAAGCAGTGATCGACCATCGCACTCGCTAAAGTCATTCCGGCTTCGACAAATACCTGATTAATTCCTAATTTATTCAACTCTTCCACTAACAGATCTAAATCTTTTGATTTCACAACTACAGTCTGTGCGGCAGAGTCAAATACTTGTGCATCTTTTGGAAGATCTTGCTCTCCACAAATAACCCGGATTGGATTATGTGAGTATCCAGAGAAATCACCACGTGGAATTAAATGTGGATCATCGGTGATTATGGTATTAGTCCCAACCAAGATTGCATCTGCCTGGCGGCGTAATATTTGGACATCAGCACGCGAGGTTTCATTTGTTATCCATTTAGAAGTTCCATCAGTTGCTGCAATTTTCGCATCAAGAGTTGTTGCAACTTTCCAAGTAAAGAATGGTCGATTCTTTTTGATCTTCATTAGCCATGCGCGATTGGCGTAAGCGGCTTCCGCTTCTAAAACTCCTTCGAGAACTTTGATTCCGACAGCTCGCAATGTATCTGCCCCACCTGATGCAACTGAGTTGGGATCGTTAACGGCAAATACAACGGTTGATATTCCAGCATCGATGATGGCTTGTGTGCATGGGCCAGTACTTCCGGAGTGATTACATGGTTCCAATGTCACAACGATGGTTGCACCTTTAATTTTGTTACCGTTCTGAGTGGCATTAGCAATCGCAACTACTTCAGCATGATCTTTACTGTTCATTCGATCATGAAAACCTTCACCGATTACATTTCCGGCATCATCAATAAGTACAGCGCCGACGATTGGATTTGGTGAAGTCTTGCCTAAACCTTTTTCTGATAGGGCAATGGCACGTTGCATCGCAACTGTGTAATCCATATCTACCCCCACTCAAATATCGAGTCGCCGGGGTGGGTGCATGAAAGCACAAAGAGGGTAGGCAAAAACGCCTACCTTTTGTTGGTTCCTCTCATCCGGACTTTAACCGTCGGTCTCAGAATTTCACTGAGTCAACCGATACCTGGCTGGCATCGGGTCGCGGACTATAACCGCCGGTTCGAAATTACATCGACCCCGGAAACAACAGCCCAATTCTACTGCGTAGCCTGCTTATATAGCGATTTCGGGCCTAATCCAGGGCCCATACACTTGTTAGGTGCGAGTTGTGGCTTCGGGTATTGGAATCGTCCTGGTCTTTGTCTATGTCATTGGATCAGGGCTTTGGGTGAACACCCGAGATGGCTGGTATCGCGGGTTAAACCAACCACCATGGCAGCCACCTGATTTTATTTTCGGATTGATCTGGCCTTATAACTTCGTAGTTTTGGGAATTGCCGCAGTCGTAGTTTCCAATCGCTTAAGTGCTGTTCCGGTTATCGCGTATTTAACTGTTTTCGCACTCAGTGTTGCAGCAGCTTTGACGTGGGCTTTTCAGTTTTACCGACCACACAATCTTGAAGCGGCTTCTATCGCTTTGTCAATTGTTGCAGCGTTAACGGTTGTATTACTGATGATCGCAGCACGCGCATCATTGCCGATGCTAGTTGCTTTATTGCCGTATCAAATCTGGGTGATTATTGCGAGCTTTTTAAGTTGGAGTTACGCAAGATTGAATTAAGAGTGTATTTGAGTGGAATTAGGTAATTCACAATGAGTTCACATTCAATTCAGCGTACTTTCTGGTGATCTGCCCCATTAAACTCTCCGCATGAAAAGACTCCTGCCCTTGGCGCTCATCTCATCCCTTGTAGCTTTCTTTGTTATGACTGACAGTCAAAGTTGGGCAGAGACAGTTTCTGCAAAATCTAAAGTGTGTCCGACGGCTGCCTTCCCAGATTTATCGCAATCAGTTGGAGCGGGTGGAACTTATGCAAAACCTACAATCTCAGTTACTTGCACCGCCACTGAATTAAAGATCAGCTCAAATGGAATGATTAGTTTTCCTTTTGAGCAAAAGACTCCTAATGCTTTGAATCCGCAAAGTTGGAATTGGTCCGTTCCACTAAGTCCAGCAAAAGCAAAATCCACTACAACTATAAAAAATGTTTTAGGAACACTCGGATTTACAGTAAGTGGTCTTCCAATCTATGGCCCAACTGAAGGACAGATGCCAGCTGCGCAAGCATTCGGTGATCCCGTATTTAACAAAATTCTTGATACTTGTGGCGGTCACACTGGCCCTGGCAGTGAATATCACCATCACGCGATTACTTTGGCGCAGCAATGCAACTTGTCAAAGCAACAGATCCTGGGTTATGCCCTGGATGGGTTTCCTATCTACACAACTCTTGGATGCATGGATAAGAAATGTACAAAAACTTCATTAATGAAATCTGGTTACGTAAAAACCGGAGATCCAACTACAAATACTTGGGACGCCTATACATATAAGAAATCTAAATCAACTGATGTTTTAGATTCTTGCAACGGTCGCACACAACCAGATGGAACATATGGTTATCACGCAACAACTAATTTCCCTTACATAATTGGTTGCTTTGCAGGAACTGCAACTCTTACTAAAGGTCGTGCAGGTGGGCCAATGCCTCCGATGGGAGCGGATGGTCAAAAACCTCCGATGGGAACGGATGGTCAGAAACCTCCGATGGGAATGGACGGACAGAAGCCACCTATGGGACCGGATGGACAGAAACCACCTATGAATGGACC
>CAIUXE010000082.1 GCA_903902965.1 uncultured Actinomycetes bacterium
AGATAGACAAGCATGGTCTTCCATTGTTCGTGATTCTGGCGCACGCGTTGAATAGGAGTTAGGCTTTGAAAATAGTTCACGAAGCAACAGCAGTTCGAAAAGGCGCCTCTGCACATCGAGGAGGTGGCGTGCATTTTTTGAGTCTTCTTCAAGGAGAAGAAAACACGCCTAACAATTTCCATTTAATGCTTGTGTATGCGAATGACTATGTAGCACCAAGACATCGACACAATTTTGATCAAGTGCGAATTGTTTTAGATGGCGTCTTTGGCTTCGATCGTGAAATGACGCAAGAGGCTGGAATGTTAGGTTACTTCACTGAGGGTACGTACTACACCCAAAAATCTGTTGGTCAAAGTACGACCTTGCTGCTCCAGTGTGGCGGTGCAAGTGGTACTGGTTATATGAGCGATTCGCAACTAAGAGCTGCAGTAGAAAAATTGAAAAGTAAAGGTGAATTCAACAATGGGATATTCACTTGGAAAGATTCAAATGGTAAGAAGCACAATCAAGATGGGTATGAGGCCGCTTGGGAGCTTGTTCGAACTCAAAAAATAAAATATCCAAAGCCACTATACGAACAACCCATACTGTGGCGAGGTGATCGTTTTGATTGGGAGCTTACAAATCAAACAGGGGTTGAAATTAGGCGATTTGCTGAATTTACTAATAAGCAACTTTGTTTGGCTCAAATAAGAATCAAAGCTGGAGCGCGATGTTCAATTAGCGCAAAAGAGAGAGAAACCTTGCTTTACTGCATTGATGGCAAGGCCAGTGTAGGCTCTGAAAATTTAGGAGCTATCAGTTCAGTGCATCTTTTACGCGGGGAAGATATTCAGATTCACGCTGAAGAAACAACTCAGTTCTATGTTTTTGGGTTGATGAATTTTTCTTGAAATTTAATTTCACAACCATACTACTTCTATACTACTTTGAGTAACCAGAAAGCAGCTAACTCAATGAATTCATTGAGGAAAGTAGTGGTCTAAAGGAGTCTTCACACTGCAGGGGTCGCAAGTTCGAAACTTGCATCGCCCACCAAAAATCTCCAATTAAATCAAGCACTTAGAGGAAACTCTAGGTGCTTTTTTTTAGGTTCAAAGTAGTATAGTCTGACTTTACTACTCGTCATAGATTTTTCTGTGTCTTTTCATAGATTTTCGATACAGAAAAGTATCTGAAATCAATCTCTCAAACAACGAATCTTGTTTCATTATTTGGTTGCTTCGGCAACACAATCCGCACACATAAAAAGGCGCTGTCCAATAAACTTTCTCGTAATGCCTAATGAACGTGGTTTGTGCAAACCGCACTTGTAGCAACTCTCTCTGGTGCCGCTAGACGAAACTTGATATGGCGAGCCACCTGCCTTGCTGGTGTAACGCAACCCATCTGCAGCAATCTTTGTAACTTGGTCTTTGCTCATGCTGTTATTCTAAACAATTACGTGAAAAAATTGCTACGTTTATTTTGAGTTGGGTTCTGCTATATAGCCCAGCACCCAGATATTAAAATGCGCTGTAGGGCTGATTTGATGCCCGCAAGCTTTGCCCGAATGGGTCCTGCAGGGTTAAAAAATTGGGCTGCGAAAATTTTATGGGAAGTACTTATCAAATCAGGGTGGAGATTTTTACTCGGTACTCACCACAGCTACTAGTATTCCCAAGGCCGTGGTCTGCGTTTGCTCTGCAACTCGCCTACGTTCATCTCGCCTTGTAATGGCGCAGCGTAGAAGCGGTCAATCATCTCAGGACTTGTTCTGGCATTTCGGGCTAGTGTCAAAGTGTCTACGCCTCGACCAAACATCAAGCGGAACATGATGCTGCTGTGACGCAAGCTATACAAGGTACGTGTTTCCCC
>CAIUXE010000083.1 GCA_903902965.1 uncultured Actinomycetes bacterium
ATATCAACTGCATTTTTCTGCAAAAGTGGAAGCACACCGCGGCGACCTACAACAGTTTCTCCCGTTGCAATACGTAAACCAGTTGATTCCCGTAAGAAAGAAATTGCATCGATTGCATCTGGACGGATTGGATCCTCAATCCAATAAGGATTGAATTCGGCAAGTCCATGCATAATCATTTCAACTGGAGTGCGCTGCCACAATCCGTGCAACTCAACCATTAGATCCATCTCCATGCCAACTTCATTACGAATCTTTTCAAATATTTTCAAAGTCTTGGATAAATCTTCTTGTGAAATATAAGCACCATTAGTCGCTTCTGCCGCTGGATCAAATGGCCAAATTTTCATGCCTTTAATTCCTGAATCGAGTAAGTCTCTTGCTAATTCTGCCGGGCGATCAAAAAATGCGGTCAAGTCTTCCCATTTTGATGAATCTGCAGCACCTTTTAATCCCCAGTTTTTTGTGTGCTGACTTGTTGTCTTGCGAACATAATCAGGACCAGCGCATGTGTTATAAATTTTTATATCATCACGCACGCCGCCACCTAATAAATCAACTACTGGAAGATTTGTGCGCTTTCCCAACAAATCCCAAAGTCCAATATCAATTCCACCTAAAGTGCGTTGTTCTACGCCACCGCCTTGAAACCCGGTGTACGGAGTTAGTGCTAAATGTGCGATCTCTGGAAGCGCGCTTTTTAATCCAAGCAAAATTGGTGCAGCTGAGGTATGTACATACTCTTCAATAACAGTTTGTCCAAAAAATGTTTCGCCTAGTCCTACATTGCCTTGATCATCGTGCAACAAAATCCAAAGCACATTTGGGTGATCTAATGGGCGGATCGTTTCTACTTTAGAGATTTTCATTTAGGTCTCTCTCCAAACTTCTCTCAATTCCTCACACCTGGTTGCATGCAGGAGGGCTGTCTCGCTTAAAAACTATTCCAATCCTATATCTCTTCTGTATGTCTAATATATGAGGTATGTCAGGGCAGATACTCGTTATTGGAGCAGCAAATACTGACCTGACGGCTTATGTTGATCGCATCCCTGAGGGTGGCGAAACTATCCATGGAAGTAACTTCACTACGGGATTTGGCGGAAAAGGTGCTAACCAGGCAGTTGCCGCTAAGCGAGCCGGTGCAGACGTCGCATTAATTGCTGGCTTAGGCGCAGATATTTTTGGCGAAAATACCAAGGCACATTTGGAAGCTGAAGGTATCGATACATCAGGAATTTTCTACGGAAAACAGCCAAGCGGAGTAGCTCATATTTGGGTTGATGCAAAAGGTGAAAATCGCATCATAATTATTCCGGGTGCGAACCTTGAACTTACTGAAGAGTTCATAAGTAACGCTGTTCTTCAAAGTCCAAATCTTTCAATTGTTGTAGCGCAATGTGAACTTCCACAAGAGTTTGCTATTGCAGCTTTCAAAAGTGCAAAAACGAAAAAAGTAATTACGATATTGAACCCAGCGCCAGCAGTTACTTTGTTCGATGAATTGATTGCCCTCTCAGATTGGATAATTCCAAATCAGATTGAATTTGATTCACTTACTAATAGAAGAACTGACCAAAATATAGAAGAACAAATAAAAAACTTTTACCCAGAAAAAAATCTCTTAGTAACTTTAGGATCCAATGGTGCAATCCTACGAACTAGCCATGGCGAGATAATTAAAGTCACTGCGCCAAACACTGAAGTTATCGATACAACTGGTGCCGGAGATGGTTTTGTAGGAGCATTTGCTGCGGCTTTAAATGCCGGAAAAGAATTGAAAACAGCTCTTGAGTATGCAATTAGATTTGCCTCAAATTCAGTTAGTAAAAAAGGTGCTCAGTCTTCGTACCCCACTGATTTAAAAATTAATTAACAGAAACACCGATCCGCCGGTGCAACATCAGCCAGTGCTTCCTCAATATGCTCTCCACAACCTTCCCAGGTTGGTTTATTACATTTTGTACAGGTAATTTGCTTGCACATATTTCACGCC
>CAIUXE010000084.1 GCA_903902965.1 uncultured Actinomycetes bacterium
ATCTAACTCTTTTGAGGCAAACTCAGTTGTAGTTATTACGTGTTTGAAACGTGCTGCAAGTCTACGATTGTGCCAATCTACAATACGTTTCAAGGAGAAAGGGAAATAATTTTTAGCTAAGCCGCTAAGAGTTTCATGACTAAAGACTACGGATGCAATATTTCGCTGGCCAGCCCAAGCTCCAATTTTTGAAAGTGTGAAGCGGTCTGAAATCTCTAGTACATCAGGCTTAAGAGTGATTAAGAGTTTTTTCACATCACGGTTATTGCGAATAATTCGATAGCCACCGCTAAAAGGAATCTCAATCGAAGGTAACGTAATTTTAGTTCCACTTGTAGATTCTTCACAGTAAAAGCCTGTTCCAGGAACGATGTAAGTAAATGAGTGGCCACGAGCGACATATCCAGTACCTAATTGATGAAGTGTGGTTTTGATTCCACCTGATTTAGGGCCATAGAAATTAGCTATATGAACTATCTTCATGCCACGTTCTCCTTCGTTCTCGCATCGGATATCGCAGTTAGTTCTCGGTAGTGATTCATTAACTGTGCATTTACAACTGCCCACGAGTTATGAACAACTGATGCACGCGTACGTTCTTGCACGATCGAAGGCTCGTGCTTAGTTAGTAGGTTGTTCACATTTTGATTTAAAGCAACTGAATCAGCAGTATTGATTAAATACCCCGTCCAACCATGTTTGACTAGATCTAGCGGACCGCCCGAATTAGGTGCAATCACCGGGACTCCTGACGCTAGAGCCTCTTGAATTGATTGACAGAATGTTTCATGCGCGCCGGTGTGAACAAAAATATCTAAAGATGCGTAATACCTAGCTAAACCTTCTCCGCTTTGGTAACCAACAAATCGGGCATTCGGAAGATGCTTTTCTAGACGCCCGCGTGCAGGGCCATCGCCGACAATCACTAGTTGAATGTCATCTCTAACATCTAGAACTTTAAGATTATCAATTCGCTTCTCATTTGCTAAGCGACCAACATATCCAACAATTTTACGATCTGGTCGCTCTCCCAGAATCTGACATCGTAAATCGATATCGCGCTTTAGTGGTGAAAATTTCACTGCATCCACACCGCGTTGCCAAAGGTGAACATTCTTAACACCGCTTTGCTCTAAATCTTTACAAGACCAAGTTGAAGGTGCCAGGGTGCGATCACTTGCTGAATGAATATTTGCAACCCATTTCTTGAGTGAATTATGTGCAATCGTTAAACCATAATGACGGGCAAATCCAGCGATGTCAGTTTGATAGATAGAAAGAGTTGGGATTTTTAGATTCTGTGCAATTTTTGTTACGTACTTGCCAAGAAAAATCGGTGAAGCTAAATGGATAACATCTGGTGCAAAACCATCGATGAGCGGCTCCAATGCCCGTTGTGGAAAACCAAGTGGAATCAAACCTTTCATCTCAAGACTTGGAACACGTTTAATTCGAAAACCGGCGTATTCTCGGGGAGCATCAACACTCTCTGGCGCTATAACTAAAGCTTCATGTCCTTCACTCTTTAGGTGCTCCAAGACGCGAAGAACCGAGTTAGTGACACCGTTGATTTGAGGCAGAAATGATTCGGTAACTATTGCGATCCGCAT